>CAYQJJ010000009.1:0-28711 GCA_964417745.1 uncultured Wenzhouxiangella sp.
CGTCGGCGTAGCTGACTGAAATCATGGCGGTGCGCAGCGGCTCAAGAGTCTCGCGCTGGGCCCGTGCCCGTAGAATCTGCTGCTCGCGCTGGGCGATCTCGTTGGCCGGCGCGATCCAGATGACGTTGCCGGAGCGGCGCTTGTCGAGGTTCTTGGTCTCGAGCACGATATCGAGCGCCTGGTCCCAGGGCACGTTGGTCAGACGCAGGGTCAGGTTGCCGGTCACGCTGTCGGAGACCACCACGTTGAGGTCCGATACATCGGCGATGAGCTGGAGAACCGAGCGCACCTGGATGTCCTGGAAGTTCAGCGTCACCCGGCTGCCTTCGTATTCGCGTTCTTCGAAGAACTGAAGCTCACGGTCCTCGGCGACCTCCTCGGCCGGACGGCCGACCTCGATGACCAGGCGATCAGCTGTCTGGTAGGCCATGTGTTCGTACGGCCCACTGATATCAATACGGAAGCGCACGTTGTCACCACGCTGCTCGGGCGTGATGAAGCTGACCGGGGTGGCGAAATCGGCCACGTCGAGCTGCTGCCGGTGCGGTGCCGGCAGCTCGGTATCGAACAAGTCGACATGCAGCCCGCCGGAGCGCTCGTTGACCGAGATGTTCACGCCGGGCCGGTTGAGATCGATGAGGACGCGACTTTCGCCGTCGTCACCGCGCCGGAAATCGATGCCGGCGATCTCGTAGCCGGCCGCTTGACCGGTTTCGGCACGATCCGAGGCGGCGACCGCCCCCGGCGAGGCCTGGCCGGTACCGACGATCAAAGTCACTTCGTTGCCTTCGACCCGGGTCTCGTAGGGCGCCGGGCGCGACAGGTCAACGACCAGGCGCGTGCGTCCGCCGGCACTCAGTGCCATGTAGCTTCGGGCCGGACCGACGCCGACCGGCAGGCGATCACCCGACACGCGCGAACTCGTGCCCGGCATTTCCAGCACGATCCTGGGGGGCTGCTCGGTCAGGAATACCGTCGGGTCCGGCGGCGCCGAATCCGTCGTGAGCACGAAGCGAACTTCGCCATCACCGGACTCGACACGCACATCGGTCACTTCCGTGGCCTGGGCCACACCTGCCAGACAGAACAGGCCGAGAAGTAGCGTTATTGCCTTGCCACCGCTGCTCATCACACATCTCCCATTCGTGGCCCAAGATTTAGTCATTGCATTCATTGCTTTACGAATCCTTAGAAGTTCGGGCGCTCATCCGCCATCGCGCATACGCACGCGGGTTTCGCGCTCGACCCAGCCGCCGCGCCCGTCCTCGTGCAGTTCAACCATTTCGATACGATCCCCTTCCACGCTGGTGACGCGCCCGTAGTTCGTGCCCATGTAATTGCCTTCGCGCACGCGGTGGACAACCCGTTCGGGGTCGCGCACCAGCGCGTAGTCGACGCCATCGATTTCCAGGGTACCGACCATGTGAAGCGCATCGATGGAAAACTCTTCGAGATACTCGCGCCGGCGTTCGGGGTCGGGGCGCAGCCCTTCACCCACTTCTTCCTCGGCAAGTTGTTCGTCGGGCTCGGTCGCCCGGCTGCGGAACGGGTCGCGCAGATCATAGGCGTCGTAGGCGACCACCTCGGGGGTGCTGATGGGCGGGATCGGCTCGATCTCGCCCCCGGGCCGCTGCAACTCTTCGGCGACCCACTGCTCGAGGTCGTCCTTGCCGGGCTGACAGCCCGTGGCCAATCCGAGCACCAGGCCAGCCAGCGCCAGGTTGTAAATCAACTGTCTCATCACCGAGTTCCTCCGCCCGCGCCGTTCTCGTCGGGATCCAGGTAACGGTATGTCGTAACCGTGCCTTCCATGCGCAACTGGCCGTCTTCGACCGGCTGCAGCGAAATATCGCGCATCGTCAGAATCACCACCCGAGAAAGAGAGGCAACCGAGCTGACGAATGTGCCGAACTCGTGATAAGTGCCGACCAGACGGACGCTGATAGGTTGCTCGGCATAGAAATCGCGCATGATTTCCGAGCGCGGCTCGAACAGCTCGTTCTCGATGCCCGAACTCTGGGCGGTCTGGGCAACATCGGCGAGCAGGTCCGGCATCTCGGTTCGGGAGGGCAGCTGCTGCAGCATGGTCGCCAGCATCTCCTCCATCTCCTCGAGCTGTTGCTCATAGGCTTCGAGATTGGCAGCGAGCTGCTGGTTTTCCTGGAAATCCGATCGCAGGTCCACCTCGTCGCTCTTGCGATTGTCGAGCACCTCGCGCTTGTCCTTGACCAGAAACCAGTAACCGGCAAACAGGATCACCACGGCCATGACCACCAGGAGGATTGCCTTGGTGCCAGTCGAGGCGCTGCCGATATTGTTCGGATCCAGGTCTCTGAGCTCTGAAAGATCCATCGCCTCAAACCTCCTCGTCGTCGGTGTCGGGAGCGGAGACCCGCGCCTTGAGTTCGAATCGATAGGGCTGGCCGGGACGCTGCTCGGTCGGTCGGCGCTCGACCACCCCGAGCTGAGGCTCGTGGAGCCACTCGGCGCCCTGTATGCGGCGCATGTAGGTCGACACCCGACCCTCGGATTCGCTGGTGCCGTTGATGGTCAGTTCCTCGCCGGTCTGGCGGACCGAGTCGAGGGTGACCCCTTCGGGCAGCGTGGTGGCCATCTGGTTGAACAGATGCACCATCAGCGAGCGATTGCTCTGCAGGCGCTCGATGACATCCTTGCGCGCCAGCAGGTTGTTGCGAACCTCCTCGAGCGTCTCGATGCGCGCGATGTCGCGCTCGAGCTTGCGGATCTCGTCGCGCAGATAATCATTGCGCGCTTCCTGCCCGGAAATCTGGGTGTTCATGAAATGGTTCGCCAGCAGCACAATACCGGCTGCCAGCAGGGCCGTCGCAGCGGCCGCGATCAGGAAATTCTTCTGCTTTTGCTGGCGCAGGTTCTCGCGCCAGGGCAGTAGATTGATTTTCGCCATCAGTCAAATCCCCGCAGTGCCAGCCCGCAGGCCGTGGTGAGCGCCGGTCGCGCCTGATCGAGCGCGCGCGCATTGATCCTTGGCGCCAGGCGCAGATCCTTGAGCGGGTCGGCCACTTCGCAGGAGATCCCGACCTCGTTGCCCACTGCCTCGGCAAGCCCCGGTGTCGATGCCGCGCCACCGGTCAGGTAGAGCGTGGTGATGCTGGTGTAGTCGCTCGACGATGAATAGAACTGCAGGGCCCGCGAAATCTGCTGAATGACGTTTTGCCGATAGGGCTCGAGCACCTCGTCTTCGAAACCGGCCGGCGGCTCTTCGCCTCGCTGCAGGAACGCGGCCTGATCGGCATCCATGCCGTAACGGCGCATGCACTCGTCGATGAGCTGCTGGCCGCCGAAGGAATGCTCGCGGCTGTAGACCGACCGATTGCCGCGCAACACGATCATCAACGAGTTGGTTGCACCCATGTTCAGCACGCCGACGGTCTCGGATTCGTCCAGACCGGCACGCTTGCGGACCAGGTCAAAAGCATTGGCAATGGCGTAGGACTCGACGTCGACAACCCTTGCCGACAGCCCGGCCAGCTCGGCGACCTCGCGGCGGGTGTCGACGTGCTCGGTCTTGGAGGCCGCCAGCAGAATCTCGAGCAGGTCGGCATTGCGCGGCGACGGGCCGAGGATTTCGAAATCCAGGCTCACCTCATCACGCGGATAGGGAATGTACTGCCCGGCCTCAACCTCGATCTGGCCCTCGATGTCCTCCTCGGACAAGTCGGCGGGCAGGTTGATGACCTTGGTGATCACCGCCGAACCGGTCACTGCCATGGCGCAGGCCTTGACCTTGAACCCGCCGGCCTTGAGCGCGCGCTTGACCGCCTCGGCAACCTTGTCGGTATCGGCGATCGAGCCTTCGCTGACCGCGCCTTCGGGAATCGGCTCGATGGCGAAGCCTTCGACCCGGTAGGCCGAGCCGGCCTCGGCGAGCTGAACCAGCTTGACGCTGCTGCTTCCGATATCGACACCGACCAGCGGTGGTGGCGAGGCGCTGAATATTTTCTTGATTAGATCGTTCATCGTTCGTTATGAGCCCTCATTGCCCGGCATGGTCGGTTGCGCGGCCCTCGCGGCCTCGCCCGATCGAATCCTCCCCCGAAGCCCCCGTGTCGGGGCCGCACCTGGTCTGTGCTAATCTTCCGATTAACCGCGCTGCCGCTACAAATCAGGGCAACTTTTGACCGGCGCCTGCATCCAATGACACGGGTTAGCTGATTCCTCGGACGTACATTTACCATATCTCGTGTTTCGAATAAAGCCTTTAATAGTATTTTCTATCCGCCTGTTTTTCCTGATTTTCGCATTAGCGGCAATCGGATTGCTAGTCATTTGGCTGATTATTGTTCCCTCGCTGCCCTCGGTGGACGCGCTCAAGGACGTGCGCTTGCAGGTTCCACTGCGCATTCATTCGGCCGACGGGCAGCTTATCAGCGAGATCGGCGAACAGCGGCGCATCCCCCTGGCCCTGGACGAAATTCCCGAGACCCAGCGTCTGGCTTTCCTGGCCGCCGAGGACGACCGCTTCTACCAACATCCGGGAATCGACTGGCGCGGCACCCTGCGCGGGGTCTGGCTCTACACCCGATCGATGGGCCGTGGCCGGGTTCCCGGCGGCAGCACCATCACCCAGCAGGTGGCCCGCCGGTTCTTCCTGTCGGCTGAATACTCGGTTACCCGTAAGCTGCGCGAGATCCTGCTGGCGGTCAAGATCGAGCGTGAGATGAGCAAGGACGAAATCTTCGAGCTCTATCTCAACAAGGAATTTCTCGGCCATCGCGCCTACGGTGTGGGCGCGGCGGCGCAAGTTTACTACGGCAAGTCAGCCGATGATCTTACGCTGGCCGAAATGGCCATGATCGCCGCCCTGCCCAAGGCACCCTCGCGCGACAACCCGATCTCGGGTCCGCGCCAGGCCATGATCCGCCGCAACTGGGTACTCGACCGCATGCACGGCCTTGGCTATATTTCTGATGCCGAACACGAGGCCGCGCGCGCCGAGCCCAACATAGCCGCATTTCATGGTCCGCAGCGCGAGCTCCAGGCCGACTGGATCGCCGAGATGGCGCGCCAGGTCGTGGTCGACCAGCTCGGCGCCGAGGAAGCCTACAGCGGCGGCTACCAGGTCCGCACGACCATCGATTCGCGCATGCAGCGCGGCGCCGACCAGGCCGTGCGCAACGGACTCAACGCCTACGACCGCCGCCACGGCTGGCGCGGCCCGGAGCAGCAATTCGACGCCGAGGTGCTGTCCGACCCCGAAGCCCTCGAAGCCAGGCTCGACTCGATCCGCATGGTCGGAGACCTGGTGCCGGCCGTAGTCATCGAAAGCGGCGGCGAGCAGGCGCAGCTGCTGGTGCGCGACGGCTCGCAGGCGACCATCGAACTCGAAAGCCTGGGCTGGGCGCGCGAATTCATCGAACTCAACGCGCTGGGTCCGCGACCGGAGGCGGTCACCGACGTGCTCGAACCCGGCGATCTGGTGCGGGTCCGCCGGGTCGACGAGCAGTGGCAGCTTGCCCAGCTGCCCAGGGCCGAAGCTGCCCTGGTCTCGATGGAGGCCGACACCGGCGCCATCCTGGCGCTTGTCGGCGGCCTGGACTTCGGCCGCAGCCAGTTCAACCGCGTCACCCAGTCCCGCCGCCAGCCCGGCTCGGCGTTCAAGCCCTTTGTCTACGCCGCCGCGCTCGATAACGGCTACACCCTGTCCTCGCGGGTCAACGATGCGCCGGTTGTCATCGATGACCCGTCCATGGAAACCACCTGGCGGCCAACCAATTTCAGCCGGCGCTTTCACGGCCCGACGCGTCTGCGCGAGGCCATGGTGCACTCCAGAAACCTGGTCAGCGTGCGCCTGCTCATGGGCATCGGCCTGGAGGAAACACGCGACTACATCAGCGACTTCGGATTCCAGCGCAGCGACCTGCCGCCCGGCCCGGCCATGGCCCTGGGCTCGGCCTCGATTACGCCGCTGGCGCTCAATCGCGCCTACGCCGTATTTGCCAATGGCGGTCACCAGGTCGAACCGCAGTTCATTCATCGCGTCGATGACGGCGACGGAAACACGGTCATCGAACCGGCCTGGCGACCGGTCTGCCGCGACTGTCCGGACCCCCCGGAGACCGACAACGGCGCGTTCGACCGCAGCAGGGGCGTGACTGATGCCGACCATGCCGACGACCCCGACAACGACCACCCGCCGGCGCCGCGGCGCATCGATCTCGATCAGCCGCTCGACGAGCCGGACGAGCCCGTCCCCCCGATGCTGGTCGGTCCGGTCATCCCGGACGCTGCCGAGCAGGTAATCACAGCGCAAACGGCCTGGCTGGTCAGCTCGATGCTCTACGACGTCGTGCGATCCGGCACCGGTCGCCGGGCGCTGGCGCTCGAACGCGGCGACCTGGGCGGCAAGACCGGTACCACGAACAATTTGCGCGACACCTGGTTTTCGGGCTTCGGCGGCGGAGTCGTGACCACCGTCTGGCTGGGCATGGACGACAACGAAAGCCTCGGCCGCCAGGAACAGGGCGGGCGCACCGCGCTGCCGCTTTGGGTCGATTACATGCGCGTGGCGCTCGACGGGCGCCCCGAGACCCGGGAACCGGCACCGGTCGGCCTGGCCGAGGCACTGATCAACCCCGAGACCGGCCTGCGCGCCCGGCCCGGCCAGGACGGCGCCGTGCAGGAGTGGTTCCACGCTGACAATCTGCCGCCAATGGAAGAAGACGCCGACGACCGCTCCGAAGCCGACCCATACGACATTTTCTAGTGCGAGCCTGACCATGCCCGAAAGCCGACAGCGACGCGGCAGCCGGACGCGACTCGAAGTTGCCGCCGAAGCCGCGCGCATCATCGCTACCGAAGGCCAGCGCAGCTACCTGGCCGCCAAGCAGAAAGCCGCCGAGCGCCTGCGCGCCTCGGGGCGCGGCAGCCTGCCGTCGAACGCCGAGGTCGAGGCCGCGCTCAAGGAGTGGCACGAGATCTACGGCGACGAGCAGCGCGAAGCCCTGCTGGCCGACATGCACGCCGGCGCCGCCGAGGCGATGCGTTTTCTCGAGCCGTTCAAACCACGCCTGGTCGGCCCGCTGGTCGAGGGCACGGCCGATGCCTTCTCGCGCATCTGCCTGCACCTGTTCGCCGACGACCCGGATGCCGTGGTTCATTACCTCATGGAACGCCACATCCCGTTCGAGCAGGAACGGCGCCGGGTGCGCTGGCACGACGGGGAATACCGGCACATCGACGTGCTGGTCGTCGAGGCCGGCGACCACACCGTCGAGATGGCGCTGATGGTCGGCCGCGACGCCCTGCAGGCCCTGCCCAGCCCGATCGACGGGCGCGCCCAGAAACGACTGTCGCTGCGCGATGTCGAGGCGCTGCTGGCCGAACCGCCGGCCGGCCCGGCGGCGGGGTGAGTCTTCAGCCGGCTTCGCGCTCGGGCTCGGCGCCCTGCAGTGCGCGCACCAGCATCTGTCGCTCGAGCAACGCATCGGCACGCGTCGGCCGCTTCACCTGAAGGCGCACATCACCGATCAACCGAACGTTGAATTGCCAGCCTTCGTCGTTGTCGGCCTCGAAAACGGCTGAAAGCAGAACCACCTTGTCGAGGCAGATGGTGAATCCCTGAATGTCGTAGGTTGCTGTCGTCATGCTGCGCTCTGGCTGATTGGACCGATAAAGTGTCTTTCGAGAGGATGATACCCGCCAGAACCCGGCCACGGTGGCCGGCGCTGTTCAGGCAGGGTTTACCGGTTTACTTTAAAGTGGAGAGTGGGTAACCGCCGGAGCGCAACCGTATGCTGAATCGATCCATCGCACGCCCCGTCGCACGGCTGATCGTCCTGCTGGCCGCCGCCAGCCTGGTCGGCTGCGCGACCCATCATCAGCCGCGCTACGGACACGACGGGGTCTACTACGACTCGCACCGGGTCACGCACAGCACCCAGGTGCGTTACGTGCGCACCACGCCCAATCCGGCCATTTACCCGTACTGGTCGCTGGACCACTTCTATTTCAGCCGGCACTACCATCCCTATTCGGTGATCGTTCATCACCGTGACCCCTGGTATTACCCCTACCCGGGCTGGTATTACGGCTATCGTGCCGGGCCGAGGAGCCGGGTCGCGGTCAGTTACGGCGGCTACTTCTACCCGTCGTTTGCCTTCGGCGTGCACTACCACTCCTACCGGCCGTGGCGTCCGCATTACGTCAGCTACCCGCGCTACCACCACCGGCCCTACCATCGAACCAGCCGCCCGCATCAGGTCTCGCGCGTGCGCCAGATCGACGAGCGTCTGCGCGCCATGGAGCGCGGTTCGCGCCAGACCGCGGGGCGTTCGACCGCCGGAGATCGGCGGCCAGCGACCCGGCAGGCCCTGCAGCAGCGCTCGAGCGCCAGCCCGCGCCAGGCCCAGAGCCGCGCATCCGGGGCGCCTCGCGAGACGCGCGGCACCGCCCTGCCGCGCCAGCTCTCGCCGCGCCGCACTCAGCAGCCACGCTCGGCCGCACCACGAGAGTCCGGTCGGCCGGATAGTACGCAACGCCAGCGCGACCGTTCGATGCAGGGTGCGCCGACGCGTTCGCGCCCCGACACGCGCAGCCCGGCCCGATCCCGCTCGACCACGCCGGAGCGGCCGCCCCGCAGCCGGATCGAGCGCAGTCGCGACAGCACCGACAGCCGGGCCAGCCCGCAACGTTCGGCACCCCGCGTGGAGAGCGGGCAACGGTCGAGCCGGCCCGCCTCACGTCCGTCCAGCCGTCCGCCCGAGCGCTCGTCGAGCGAGTCTTCGCGGCCAGCGTCGAGGCCGACATCCCGGCCAGATTCGAGGCCGTCGTCACGACCGTCGTCGCGACCGTCGTCACGACAATCGTCGCGACAATCGTCAAGCCCACCGACGAGCCGGTCGTCGAGCGAGCGGTCCAGCCGCCCCGCTTCCCGATCGTCGTCACGATCGTCGTCGCGATCGTCTTCGCAATCGTCGTCGCGACCCGCCTCGAGATCGTCATCGCGGCCCTCGCGATCGCGGGATCGAAGCTCGAGCTCCGAGCGCAGCCGCGACCGGGAACGATGAGTTAAAATCGGCGCACGTTCCCGACCGTTTCGCCGAATCACAATGCAGTATCCCGACAACTTCGAGGTCATCGTCATCGGCGGTGGCCACGCCGGCACCGAGGCCGCACTGGCCGCGGCGCGCGCTGGTGCGCGCACGTTGCTGGTCACCCACAACATCGAAACCATCGGGCAGATGAGCTGCAACCCGGCCATAGGCGGGATCGGCAAGGGTCACCTGGTGCGCGAAATCGACGCCCTCGGCGGCATCATGGCCCGCGCCGCCGACCGCGCCGGCATCCAGTGGCGCACGCTCAACGCGCGCAAGGGCCCGGCGGTTCGCGCCACCCGAGCCCAGTGCGACCGCTCGCTCTATCGCTCGGCGGTGCGCGAAGCTGTCGAGCACCAGCCGAACCTGACGGTCTTCCAGCAGGGCGTGGACGACCTGCTGGTCGAAAACGGCCGGGTTCGGGGCGTGCGCACCGCCATGGGGCTGAGCTTCTCGAGCCCGACGGTGGTTTTGACCACCGGCACCTTTCTGGGCGGGCGCATGCATATCGGCCAGACCAGCAACGCGGGCGGGCGGGCCGGCGACGCGCCGGCCAACGCACTGGCCGCGCGGCTGCGCGAGCTGCCGTTTTCGGTCGGCCGCCTCAAGACCGGCACCCCGCCGCGCCTCGACGGGCGCAGCATCGACTTCACTCGCCTCGACGAACAACCCGGCGACGACCCGCGTCCGGTCTTTTCGTTTCTCGGCGACCGGGCCGACCACCCCGAGCAGGTCTCGTGCTACATCACGCGCACCAGCGAGGCCACCCACGAGCTGATTCGCGGCGGCCTGGACCGCTCGCCGATGTACTCCGGCGCCATCGAGGGCAGCGGCCCGCGCTACTGCCCGTCGATCGAGGACAAGATCGTGCGCTTCGCCGACAAGGATTCGCATCAGATCTTTCTCGAGCCCGAGGGGCTGAACCTGACCGAGTGGTACCCGAACGGCATTTCCACCAGCCTGCCCTTCGACATCCAGGTCGCCTTCGTGCGCTCGATCGCCGGACTGGAGAACGCGCACATCACCCGGCCGGGCTATGCGATCGAAGACGATTTCTTCGACCCGCGCGACCTCCAGCCCAGCCTCGAGACGCGCCACCTGCCCGGGCTGTTCTTTGCCGGCCAGATCAACGGCACCACCGGATACGAGGAAGCCGCCGCACAGGGTCTGCTGGCCGGGCTGAACGCGGCGCGTCAGGCACGCGGTGAGGCCGCCTGGACACCGGGCCGCGACCAGGCCTACATCGGCGTGCTGGTCGACGACCTGATCACCCAGGGCGCGCCGGAGCCGTACCGGATGTTTACCAGCCGGGCCGAGTTCCGCCTGCATCTTCGCCAGGACAATGCCGACCTTCGCCTGAGCGAGATCGGGCGCCAGCTCGGACTGGTCGACGACACGCGCTGGCAGCACTTCGAAGCCCGCCGCGAGGCGGTTGAACGCGAAAAGGTCCGGCTCGAAGCGCTGCGCGTGCCCGCCGGTTCAACCGTGGCCGCGGCGGTGGCCGAGGCCTTCGAGATCCCGCTGCGCAAGGACACCACGGCTGCCGAGCTGCTGCGCCGGCCCGAGGTCGAGTATGCCGGCCTGATGGCCGTTGACGGGCTCGGCCCGGGCGAGCCGGACGGGGATGTCGCCGAACAGGTCGCCATCCAGATCCGCTACGCCGGCTACCTCGAGCGCCAGCGCGCCGAAATCGATCGCCAGCGCCGCGCCGCCGGGCAGCTGATACCCGGAGACTTCGACTACCAGGACGTCAAGGGGCTATCGGCCGAGATCACCGAAAAGCTCGAGCGCACCCGCCCGCAGACCATCGACCAGGCCAGCCGGATTCCCGGCATGACCCCGGCCGCCATCTCCCAGCTTCTGGTCTACCTCAAGCGCCACCGCAACGCGGCCTGAAGCCGGGGGCGGGATGAAGGGTTCCGGGCTCCGGGTTCCCCGCCTCACGCCTCACGCCTCCCCCGCTCACCGCTTCTCGACCACCGCGTCGGCGGCATCGGCCCAGGCCTCGTGGTCGAGGTCGAGATCGTCGAACTTGTGCGAGTCGAACACCGGCGTCTTGCCGGCGCGCGACTGCTCGTCGTAGTCGCGCATGAGCCGGAAGCAGACCTTGAGCATCAGCGCCAGGGCCAGCAGGTTGACCACCGCCAGCAACGCCATGGTCAGGTCGGCGAAGCTGAAGATGGTCTCCAGATTCTGCATCGAGCCCCACAGGATCAGCACCAGCATCAGCAGCCGGAAGACGATGAACAGAATCCGGTTATCCGGGTCGATCCAGTTGGTAGCGTTCTCGCCCAGGTAGAAGTTGTAGAGAATCGAGCTGAAGGCAAACAGCATCAATACCCCGCTGACGAAGGTCTGACCCCAGGCCCCGACGTGGTTCTCCAGCGCCAGCTGGGTGAGCACCACGCCGTTTTCGACGGTGCCGACCTCGTGCATGCCGGACATGATGATAATGAACGCCGTAGCGGTGCAGATGATGGCGGTGTCGATGAACACGCTGAACGACTGCACGATCCCCTGGTTGACCGGGTGCGGCACGGTGGCCACGGCGGCCACGTTGGGCGCGCTGCCCAGCCCGGCCTCGTTGGAGAACAGCCCGCGCCGGACCCCCATCATGATGGCCGCACCGATGCCGCCGCCGATCGCCTGGTCGAGACCGAACGCGCCCTGAACGATGATCCACAGGGCACCGGGCACCTCGGTGACATTGAACAGCACCACCCCGAGGGCGACCACGATGTAGATCACCGCCATCAGCGGCACGATGATTTCGGTTACCCGCGAAATCCGCTGCACGCCACCGAAGATGGTCACCCCGACCACGGCGGTGAGCAGGATGCCGGTGATGTGCATCGGCACGCCGAAGGCCTCCTCGAGCGAGGATGAGGCGGTAAACGATTGCAGCGCCACGAAGGCCAGGCCGAAGGTCACCAGCAGCAGGATGGTAAAGACCATGCCGAGCTTGCGCGAGCCCAGCCCGCGTTCGATGTAGTGCGCCGGGCCGCCGCGGAAGGTCGCGGTCTTCGAGTCCCGGGTCTTGTAGGCCTGGGCCAGCGAACACTCGAAGAAACTGGTGGCCATGCCGATCAGGCCGACCACCCACATCCAGAACACCGCCCCGGGCCCGCCCAGGGTGATGGCCACGGCCACCCCGGCGATATTGCCGGCACCGACCCGGCCGGCCACGCTCAGCGTCAGCGCCTGGAACGAAGACACCTGGCCGGGGTGGTGCCGGAAGGCCTGACCCAGCACGCGGAACATCTCCCCGAAGTAGCGCAGCTGAACGAAACGCGAGCCGAAGGTGAAAATCAGACCCATGGTCACCAGTACGGCGACCAGGACGTAGGACCAGAGAAAATCGGTAACAGTGGCAAGCATGATCAATCCTCGATGGACGTATCGATTGGCGTATCAATTGCGGCTTTCTGTCCCCGGAGGCGGGCAAAGAATCGTTCGCGCTCCGCATCGGTCACCCGACGCGGGGTAGTGTAACGCGCTCGCTCGTCCGGGCTGTCCGGATCAAAACGAATACCCCACAGCGGGCGCTGGCTGGCCGGGTCGATCGCGTAGCGGAAATCACCCACGAACCACTCGCCGTCCCGGTCGTACGGCCGGTAGCGAAACAGCCAGTCCGACGAAAAATGCTCGAAGCGCGCCAGGTCTCGGCCCAGCCGCGTCTCGGCCGCCCAAGCCCGGGTATCGAATGGTTCGACCGCCCCGCCAGACCAGACCCGCGTGGGCGTGCCGGGCAGGTTTCGGATGGCGGTCAGATGGAAGCGCTCACCGTCATCGACGATGGCCCGCCACAGGATGATATTGGCAAACGCCGGCTTGGCGACCGCGCGCTCGATCCCGAGACCTTCCTCGCGCGCCCAGTCAGCCAGCGCCTGCTCGGCGCGCTGGTTCTGGACCGCCGCGAGCGCCATGTAACCCAGCAGCCAGGCCCAGGCCAGCCCCACCGCCAGCGGCCGGCGCCGCCAGACACCGACCACGAGCAGCACCAGCAGCGGAACGGTGTAGAGCGGGTCGATAACGCTGATCCAGTTGAGCGCGATGCGCGCATCGGAAAACGGCCAGAACAGGTAGGTACCGTAGGAGGTGCACGAATCGAGTAGCCCGTGCGAGGCATAGCCTAGAAAACACCACAGGTAAAGGCGCGCGAAGCCAGCGCGTTTTTTCACAAAAGGCCACAGCACCAGCGCCACGGCCAGTCCGCCGACCGGGATGAAAGCCAGTGAGTGCGTGAAATGGCGGTGGTACTCGATCTGCAGCAGCGTGTCCTGACTCGAGCGGATCAACACATCGAGATCGGGCGCCATGCCGCCGAGCCAGCCGGCCACCGCGGCAACGCGCATCTGCTCGCGCCGCGCCGCCGGCAGCGCCCACAGGCTGCCGAACACGCCCTGGGTGAGAGGGTCCATGAATGCGTTATGCTTTGGGAATCTTCAAGCGAGTCTAACCAATTCATGTCGAACAAACTGACCCTTACACTCCTCGCCGCCGGCTCCCTTGCCCTGGCCGCCTGCTCCAGCGAGCCCGATTGCTCCCCCGAGCAGGGCTTCGAGCTCGGAACCGCCGGTGACGAGCCGGAAGCGCTGTGCCAGGAGCGCGACTATGCCGAAGCCTGGCGCATCGGCCACAAACTTGAAGAGCTGCGCTCCGAGAAAGCCGCCCTGGAAGCCCGCGAGGACGAACTGGATGCGCGCGAGCGCTCCCGGCTCAGAAGACTGCATGGCGACGTCCCCGAGCTCGAGACCCTGGCGCGAACGCGCGGCCTGATGGAACCGGCCGAGGCCCCGACCGGCGAAGACTGAGCCTTCGCCGGCCGCTCAGGCCATTCCCGCGCCAATCAGTACGGCGCCTCGCACAGGCAGTGCGCCAGCACGCCAGGCCGGCCGGCGCGCGTGCTTTCGAGCAGCAGGCGCAGGTCGGACTCGATGTTGTGCCGCAACTCGCGCGGCAGACTGCCGATAAGCGGCGCGGAGCCCGGCTCGTAGCCAGCCCGAACAATAGCCTCGGCGCCCATCTGGGTGAGGAATTCCTGCCAGGGCTTGAGCCGGGGCCGGACGTATTCGGTGGCATAGTCCTCGCCCAGGCCGGCGATCCGGGCGGCTGATTCGATGGCATCATTCAGCCCGCCGAGCTGATCGACAAGACCCCGCTCGCGAGCCTGCTCGCCGGTCCACACGCGGCCCTGGGCGACTTCCTGTACGGCGTCGAAACCCATGCCGCGATGCTCGGCGACCAGGCCCACGAAATCCTCGTAGGTGCGGTCGATCATGCGGTCGATGATGGCGCGCGCTTCCGGGGCCAGCGACCGGTCGGCGCGCAGCGCGCCGGACAGCGGCGTGGTACCGACCCCGTCGGTGTGGATGCCGATCTTGCCGAGCGTTTCCTCGAAGGTCGGAAACAGGCCGATGACGCCGATCGAGCCGGTAATGGTGGCCGGGTAGGCCCATACCTCATCGGCCCCCATGGCCACCCAGTAGCCACCCGAGGCAGCCACGTTGCCCATGCTCACCACCACCGGCTTGCCGGCCTCCTTGACGGCCATGAGCTCGCGCCGGATCACCTCCGAGGCATAGGCGCTGCCGCCACCGGAGTTGACACGAAAGACCACCGCCTTGATGTCGTCATCCCGGGCGGCCTGGCGAATCAGCCGCGAAGTCGAATCCGCGCCGATTATCCCGGGCGGTTGATCGCCCTCGGTAATCATCCCCTCGGCGACGATCACGCCGACGCTGTCGCGCTGCGTCAAGGACGGCACCTCGGGCTCGATGTAGTCGCGAAAGCCGACCCGGCGGTAACCGCCGTTGTCGTCCGGGGCGCCGCGCTGAGCCAGCTCGGCACGAAGCTCCGGGCGGCTGATGAGTCGATCGACCAGCCCGAGATCGACGGCCATGGCGGCAAAATCACCCCCGGCGGCCTCGAAATGCGATTCCAGGTTACTGGTCATGTCGGCCAGCACCTCGACCGGAATGCCGCGGTTGAATGCCACCATCTCCAGATATTCCTGCCACAGCCCACCGAGGAAATAGGCCGAGGCCTCGCGGTCGGCATCGGACATGTCGTTGCGCTCCCAGGGCTCCATGGCCGACTTGTAATCGCCGGTCTTGAACAGGTTGACCTCCACGCCCAGCCGGTCCAGGCCTTCGCGATAGTAGTTGCGGAAGCGTCCATAGCCCTCGAGCAGCACCATGCCCTCGCGATCGAGCCAGATCTCGTCGGCCTGGGAGGCCAGGAAATACTGCCCCTGCCCCATGAATCCGCCGTAGGCGATCAGCGATTTGCCCGAGTCGCGGAAGGTCGCGAAAGCGTCGCTGAGCTCGCGCATCATGCCCGGCCCCAGGCCCCACATCTCGTCGGTGTGGATCAGCACCTGGGCGATGCGCTCGTCGTCGGCGGCCTGGTCCAGGGTGGCCAGGAGGTCGCGCAGACGGGTCTCGGGGGCTTCCTGGCCGAGTGCTTCGTTGATGAACCGCTCGATGGGAGTACCGCTGAACTCCTCGACCACCTGCCCCTTGGGGGCCATGACCAGGGTGGTGTCATCGTCGATGACCAGGCCGTCGTCGCCGCTGAAGATCGCCCGCAATACCAGCGCCAGCACCAGCAGAAACAGAATATTGAAGACCGCGATGCGAAAAGCGGTCAGGCCGCGCCAGAATGCCAGCCAGGCGCGGACCAGGATGTTGCGTTTTCGAGGATTGGACATGGTTTCGGGACAGATAATGGACAGAAGCGGCATTCTATGCCCCCGGCCGTCAATACGGCAATGTGCCTAAGGTCACGATCGACCAGCGATGCGCAGGAATCGCCCGCCCAGCAGCACCGCGGCCACGCTCAGGCCGACGATGATGCCGACCCACATGCCCGACGGCCCCTGATCCAGGCGGAAGGTCAGATACCAGCCCAGGCTCAGCCCGACCGCCCAGTAGGCGATCACGCTGTAGAGCATGGGCACGCGGGTGTCCTTGAGCCCGCGCAGGGCGCCGGCCGCCGAGGCCTGCAGGCAATCGGCGAACTGGAAAATGGCAGCCAGAAACAGCAGCTGAACGGCCAGCGCCACGACTTCCGGTTCGCCGGTGTAGAGCGCCACGATGCGCTCGGGAAAGGCGAACATGAATGCAGCCGAGACCAGCCCGAAACTGGCGGCGATCCCCATGCCGACCAGACCGGCCCGGCGCGCCGCGTCCGGATCACCACGGCCGATGGCGTTGCCCACGCGCACGGTGATCGCGCCACTCAGCCCCACCGGCACCATGAACATCAAGCCGGCGTAGTTCATGGCCACCTGGTGGGCCGCCACCGGTACGGCGCCCAGCGTGCCGATCAGAAGCGCGGTACCGACGAACAAGCCACCCTCGAGAAAAATCATCAGCCCGATCGGCAGCCCGAGCTTGAACAGCGCTGTAATCTCGCGCCGGTCCGGCCAGCTGAAACGCTCGAACAGCGCGTACGGGGCATAGCGCGGCCGCCAGACGATCCAGCCGGCCAGCACGACCAACTGCAGCCAGAACACGATCGCCGTGGCCCAGCCGCAGCCAACCGCGCCCATGGCCGGAAAGCCGAACTTGCCGAACATCAGAATGTAGTTGAGCGGGATGTTGCAGGCGATACCCAGAATCCCGACATACATCGTCGGTCGGGTATAGCCGGTACCCTCGGAGAAAAACCGCAGCACCATCACGCCGCACAACGCCGGCGCGCCCCAGCTGATGGCACGCAAGTAGGCAGCGGCCAGTCCGGCAACCTCCGGGTCGACATCGATGGCCACCATCAGCCAGTCCGAGCCCCGGGCCATGGCGAACAGCCCGACCGAAAGCATCAGCGCCAGCCACAGCGCCTGGCGGGTAAAGGTACCGACCTGGCGCGAGCGCCCGGCCCCGTCGAGCTGCGAGACCGTCGCCGAGACCGCCAGCAACACCCCGAGCACGAACAGAAAACCCGCCGCCCAGATCGACGACCCCACTGCGATCGCCCCCAGGTCGACGGTGCCGACCCGTCCGGCCATGACCGTGTCGACAAAATTCATGCCGAAGCTGGTCAGCTGGCCAATGACCAACGGACCGGCCAGCACCAGGGTGCGCTTGATCTCGTATCCCAGGGAGGGTCTGGCAGCGGGAGCGGCGGGCATTTATGCTCCGAAGCACACTTGACGCGAAGGAGCGGCATTGTCCGCCGCCGGCAATGACGTTGCAAGCCGACCAGCCCGAACAACCCAGACGCCAGCGCGGCGAGTGCACGAACTGCGGCCGTGTGCTTGCTGGTCCCTACTGCCACGGCTGTGGCCAGCCGGCCCGGTCGTTCATCCGCGCCCTGCCCGGCCTGATCCGCGAAATCGCCAGCGACACGCTCTACTACGACTCGCGCATGTGGCGCACGCTCAAGGCGCTGATGTTGCAACCCGGCCACCTGTCACGCGAATACGTTCACGGCCGACGCGCGCGCTTCACCTCACCGGTGCGGCTTTACCTGGTCAGCTCGATCCTGGCCTTTTTGCTGGTCACGCTGATGGTCGACACCACCGACTTTCAGCCGGCCAGCGAAAACGACATCCCGGCCGCGGCCGAGGAAGAGTCGATGATCACCTTTGGCGGGGAGCCGTGGCATCGCGAGGACAACCCGCTGGTGCTTGGCTGGCTCGGCGAGCGCGGCAACGCCTGGCTCAACGACCAGATCGGGCGCATTGCCGAAAACACCCGCCGGGTCAGCCGCGAGCCCGGCCGGCTGGTGCGTGTCATCGTCGGCATGCTGCCGCAGACCATGTTTGTCATGCTGCCGATCTTTGCCGCCCTGGTCGCCACACTCTACCTGTTCGACCGCCGCTACTACATCGAGCACCTGCTGCTGCAGGTCCACAACCATGCCTTCCTGTTCCTGATCCTGATCGGGATATGGCTGCTCGGCAAACTGCGCGGCTGGCTGGATGGCATGGAGGCGGCCGTGGCCGACTGGGGCGCGGGCCTGCTGGGCCTGGCCATGGTCGCCGCGCTGGTCTGGATTCCGGTCTACCTGCTGCTGAGCCAGAAGCGCTTCTACGCCCAGGGCTGGATTCTCACGCCACTGAAGTTTGTCACCCTGGCAACCGTCTACCAGATCCTGCTCGGCCTCGCCCTCGGCCTGGTCATCCTGGTCGGGCTTTGGCGGCTGTGATTTGCGAGACGGATCGTTCAAGGATTGCTCGCCGATCGGCCAGCAATCAGTAATTTTGCCCTCTCCGGCGATGCTAGGGTGTCGGGCGTCATCCACGTACCGGGAATTCCCCATGACGCTCAATCCGCTCAAAGCCGTACTTTGGCTCTATCGGTTCTACTTTCCCGTCGTTGCGTTCGACATGCCGCTGGCCTGCCAGCGCACGCAGGCGATCAAGCAGCTCGCCGGCGACATCGTGCCCGGATGGCGCGGGTTGTTCTCCGCACCCGAGAGTGATGCGGTGGGCGGCAAGGTCTCCCGGCGAGGGGTTGCGCTGTATCGAATCCAGACCCTGCCAGGGCGGGGAAACATGGTCTACGCCAATTCCTGGAGACCGGTGCTTTTCGCCCGCTTCGGCATGCGCAACAACTCCCTGCACCTGACGGGGCACTTCACCGTCCATCCATTCATCCAGGCCTTCACCAGCCTGTGGCTGCTGCTGGCTTTCGGCTTCGGCGGTTACGTTGTCGTGATGTTTTTCTTTGCGCCAGCATTCGGCATCGACGAGCCCATGCCGCTCAGCTTTCCCCTGACCGCGCTGGCGCTGATTGCCGGTGGTACCTTCCTGGTACGCCTGGCCTGGCGAACATCGAAGGGAGATATCGACTTCATCAGCGAGTTTCTCCAGCAGCGAGTTGGCGCCGAGGAGGCTGCGAAGGAGGGAAGATAAGGGGTAGGCGACACGGCCGAGATAACCACCATGGCCGCTTCGGAGCCACCCCCGGCCGGCCATGGCCAATTCAGCATTTGTATTAAACCTTCGCGGCCTGGCCGGATCGCCTGAGCCAAGCGGTGATCACGCCGCGCTGCGGCGCGAACAGGAATGCCAGCAGGAAAAACCCGGTCACCACCAGCACGATGGTGCCGCCGGAGGCGACGTTGAACAGGAACGACAGGTACAGACCAATAACCGCCGAGACCGTGCCGATCAGGCTGGCCAGAATCATCATCGCCGGCAGACGGTTGACCAGCAGGTAGGCGGTCGCGCCCGGCGTGATCAGCATCGCCACCACCAGGATGATGCCGACCGTCTCGAGGCTGGCCACGATGGTCAGGGTCAGCAGCAGGATCAGCCCGTAGTGAATCACGCCGGTATTCATGCCCAGCGAGCGCGCCTGGACCGGGTCGAAGACGTAGATCAGCAGCTCTTTGTAGAACAGCACCACCATGAGCAGGGTCAGCCCCCCGGCAAACAGCGTCAGCATCAGGGCCGGGTAGCGCACCCCGAGCACGTTGCCGAACAGGATATGCATCAGGTGCGTGGAAGTGGCGATCTGGCTGACAATGACAATGCCAAGGGCGAAAGCGGCCGTGAACATCAACCCCATGGCCGCATCGGACTTGATGCGGCTGTTGCGCTCGATCAGACCGATACCCACCGAGGTCAGCGCGCCGGTGGCAAAGGCACCCACGAAGAACGGCCAGCCCAGCAGGTAGGCGATGGCCACGCCCGGCAGCACCGCGTGGGAAATTGCATCGCCGAGCAGTGACCAGCGCTTGAGGATGACGTAGCTCGACAGCAGGCCGCAGATGGCGCCGACCACGATGGCGGTCAACAGCGCGCGCTGCATGAACGCATACTGGAAGGGATCGGCGATCGCGTCGGGCAGCAGGTTCACAAACACCATCATCCCGGCGATCAGCCAATCGATCACGACCAGCCCGAAATCGTAGAGTGGTGCCATCATGCTCCCGGGATCGCCTCCTCGTGGCTACGGCGGTCGTTACTGAGCCAGGTTGCCGTGGCCGTGCGCGAGAGCATGTCGTCGGTCAGCATTTCGCGCGGGTCGCCGGTACCGACCACGCGGCGGTTGATGAGTACCGCGAAGTCGGAATCGCGGCGCGCGCTGGCGATGTCGTGGGTCACCATCACCACCGTGCGCCCCTGGCTGCGCGCCCGGCGCAGGACTTCCATGATCAGGGTCTCGCTGCCCCGGTCAACGCCCACCAGCGGCTCGTCGAGCAGCAGCAACCGGGCATCCTGGGTCAGTGCCCGGGCCAGCAGCACGCGCTTGCGCTGCCCGCCCGACAGCGCATCGATGGACTTGTACCGCTGAGGGTACATATCGACGTCTTCCAGCGCCCGGCGCACCGCGCTGCGGTGCTCTTCGCGCACCAGCGACGGCGGCATGAAGCGGCGCCAGCCGCCATCCCGGCGGATTCGCCCGTAACGCCCCGACATCACCACATCCCGGACCGACAGCGGGAAATCCCAGTCGATCTGCTCCTGCTGGGGCATGTAGGCGATCTGGCTGCGCCGGCGCTGCAGCTCGGCCGACTCCCCATGGACGCGTACCGAACCCGTAGTCGGCGCCAGGCTCCCCACCAGCACCCGCAACAACGTCGACTTGCCGGCACCGTTCGGGCCGACGACGCTGATCAGTTTGCCCGCCGGCAGAGACAGCTCGACGTTTTCCAGGGCCGGCGCCCGGTCATAGACCACCGACAGGCCCTCGACCTGCACTGCGGGCGCGGCCGAGCTTCGGGCTTCAGTCGCCCCCATGCAGCGCCTCGGTCAGCACGCGCAGATTTTCTCGCATCATTCCCGGGTAGCTGTCGGCAGCGCTGCCGGGCTCGGCCAGGGAGTCGACATGGAGCGGCCCGTGGTAAGGCACGCCGGTATCAATGGACACGCTTTCAACGTAGCGGCTGGAAATGGTGCTTTCCCAGAAAATTGCTGAGGGCTGGCGCTCCTCAATGAGGTCCATGATGCGCATCAGCTGGCGGGAGGTCCCCTCGGACTCGGAGTTGGTGCCCCAGATACCGTCGTGGAAAAAGCCGAAGGCATCGGCGAAATACACGAACGCCGCCTCGCTGGTGATCAGGGTACGGCGCGCCTCGGGAATCTCGCCCAGGGCGCGGGCCATGTCCCGGTAAAGCCCGTGCAGCTCGTTCCGATAGGCGGCGGCATTGGCCTTGAAAGCCGGCTCCCGATCCGGGGCCAGGCGAGCCAGCTCGCGGGCGATCACCTCCAGATAGCTGGCCGCCTTGCAGGGGTCCATCCAGACGTGGGGGTCCGGGGTGCCCTGGTAGTCCCCGGTCACGATCGGCAGCGTCTCCACGCCGCTTTCGGCGGCCAGGGAAACGACCGGCACACCGTCTCTGACCGTCGCGCGCAGCTGCCCCATCCACTGCTCCAGGTTCAGCCCGTTGTACAACACCAGGTCGGCCTTCTCGAGCGCCCGGAAATCGATCGAGCGTAGCTCGTATTCGTGCACCTCGGCACCGCGCGGGGCCAGGCTCACCACCTCGGCGTGCTCGCCGGCCACGGCGCGGGCGAAATCCTCGAGAATGCTGAAGGTGACCACCACCGTCGGCCTGTCGCCGGCCTCGGCGAACGGAGTCAGCGACGCGCCGAGCAGCAGTACGCACAAAATCCACGGCTTCACGATTCAGTTCCTTCCGAAAAGGCTTCGAACAACAAGCCAATAGCGTAAATCAAGTTTTGCAAATAGGGCAAACTTTTTTAGCAAAGGCTAAGTTTGTTTCCACCAGGTATATTTCTCCGCCTCGCTCATTGTCGATCACGAAATAGTCGGCTAACATCATGCCCATGACTCGATCCAGCCCCATCCGCTCGCGCAGCGCCGAGGAGCAAGCTGCCGAAGTCCTGCCGCCGCCCGAGCAGCACGCCCGGCAATACGCCGCCGTGCGCGATGCCCACGAAACGGAATTGATCGAGGATTACGTCGAGTTGATCGGCGATTTGCTCGAGCACGGCGGCGAGGCGCGTGCCACCGATATCGCCGCGCGCATGGGTGTGAGTCAGGCGACGGTGGCCAAAATGGTGCGCCGCCTGAACGAGCTCGGCTATGTCACCAACGAACCCTACCGCTCGCTGTTTCTGACCGAACAGGGCCGCAGGATGGCCGCCTGGTCGCGCAAGCGCCACGCCGTGGTCCTGCAGTTCCTGCGCGCCCTCGGGGTCGATGACGCGACCGCGCGCATCGATGCCGAGGGCATGGAACACCACGTCAGCGAAGAGACGCTGAAAGTGATGCAGCAGTTTTCCCGGATGCACGGCCGCTCTTCCTGAGCCAACACCGCTATCAGCCGTACTCGCGCTGCAGCCAGCGCCACATCGAGCGCAGGCCCTGGGCCTCGCCACCGGCCGGGCGACCGGGACGGTCGCCCAGGTTCCAGGCGTAGATGTCGAGGTGGAACCAGTCCACGCCCGGGTCGACGAATTCGTCGAGAAACAGCGCGGCGGTCACGCTGCCTGCGAACTGGCCGTTGCCGGTGTTCGACAGATCGGCCA
The DNA here is from genome assembly GCA_964417745.1 of uncultured Wenzhouxiangella sp. GTDB lineage: Bacteria > Pseudomonadota > Gammaproteobacteria > Xanthomonadales > Wenzhouxiangellaceae > Wenzhouxiangella. Next base: position 22,525 of record CAYQJJ010000009.1, read on the forward strand.
GGGCCGGCTTGATCTGCTCGCGGTAGCCGTCGAACAGCGGCATGTGCCACAGCGGGTCTTCAGCGACAAGCGAAAGATCCTGGATAGTGCGCGCCGAGGCCTGCGAACGGCCGTAGAGCGGCGGCAGATCCTCGCCCAGGGCAACCCGGGCCGCACCGGTCAGGGTGGCGAAGTCGATGATGCGGTCGGCCTCTTCCTCGCAAGCCAGGGTCAGCGCATCGGCCAGCACCAGCCGGCCCTCGGCATCGGTATTGCCGATCTCGACGCTCAGGCCCTTGCGCGTGGCGATGATGTCGGAGGGCCGATAGGCGTTGCCGGATATGGCGTTCTCGACGGCCGGAATATAGACGCGCAGGTTGACGTTCAGCCCCAGGGTCATGATGATCCGTGCCAGCGCGAGCGCATGCGCGGCTCCGCCCATGTCCTTTTTCATCAGCACCATGCCGGCGCCGGGCTTGATGTTGAGCCCGCCGGTATCGAAGATCACACCCTTGCCGACCAGCGCCAGCGTCGGCGCCGACGGATCACCCCACTCCATGCGGATCAGGCACGGCGGCCGGCTCGAAGCCTGGCCGACGATATGGATGGCCGGGAATTCATTCTCGAGGCGTTCACCGTCGATCTTTTCGAACGCCGCATTGTGCTCGCGCGCCAGTTCCTCGGCCACACCGGCGAGTTCGTCAGGGCCGAGGTCCAGCGCCGGCGTGTTGACCAGGTCGCGGGCGAAATTCGAGCTCTCGACCAGCGCCTCGACCTCCGTGCGCTCGGCTTCTTCCAGCGCCAGGCGACCGGCCGGGTGCGACTGGCGCTTGTAGCGATCGAAGCGGTAGGCGGCCAGGCCCCAGCCAATCAGCGCTCGCCGATGCTCGTCGGTCGGCCAGTCGGACTCGAACGTGTAATCGCCCTCGGGCAACACCGCCGGCAGGTGCGCCAGCGCCCACAGACGCGCCTCGGGGGCCCGACCTGCGAGCACGCAGGCCAGGCGCCCGTCCTCGCCGGGCACCAGTACCTGGGTGTTGGCCTCGGCGCTGAAGCCGCTGGCCTCGACCCAGCCCCGCTGGGCCGGGCTGGCGCGCTCTTTCCAGTCGGCCAGGCCGGCGGCATCGAGCGAATAAATGGGCGTGCAGTCGGCGTGCATTTCGACAAACATCGGCATCGGATCCCGTGCAAAAAAGCCAAGGATAACCCAGGCCGGGCAAGCCGGGCACCGCTGCCGGACGCGCTCCGCTCAATCGCCGGTAGCGGATTACTCCAGCAGCGCCTCGAGCCGGTCCAGGCGCGCCTCCAGCTCATCGACACGCTCGCGCAGCACGCGGTTTTCGGCATCCAGGCCCTGGATGGCGGCCAGCGCCACCCCGGCCAGGTTCATCGCGCTGATGCCGAGCTCGTCCTCACCGAGCCCGAACAGCGGGTGGAAGTCCTGGGCCATGGGCCCGATATGGCGGACCGCCTCGCCCTGGCTCTTGTAGCTGAACTCGCTGATCGGCAGCTGGCGGACTTTGTCCAGCACGCTGCGGCCCTGGATTCCTTCAATGGCGGTCTTGGCGTCGCGGTCGCTGAGTGCCGTCCAGGAACCGCCACCGGGCGCAATGGTCACGCCGGCACTTCGATCGGGGTCGGTCATGAAGCGCACCGCCCCGGTGGTTCCGACCACGAACTGATTCGGTGCGGTGGTGGAAACACCGCGCTCACCGGCGCTGCCGGACCAGGCAAAGCTGTTGTCGTGTCTGACCTCGGCACCGGTGCCGGCAGCAAAGCTGTTCTCGCCGAGAACCAGGTTGCCGCTGCCACCGAGAATGGCACTGTTGCGTCCGGAGTTGACGTTGAATTGTCCGCCGCCAATGAACCCGAAGTCGCTCGCGGCTGTGTTCACGATGCCGCCTGCCACCACCGAACTATCGCCCGTGGCCTCGTTCTCGTCACCGGCGAAGACGCCCGAGGAAAAGCCGCCGGCTCGACTCGAGGCGCCACCGGCCACCACGGCCAGGATCCCATCGACAAGATGGTCGAAGCCGCCCAGCGAGGCTGCTTCAAATGCGTTGACGACATTGCTGCGGCCTCCACCCACGAAGGCGTAGTCACCAGTCGCCTGGTTGAAGCCGTTGAAACTGGTTCCACCACCGGCCACAAAGCTGAAGTCGCCCGTTGCCTGGTTGTTGGCCTGGCCGAATGCTGCCCGGCCGCGAACATCAAGGTTTGCCACTGGTGAAGTGGTGCCGATGCCGACATTACCCTGCGTGTAGACGGCATCATTGCCCGAGAGCGTAAACGGAGATGCCCCCTCCGGACCTTGCGGCCCCTCGGGGCCTTGCGGTCCAGTATCACCCTGCGGGCCCTGCGGTCCGGTATCACCCGGCTCGCCTTGCGGACCCTGAGGCCCGGTGTCTCCGGGCTCACCTTGCGGTCCTTGCGGCCCGGCCTCACCCTGTGGTCCGGTTTCACCCTGCGGGCCCTGGTCGCCGCGCTCGGCCAGCAAGTCCCAGGCCGCGCCGGTATCCGGCGCCTGGTCCATCGAATCGGCGATAGCGACGTAGCTGGAACCGTCGAATACCACCGCATCGTCAACCGTGTATTCGAACTGGTCGTCCCAGTCACCGCGCCAGACCAGACCCGGCTCGCCCTGCGGACCAACCTCGCCCTGCGGGCCTTCGGGACCGATCTCGCCCTGCGGACCCTGAGGACCGGCATCCCCCTGCGGACCCTGCGGGCCGGCCTCGCCCTGCGGTCCGACCGGGCCGACTTCACCCTGAGGCCCCTGCGGACCGGTCTCGCCCTGTTCGCCCTGCGGACCTTGCGGACCGGTCTCGCCCTGTGGACCTTCCGGGCCTTCGAGCGTCGAGGGCGGGCAGTTGCCCAACAGGCCGCTGGCCTGGTCGTAGCACACCGGCGCCTCGTCGCGCTCGTCGGTCTGGGCGATGCCGGGCAGAAAGATCTGACCCGAATCGTCGACGCGCCAATGGACCAGATTGCCGGCGGCATCGGTGACCACCACCCCGTCGCCCGGTGCCGGCTGCAGGACGATATCGTCGGCCAGCGCCGCGGCGCCGGGCAGGAAAACCATGGCAAAAGCCAGCGTGCTTCGAAACATGAAAACCCCTCATGAGGAATGGACCAAAACCATCGGCTGCTGAATACCGCCATGAAGGCGATTCAACATTCGGATACCGGGAGTGCCGTGTTTCGGTCCCGGGAGTCTCACACCTCGCCACTCGACCTCTCGAGCGAACCATCAGCAGGGGTTGTGGTCCCAACGCTACCGCAGCCCTGGCCAGGCGATTGACGCGTCATGGCTTATCATGGCGCTCTTTCGCGCTGTCGGCCGGCTCATGCCGCGCCGCTCGGTACCCGTTTCCTTTTCGCCCCGAAGACCCGGAGATGCAATGACTCACTCCCCATGGTTTACCGCCGCGCTTGCAGCATTGCTGCTTGCCGCCTGCGCCCCGTCCGACAACGATCACGCCACCGCCGAGTCGGAGCCCGAAACCCGGCCGGCCGCCGAACCGCCCGACGACGTCGACCTCGAACGCCAGGGCTCGCCCCGCCTGGGCGACTGGGGCATCGAAACCCGGCATTTCAACACCGACATCAAGCCCGGCAATGACTTCTTCACCTACGTCAACTCCGGCTGGCTCGAGGGCACCGAGATCCCGGACGGGTTCGCGCGCTTCGGCTCGTTCACCGAACTCGCGATCGAGGCCGAGGACCAGGTCGAGGCAATCATTGCCGAGGCCGCCGAGGCGAATGCCGAGACCGGTGATGCGCGCCAGCAGATCGGTGATGCCTACGCAAGTTACCTCGATACCGATACCATCGAAGCGCGCGGCCTCGACCCGATACGCGCCGAACTCGACAGCCTGCTGGCGATCGACGACCACGCCGCGGCAGCGCGCTGGATGGCGCGCCTGGGCACCGGCTCGATCGTCGGAATCGGCGTAAGCCAGGACGCCGGCAACCCGGACCGCTACCTCGTCCACCTCGGCCAGTCCGGGCTCGGCCTGCCGGGCAAGGACTACTACGAGCGCGATGACGAGCCCTTCCCCGGCCATCGCGAGGCCTACATCGACTACATCACAGAAACCTTCGAGCGCGCCGGCATCGACCGCCCGCGCGAGCGCGCCGAGGCGGTCATGGCCCTGGAGACCGAACTGGCCGGCGTTCACTGGACGCGGGTCGAGCGCCGCGACCGCCAGGCCAACTACAACCTCATGACGCGCGAGGAGCTCGAAGAGTACGCGCCCGGCTTCGACTGGCCGGCATTCCTTGCCGAACGTGGCGTCGATGACCAATCCGAGCTGGTCGTGGCCACCGACACTGCGGTGCGCGACAGCGCGGCGATCTTTGCCGATACCGATGCCGCCACCTGGGGCTCGTGGCACGCCTTTCACTGGATCAACAACCACGCCCGTCAGCTGCCGGCCGCGTACGAAGACGCGCACTTCGACTTCTTCCAGCGCCGCCTCGAAGGCGTTTCCGAGCCACGAGCGCGCGACCGGCGCGCCATCGAAGTGGTCTCGAGCCAGCTTGGCGAGCTGATCGGCCAGGTCTACGTCGAACGCCACTTCCCGCCCGACTACCGGGCGCAGATGGAAACCCTGGTCGAATACCTGCGCCGCGCCTTCGCCGAGCGCCTGGAAAGCCTGGACTGGATGGACGACGAGACCCGCGCCGAGGCCGAAGCCAAGCTGGCCGCGTTCGACCCCAAGATCGGCTACCCGGATCGCTGGCGCGACTATTCGAGCGTCGAGATTCGCGCCGACGACCTGATCGGCAACAGCCAGCGCCTGCGCCAGTGGCAATGGCAGGACAGCCTGGCCCGCCTGGGTGAACCGGTACGCGACTGGGAGTGGTTCATGACTCCGCAGACGGTCAATGCCTATTACTCATCGACGCGCAACGAGATCGTCTTCCCGGCCGCCATCCTGCAGCCGCCGTTCTTCGATCCCTGGGCCGACCCGGCCGTCAACTTCGGCGCCATCGGCGGGGTGATCGGCCACGAAATGGGCCACGGCTTCGACGACCAGGGCTCGCGCTCGGACGCCGACGGCGTATTGCGCAATTGGTGGACCGATACCGCGCGCGAGCGCTTCGAAGAGCGTACCGCTACGCTGGTGGCACAGTACGATGCCTTCGAGCCACTCGAAGGCGAAAACATCCAGGGCGATCTGGCGCTGGGCGAAAACATCGGCGACCTCGGCGGTCTCTCGATCGCCCACCACGCCTACCATCTCTATCTTCAGGACAACCACGGGGGAAGCGCACCCGAACTCGACGGCACCACCGGCGACCAGCGCTTCTTCATGGCCTGGGCGCAGGTCTGGCGCAACCTGTGGGCCGACGACGAGGCGCTGCGCGGCCAGCTCATCCGCGGCCCGCACAGCCCGCCGAAATACCGGGTCAATGGCGTGGTACGCAATATCGACGCCTGGTACGAGGCGTTTGATATCGATTCGGACAGCGAGCTCTACCTGCCACCCGAACAGCGCGTTAGCATCTGGTAACCGCGGAGCGAACCGCTTCGGCGGCAAACCGGTCGCACTGACCGGAAAAGACAACGCCCCGACCGGGAACCCGGCCGGGGCGTTGTCATTTGGTGAGCCGGGTCACGAGCGCACCCGACCCGAACCTAGCCGATATCAATGCGACGCTGGGCAGTCGATGACTCCTTGGTTCGGGGGATCCTGATGTCGAGCACGCCCTTTTTGAATTTCGCCGAAATCCCTTCGGAATCGGCATCCTCGGGCAGGGTCAGAATGCGCCGGAAGCTGCCGTAATGGCGCTCGACACGGTGGAAACCATCGTCGTCATCCTCGGTCTCCTGGCGCTTCTCGCCCGACAAGATCAGATTCTGCCCCTCGACGGTCAGGTCGATATCATCCTCGTCGACACCAGGCACTTCGATCGAGACCCGATATTCCTTCTTCGACTCGGCGATATCGACACTCGGGCGCAGCAGCATCGGCGCCTCGCCCGAGGGGCCACGCGGGCCGAAGAAGTCTTCGAACATCCGATCCATCTCCCGATGCATGCGGCTGAACGGATCAAGATCGCGCCCGGCCTGCCCGGGCATCAGTTCACCCGACTGAGCCTGCTCCTGACGAAACCAGTTCCATGGGCTGAGTTTTTGCAGATTCATGATTTACCTCCAGTTATTGCTCTTGCTGCCTATGGATATCTTGTCCGGTCGCGG
>CAYQJJ010000010.1:0-20033 GCA_964417745.1 uncultured Wenzhouxiangella sp.
CTTGCCGGCACGCGCGGCAAGCTCGGCGCCGGTGCCAGAAAGCGATACCAGGCCGACCCGACGCCCGGGCAGCGATTCGAGCATGGCCAGGCAGCGCGGGTCGTCGGCGTTGACGACCACGGCATCGTCCGCGCGCTCCAGGATTGTGCGCTTGAGATCGGCCACCTCGTCGAGGGTGGTCAGGCCGATGTCGTCGTCGAGATGATCCTCGCTGATGTTCAGACACGCCGCCACACTGGCGCGACTGAACCCCATGCCGATACTGCCGGCCGCACCGCGGGTGGACTCGAGAACGGCCAGCTCGGTAGCGGGGTTGTCGAGCACGATGGTGTGGCCGATGAAATGCCCGTCCTCGTCCTCGGAGACCCAGTCGCCCTCGATCATGGTGCCATCCGAGCAGGCCAGCCCGGTGGACCATCCGGCCGCGCTCATGATCGATCGCAACATGTGACAGGTGGTGGTCTTGCCGTTGGTGCCGGTAATCGCCGCGATGGGAATGCGGGCACTGCCCGCGATGGGAAACAGCCAGTCGACGAAGCGCCCGGCGCAGGTCTCGAGCAGCGACGGCCTTGCAGCCAGGGCCTGGTCGAGTCGGGGCGCCAGTTCCAGGTCCAGCAACCAGGCTTGCTCGGGGCTTGCCGGGGCCATCGCCAGCGTCGCCAGCATCGCGCCCACATTGAGCGACTCGGACAGCGCCACGAGCCGGTCGGCGAGCACCGGCGGAATATCCGTATCCGGGGGATCGATAACCATGGGATCGGTCTGCCCGACGACCAGGACCCGGACAACCGCACCTTCTACCCAGGGCTGGAGCAACACGTCGTCCTGGCTGTCCAGAACGGCGCCGGCGGCCGCCTCGATGGGGTCGGAGTCAGCAAGGGGCGTCGGGTCCTGTCGATTGCCACCACGACGCGCACTGCGCACCGCGACCGGTCCATCGATGCGCCGCAGGGCCCGCCGCACGCGATGCAGGGAGGAACAACGAAACGTCTCGGGCACCCGCCACCCCTTGCTATTGAGCGCCTCGATCAAGCCGACGCGGTCGTTGATCAGCAGCTGGACGCGCTGCGAGCGCGATACACAGAATGTGCCATCGACGGTGAGCTGGCGATGGCCATGACCAAAGCGCAGCAAACCGTTGGGGCGAACCCGGAACGGGCCCTCGATCGGATCGTAGGGTGGCCGGTCGACGCGCATCACCGGAATACCGCGCTGCGCGGCAACCCGGATCAGGGCCCAGCTATCGACCGGCGTTCCGCTACCTCGCCAGGCATCGACCCGCGAGCCGATCGCCTCGAGCGTAGCCGGATCCGGCGTCAGCGGGCGTTCTCCGCCGGCAGCCTGCTCGATCAGCTCGGTAAGCAGCTCGACGGCGAGCGGGAACAGTTCGTGGAAACACTGCGGCTGATCGATCGCCACAAAGGCTCGACCCGGATCGGCACCCGGTTTGTCGATCAGCCCCAGCTCGCCCACCTGCTGGCCGGCAGCGGCCTGCAGCTCGATCATCATGGCGCCCAGCAGCAGTGCCGCCCGGTCAGCCGGGCGCAGATCGGCCCAGGATGCTTCGCGGGCCGCATCGGATTCGGCCAGGTTCAGCGTGCTGCGAAACGTCTCAAGCAAGCGCCCAGGCTCGACGCTGGCAAGCCCGGACCGGGCCGCTTCATCAGGCTCGACCACGAACTCCACGGCCGGCCAGTCGCTGCGCCGGTTTGGCCCGTCGTACTGGAAGCGGATTCGCGACCCGAGATTCATTCCCGATGACATCATCAAAGCCTCCGTGTCCATTCCCTGAATTCGCCGGCCGGCTGCATGCCGCACGCACGGTAAAAACGTTCTCCGGCCGAGTCCGGCAGTGCCACCAGCCCGACCGCCCGGATATCGCAACCATCGATTCGCCCGGCAACCGCCTCGAGAATCCCGGTGCCGATGCCGCGCCCGCGCGATCCGGGCCGAAGGTAGAGATTCTTGATCCGCAGCACCGACCCGTGCCGCATCAGCCCGAGAGTACCGTGGGTCTGGCCCCGGGATTCGACGAGATAAAAATCGACGCCGCCCGATCCGGCCCGGGCCCGCTCCATGCCGACCCAGGCCGATGCCGGGCACGGATGACCATCAACGGCCCGGTCGGAGTCGGCATGCAGGGCCTGCTTGCAATACCAATCGGCCTGGCTTTCGATCGGGCGCAAGACTGTCGATGCACCACTTGCCCGGGCTGGTTCGGTCCGGACGAACCCGATCTCGCTGCGACAGCAATAGCCGGCCCGGTCCAGCGCGGCTTCGAGGCGCTCGTCGGCGCGGGTGTAGACGCGCGCCAGGGAGCTCCCGAAATCCGAAAACCGCTGCTCGATTTCAGCCAGCCATTCAGCGGCCTGCCCGATCGCGTCCGACGCCGCAACCACATCGACCTGGTGGCAAACCGCACCAGCGGGCCAGCGCTCGAATCCGGGCAGCCAGGCAAGCTGAAACGGCCCGATTCGGCAAAGGCGCGCAGCCAGTTCGAAATAGCGACGGTCGCTGCCGAGCAGATCAGCCGTGACCGACTCATCGGGCATCATCGCAACACTCCGGGGACGGACAACATGGCTGCTGCATCCACGACACCAGCCGAAGTCGGCGAGGGTAGCAGACCCGTGCACTGGCAGGTGATCCTCCGAGCTCGGCCGACCCGGAAAGTGCTTCCTGACAAGGCCGTCGAGTATGATTGGTGCATCCGAAATCATTGGAATCTCGAAGCTGGTGCTCACGAATCGGTCAGGACAGCGAGCATTCCCGCTGCAAAAGGCCTGTCGCTCAGCACCGGACCATCGTGCCTTGACCCATTACCAAAGCCCACCATGAACAGCCGCCCGAATCCTCCGGAACCCGAACGCGCCGAGCTCGCGCGCGGCCGCGAGCTGCTGGTCGTCAAGGTCGGCTCTTCGCTGCTGATCGATGCCGACGGAGCTCTGCGCACCGCCTGGCTCGGGCGGCTGGTCGAGCGCCTCGTCGAACGCGGCGGGCCGGCGGTGGTGGTGTCTTCCGGCGCGATCGCGCTGGGCCGCTCGGCGATCGGCCTGACCGGCCGCCCGCGGCTGCTGGCCCAGGCCCAGGCCGCCGCCGCTGCCGGGCAGATCCACCTGGCCCGGGCCTGGGCCGAGGCGTTTGCCCGGCAAGGCGCAACCGCCGCCCAGGTGCTGCTCAGCCCGGATGATCTCGAACAGCGCCCGCGCTATCTCAACGCCCGGGCCACCATGGAGACCCTGATAGAGCGCGGGATCGTTCCGGTGGTCAATGAGAACGACACCGTGGCCACCGACGAGATTCGCTTTGGCGACAATGACCGCCTGGCCGCGCGTGTCGCCCAGCTTCTCGGTGCCCGACTGCTGGTGCTGCTCAGCGATGTCGACGGGCTCTATTCGGCCGACCCGGCCAGCGACCCCGATGCCCGCCCTGTCGATCGCGTCGAGGCAATCGACGCGCGCATCATGGCGCTGGCCGGGGCACCGCGGGCCGACGGCGTGGGCACCGGCGGCATGGTCTCGAAACTTGCCGCGGCGCGCATCGCTACCGAAGCCGGCAGCCACGTCCTGCTCGGCTCCGGCCTTGGCGAGGACCCGCTCGGTGAGCTGATCGACGGCGCCCGCGCAACGCTTTTTCCGGCCATTAGCCAGCCGATGGCGGCCCGAAAGCAATGGCTCAAGACCCTGCAGCAACCGGCCGGCGACTTGCGCATCGATGCCGGCGCGCTGGCCGCTCTCGAATCCGGTGCCAGCCTGCTGGCCGTCGGCATGAGCGAGGTCAGCGGCAGCTTCCGGCGCGGCGACCTGGTTCGACTGAACGGGCCAAACGGCCCCTGTGGTCAGGGACTGAGCGCCTACACCGCCGAGCAGGCCAAGCGCATTGTCGGCCTGCCGAGCGAGCGCATCGCCGAAGCGCTCGGCGAGGCCGGTCGCGGCCCGATCATTCATCGCGACGACCTGGTTCTGTACTCATGAACGACCAGCACAAAGTGGACTTCGAGCAACTTGTCGCCCGCCTGGGCCGCGCCGCACGCAAGGCCGCGCGCGCGCTCGCCCAGAGCGATGCGCAACAGCGAAGCGCCGGGCTCGAGTACTGCGCGCAGGCGCTGCGTGCACAGGCCCGCGAGATTCTGGCAGCCAACGCGCGTGACCTGCACGCCGGCCAGCAGCGCGAACTGCCACCGGCCATGCTCGAGCGACTGACACTCACGCCCGAGCGAGTCGAGGCCATGGCCGGTGGGCTCGAGGCCATAGCCGCCCTGCCCGACCCGCTAGAGCGGGTGCTGGCCGAATGGACGCGCCCCAACGGCCTGGTGATCCGGCGCGTGGCCGTGCCCATCGGCGTGATCGGGGTGATCTACGAGAGCCGTCCCAACGTCACCGCCGACGCCGCCGGTCTGTGCCTGAAATCGGGCAACGCCGTTATCCTGCGCGGCGGGTCCGAGGCGGTCAACAGCAATACCGCCATCCACCAGGCACTGGCCCGGGGCCTCGAAAATGCCGGACTCGACCCGGCCTGCCTGGCCATGCTGCCGACCCAGGACCGCAACGCAGTCGGTGCGCTTCTCCAGGCCCATGAGTCGCTCGACCTGGTCGTTCCGCGCGGCGGCAAGAGCCTGGTGGCCCGGGTTCAGGCCGATGCCCGGGTACCGGTGCTCGCCCATCTCGACGGCAACAACCATCTCTACATCCACGCCTCGGCCGACGCGGCGATGGCCGTTGAGGTCACGCTCAACGCCAAGATGCGACGGCCCGGAATCTGCGGTGCACTGGAGACGGTGCTAATCGACCGCCAAGCGCTCGGGCTGGCCCCGGCTCTGATCGAGAATCTGCTCGCCGCCGGCTGCGAACTTCGCGGCGACGAAGCGCTGTGCCGGCTCGACCCGCGCCTGGTGCCGGCCACCGAGGCCGACTGGGCCACCGAGTACCTCGCGCCCGTTCTGGCCATGAAAACGGTCGACGGACCCGAGGCCGCGCTGGCGCACATCGCCCGCTACGGCTCGGGCCATACCGACGGCCTGATCGCCGACGATGATGAACTCGCCGAGCGGTTCCTCACTCGCCTCGACAGCGCCATTGCCGTGCACAACGCCTCGACCCAGTTCGCCGATGGCGGCGAGTTCGGCTTCGGCGCCGAGATCGGCATCGCCACCGGCCGCCTGCACGCCCGCGGCCCGGTCGGCGTCGAGCAGCTCACTACGTTCCAGTACCGCGTCCACGGCAACGGCCAGACCCGACCCTGACCCAGCGCCGGCAGCCGTTCAGCACCCGAACGCTACCGCTGATCATGTTTTGACCCCGATCGCGACATTCACGGGTTCAATTGTTTATGATCCTGCTCAAGGGAGTTTCACGGAAGCTCGGGGAAGTTTCACGAAGCGGCGAGCCGGACGGGAGACCATCGAACCCGGCCAACCGATCAGGGACGCGATGCGCGGCGCGCTGCAAGGCCCGCCGCCAATCGCATCAATCAGCCAGTGCGAGCGCATCGTTGATCGTCATGCTGCCCTCGCCGATTGCAGTTCGAGGGAGTAACCATGCCTAGCAAAACGATTCTCGGGAAAACGGCCAGCGCCGTTCTGGCCGCGGCCCTGACCGCCGCGGTAATGATTTCCAACGCCGGTGCCCAGAACATCGACCTGGTGGTCAACGTGGTCAGCGACCAGCCGGCCTACATGTCGCTCGACCCGCAGTCGTTTGCCGTCACCATTTCCAACAACGGCCCGGACACAGCGACCAACGTCGAGCTGGTGGTCGACCACCCGATTGCCGATGAACCGTACGAGGACACCGCGACCTGCCAGCCAGTCGCCGGCGCCAACCCCAACGGCCCGGCGGTGTGCCCGCCCGGCTCAAGCACGGCGCCGTCGGCCGCCTTCGTCCGGGACGACCAGACCTTCAGCGTGACGCTCCCTTCGATTCCCAGCCAGAGCGAAGCGCTGATCGAGTTTTCCACCCAGGTGCGTTGCCCGGATTCCGGCGACGGCGCCGACCAGGAGGGTGAGTCGATCTGCCAGGGCGTTCCGAGAGGCAATTTCCCGATCTCGGCCGCAGTCGCAGCCGACCAGAACGACACCAATCCGCAGACCGGCACCAGCGTCACCAACGTGTTCTTGTTTCCGCCCGACGTTCAGTACCGGGTCGAAATCACCGAGTTCCCGGTAAATGCACAACCGGGCGATATCGTCGATTACGAATTCCAGGTCGAGAGCTTCGGCCTGCACCCGTCCGACCTGCTCGACCTCGAAGTCCGGATCGAGGGCCAGGCCGGCACCATGGAGCCGTTGACCTTCGGCAATCACCCGGTCGGGCCGGAGGGATCGACCCTGCCGGATACCGAGCTGCTGTCGATCGACTGCCTGTCGGCCGACCTGGGCAGTTATCCACCCGGCTCGGTCTTTCCCGCCGCGCCAGCGGCCTGGCAGACCTGCCCGTCGAGCGGCATCATCCCGATTCCGATCGCCACCAGCCCGACCAACGAGCAGCCGGTCACCGGGTTTCCGGGCGTGCCCTTTCTCGAGAACCTGCCCGGCACCCTGGATGGTCCGCCGACCGGCGGCGTGATGCGCTTTTCGGCCCAGGTCCGAGTGGGCGAACCGGTGTGCGTGACCGAGCCCGATTCGGGCGTGCGCGATCTGGTCTTCGAGTTCAGTGTGGGAGGGCTCGACGGTACCGACCTGGTCGCCCCCGGGCCGGCCGACAACGTCGCCACCGTGACGACCCCGATTCCCGGCAACTGCGAAGTCGCTGACATCGTCTTTGAAACCACGCCGAATCCTGCGACGATGACGCTCGATGGCAACGGCGAGGCCAGCTGGACCCAAGAAGTCACCATCACCAACGCCAGCACCGGCCCGAGCGCGGGTACGGCCACCGATGTGCCCGTCGAGTTCGAACATCACAGTCTGGCATTCACCAAGACCCACGGCACCTTGAGCTGTGCCGAGTCGTCGGTCGGCCTGTGCCCGACCCCGACCGAGCTGAACGACGCGATCGTGGCCAGCACGAGTTCGAACTTCCAGTTCGCCGGCACCATCGACGCGCTTCCGCCGGGCGAGTCGGTCACGCTATCGCTGCCGGTGGATATCGCGCGCACCGCCTGCTGGGGCAGCTCGCTCGCCCGCATCAACCTGAGCGGTCAGGCCGGCCCGTCGCCGAGCCTGTTCGACCCGGTCTACAGCCCGACGACGCCGTCGATGCCGCCGCCGTTCACGCCCGGTATCAACCCGTTTTTCGGCAACAACGGCATGCAGACCGTGGCTGATGTCGACGGCATCCCGACCTGTCCGGGCGGTGGGCCCCTCACCCTGCTCGAAGTTGAGAAGTTCGGACCTTTCGGCAGCGCCGCGGACGCCCAGGCCGGCAGCCCCCTGATCGGCCAGACCCCGGGTGACTTCATCACCGACGGCACCGAGGTTTACTATCGCATCGAGGTTCGCAACCCCGGGTCCCAGAGCCCGGTGATGGTCGGTGACATCAACGACATCGCCTTCTCCCTGTCCGGGCTCGACCTGTCCGCGCCCAGCGGCTTTATCGGCACCGGCTCGAATCTGGCCGACTGGGGCATAACTTGCACCGCGACGCCAGCGACCGAGACCTGCCACGACACGGTCACTTCACCGGTCACCAGCGGCGGCTACAACTGGTTCGCGACGCTGAGCTACGACCCGGCGACCAACGGTGGCCAGAGCGAAGTGGCACTGGCGCCGGATGCCACGCTGACCTATATCGTGCCGTTCACCATGCCAACGCATTTGAACCAGTGCCACGGACCGGACCTGAAAACCAACCGCGTCTCCGGGCGGTTCGTCAACTCAACCGGCAACATCGGCACCACGCCCCAGAGCATCGTCGAGCATTACATCGGCATGCCGCCGTGCACACCCGGCGTACTGGAGCTCGACAAGGAACTCCTGCCGCCGGCGACCGACCAGAGCATTCCGCTCAGCGGCCAGATCAGCTGGTCGATCACCCTGACCAATGCATCGTCCGAGACACTGGACATCCCGCGCCTGCTCGATGAAACCTTCGCGTTCAGCGTCGACGCCAGCATCATCGATGTCGACTGCACGCCACTGTCCGGCGGCGCCCAGTGCCCCGCCACACCGGTCATACCCGGCACCCAGACTACGGCGTCGGGTTCGACCTCACCACTGCCGAGCGACCTGATGATCGACCACGAATGGGGTAGCGTGGGCAACAATACCTTCCCGCCGCAAAGCTCGGTGGAGTTCGTCGTCACCGCCCAGCTGGCGAACCCGGGGCCCACGTTCGGCTGCATTTCCAACCTGGCCTCGTTCAACGCGATCAACGACCCCAACGGCTGGGTCCCGGCGCAGGATTCGGCCTTCAGCTGCCCGCCCGCGGGACCCGAGCTGAGCCTGCAAAAGCAGGTCACTCCGCAGATTGCCGAAGCTGGTGATGTGGTCACCTATACCCTGATCGTGACCAATATCGGCACCGCCTCGGCCGATGGCACCGAACTGGTCGACCCGATGCCGGCTGCCCTGTTGCCGGCCAATCCGACCGGCTATACCAATGCCAGCTGCACGGACCTGTCCAACTCGCCCTTCATTCCCAACCCCCAGGGCACGGCCGTATGCCCGCCGGTCAACAGCAGCGCCAGCGGCCTGTCGGCCACCATCGCCACCATGGGGCCCAACACCGCGCTGCAGTTCACCTACGAGGCGGTGATGCCGGCCACCACGGTCTCGGTCGACAACCTGGCCACGGTCGCCGCACCCTCGCCAACCGGGCTGAGCTTCGGTTCGGGAACGGCCCAGTCGCAGCAGAACGTACAGGTGCTGGGCGAGCCGACCGGCACGCCACCGCCCGAAGACCCCGAGCCGGCCGTCCCCGTACCGACCCTCGGCGCCTGGGCGCTGGCCCTGCTGGCCCTGCTGACCCTGATCCTGGGCGTGCGAATCTCCGGACTCCGGCGCAGCGACTGAAGCCACCGGAGATCGGCGGAACCGGCATGCGCACGACAAGGCCGCTACACTGTAGCGGCCTCAATCGTCAGATGTCCCTCCATGCCCCATGACCAGCCCGTTGTCCCGGTCGAGGCCGCGGACGGCCATGCGTTCGAACTGATCCGGGTACCGGCCGCTTGCCGGGAAGCATCGCTGTTGTTTCTGCCCGGCATGGGCATCAGCGCGCGCCACTATATCGGCTTTGGCCGGGCCCTGGCCGAACGCGGCATCGAGGTTTTCATCCACGAATGGCGCGGGCTCGGCTCGTCCACGCGACGTGCCGAGCGCACAGTGAACTGGGGCTATCGCGAGCTGCTCGAGCTCGATCTGATGGCAGCGCTCGATACGCTCGGCGAACACCACCAGGGCCCTCTCCTTCTTGGGGGCCACAGCCTGGGTTCGCAGTTTGCCTGCCTGCTGGCTGCCCGGCATCCCGAGTCCTGCCGAGGCATCGTGATCGTCGCCGGTGGCGCGCCCTACTGGCGCGAATTCCCCTGGGCCATGAAACTGCTACTCGGCCCGGCATTTTTCGCCATGCCGTCGATCGCCGCGGTTGTCGGCCACTACCCGGGGAACCGTCTGGGCTTTGCCGGGCGCGAGGCGCGCGGGGTCGTAAGTGACTGGGCGCGAACCGGGCGCAGTGGGGTTTATCAAGCCCCGGGTCTCGACCCGGGCCTCGAGGTCCGCATGGCCGAGCTCGAGCGCCCGGTACTGGGGCTGCGGCTGGAAAAGGACTGGTTTGTACCCGCGGGGTCGCTGGCCTGGCTGACCGGCAAGCTCGAGCAATGCCAGGTGCGCACCGAAATGATTCCGGATACCGACATGAGCGCCCCGGCTGACCACTACGGCTGGATGCACTCGCCGGAAGCCGTCAGCCAGCGCATCGCGGCCTGGCTGACGGACTTGTCAGAAACGGACTGAGCCGGATCAGGCCTGGCTGGTTTGCGGCGCGGCGCCAGCAAGCGCCTTGGTGAAGCCGGCGACCTTGACCCAGTAGATGATGAACATCACCAGCGCGACCAGCGCGGCGAGAAAGCCGAGCAACGGGATGATGCTGGCAATCATTGAAACGGCATAGACCAGGCCGATGGTCTTGCCGCCGTCTTCGACGCTCACACCCCGAGCCTGGCCTTCTGCGACAACCGAGTCAGACAGCTTGAGCACGGTGATGAAGATCCACACCAGGTTAAACAGCGGGATCAGGTTGAGCCAGACCATGGCCGGCTCCATGGCGCGATTTTCGGCACTGACCTGATTGAGACACTTCTGCAATGTCAGCAGGAAGAAAACCATGATGACCAGGCCGATCAGCAGCCCGAAAAATCCCATGCCGACGGCCGCCATCACCATTGCTTCATCGTTGTTCATTTCGCCTCGCTCCTTGGGGTGTGGTTATCTGTGATTCATGATTGGTAATCTGGATTCCGGGGACTGCTTCGTCCCGTTCCGGACACAGTAACGTAAATCCCTGCCGGCTCGTGCCAGCGACAGGTTCCGCCAGGGGCACTCATTCCGACTTTGCCAGCACCGAAGCCAGCGCCCGGGCGACGGCGTGCTCGCGCAGCGAGCCGGGCGCATCGAGTCCCAGCCGTTCCAGGGCCTCGGTGAAATCGCCCGGCCGGCCGCGCAGCACGGCTGCAAGCATCTTCACTTTGCTCGCCGAGAGCGCCTTGAGCGACTGCAGCGCGGGGATCAGGCGCTGCTCGGTAGCGGTGAAATCACTGCCGAAGGGGTAGCGCGGAAAGGCGCCGGACCGGTCACCGAACACCGCCTCCAGGTTTTCGGGCCGGTTGCGCCGGGCGCATTCGGGAACTGTCCAGCCGCGGGCCAGCTTGCCGTGGCGCTGCGCGGTCTCGACCAGCTCATCCTGGAACTCGGCATCGGTGATACCGACCAGGGCCTGGATGCACTCCTCGTCGGTGCGCCCGCGCAGATCGGCCACGCCGTATTCGGTCACGACCAGATCGCGCAGATGGCGCGGGATGGTGGTGTGCGGATATTCCCAGACGATGTTCGAGCGGCGCTCGCCGCCCGATTCACGAGTCGCGCGCAACATAAGGACAGAGCGGCCATCGGCCAGCGCGTGCGCCATGGCCACGAAGTTGTACTGCCCGCCCACCCCGGAGACGACCTGATGATCGGCCAGGCCGTCGGACACGGCCGCGCCGGTGGCGGTGACCATCATGCAGGTATTGATGAAACGGGCGCGGCGGCGCTGGGCAAGCTCGAGTTCTTCGCTGCCCCCGTAGAGCTGGTTGATGCGCCCGACGCCGTGCATGCGAAAGCGCGGGCGCTCGTCGTCGCCCAGGCCGCGCAGGAAGTCGTAGAACTCGTTACTGCCGAGAAAGAAGCCGCCCTCCATCAGCGTACCGGTACCGGCCTGGTCGAGCGCCTCGCCGTCATTGGCGCGCTTCTGGAGCGCGAGGTCGTCGAACACCTCGCGCCGGAGAATCCCGGCCCGGTAAAGATGCATGAAGCCATCCATGAACATCTCGCTGGCGCCGAACAGGCCTTCCCGGAAGGGCTCCAGGTCGTCCAGCGGGCCCGGCTCGACGCCGAGCCGATCCAGTGCCTGCCGATAACCGTCGTTGTCGGAATGGCGCAGCGTCAGGCCGTGGACCAGCGCATCGCTGAGAGAGCCGATGCCGATCTGCAGGGTGCCACCGTCGGCGACCAGGCGCGAAGCGTGAAAGCCGACCGCGTGGTCCTGCACCGAGACCGGCAGGCGCGGCAGGGCAAACAGGCGCTGGCCCGGATCCTCTTCGAGGATCTCATCGAAGAAATCAGCGTCGACGACTGCATCGCCGTGCATGAACGGCAGCTCGGGGTGAACCTGCCCCAGCGTCAGGTGCCGGCGACCAGGCTTTCGATTCAGCAGCCGCTTGAGATCGAGGCTGACATCGGGGTTGCAGGACAGGCTGTAGCGACCGTCCTCGGGACCGGCGATGAGCTGCGCGGTCAGGTTGATGCCGCGGTCGACCAGGTCCCGGGCTACATGCGTGTAGTTCGACGAGATGTAGCGCCGCTGCATGGTCGAGTGCCCGAGCGCCGCGCCGGACTGAAAATAGAACTCGGTGATCGAGATATTGGCCGGCACGCGATCTTCAGCGAGGTCGACAAGATAGGCCAGACGCGGGTACTCGGGGCCGAACTGGCGCTCGACGATGGGCGCCATGAGCCGGGCCTCGAGCCAGTGGCCGGGCTGCGGCGGGTCCAGGCTCAGCGCGGTGACGATGTCGAGCCGGATATCCGGCTCGGCTCGCGCACGCTCGTAAAAGGCATTGATCAACCGATTGGGCTTGCCCAGACCGAGCGGCAGGCCCATGACCACATGCCGCCCGAGCCTGGCAAGCACCGATTCGACGAGATTTTCCAGCGCTCTGGTATTGGTCAATTCTTTCTCCTGCCTCACGGGGAGTACACTAGCAAAAAAGCCTCGCCACCATACTGTCTTGCTGATGCCCGATTACGGAAACGAAACATCGTTTACACCGAGCCTGCTGATCGATCACAAGCGCATGCAGGCCAATATCGAGCGCATGAACGAGCGGCTCGCGACGCTCGGCGTGCCACTGCGCCCGCATCTGAAAACCTGCAAGAACCTCGAAATCGCCCGGCTGATGCTGGCCGGACACCCCGGCGGGGCGACCGTCTCGACGCTGGCCGAGGCCGACCACTTCTTCGCCATGGGCATCAGCGACCTGCTCTACGCGGTCGGCGTGGCGCCCGGCAAGTTGCCCGGCATTGCCGAGCGCTTGCGCCGCGGCATGGCCTTGACGCTGGTCCTCGATCACCCACAGACCGCGCACGCGGTCACCGACGCGGCGGCCAGCCTGGGCCAGTCCTTCCGTGTGCTGCTGGAAATCGACGCCGACGGCCAACGCGCCGGGTTCGACCCGGCCGCAGCGGAATTGATCGAGGCCGCCGAGATTCTGGCCCGGGGCAAATGCGAAGTCGCCGGCGTGATGGTCCACGCCGGTGGCTCCTACCAATGCACCGACACCGCTTGCATCGAAGCCATGGCCGATCGCGAGCGCGACGCCGCGCTCGAGGCCGCTGAACGGCTGCGCGCGGCCGGCCACGCAGCGCCGGTGGTCAGCGTCGGCTCGACACCCACCGCCACGTTTGCCACCGACTTGAGCGGAGTGACCGAAGTGCGTGCCGGCGTCCACGTTTTCCAGGACCTGGTCATGGCCGGTCTGGGCGTGTGCCGGATTGAAGATATCGCGCTGTCGGTACTAACTGAAGTGATCGGCCACCGCGCCAGTACCGGTGAGGTCCTGGTCGACGCCGGCTGGATGGCGCTATCGCGTGATCGCGGCCGCGCGCCGGCAGCGCCCGATCGGGGCTATGGCCTGGTGCGCGATACCGTCGGCCGGTCGCTTGGCGAAGTGATCGTTACCCATGTCAACCAGGAGCACGGGATTGTCGGGCAGGCGGACGGCAAGCCTCTGAACCTGGGAGATTTTCCGATCGGCACGCGGCTGCGCATTCTGCCCAACCATGCCTGTGCAACAGCCGCCCAGCATCGCGGCTACTGGCTGCTCGAAGACGACGCGACCCGGCCACGATGGCTGGCCCGCTGCTCGGGCTGGTAGAATCAAGCAGCTTCGGGGCTGAGCCCCATGGGCTCCCCTGGTCGTTGCAACCCTGCGTGCCAGCCGGTCTTTTCGAAGCGCTCGATACCGCGAATCGAGGAGTGGCTGACCCGGCGCATTGATCAAAGAGGCGAGGAGCGTGGCGACTCGAAGACCTGCGCCGGAAATGGTGGCAGCGATCGCCGATGCCGTCTCGCTGCCGGAATGAATTCAACTTTGTTTTTGAGGAGCCAGTGGGCCTGTGAGTATTTATTTGCTATTGAAAAACCTGCATGTTGTTCTCGCCCTGATCAGCGTTGTCGGATTCGGGGTACGGGGGCACATGCGGCTGGTCATGAACCGCCCGCTCGCACACCCGTTCGCGCGCGTCGGTCCGCACGTGATCGATACGCTGCTGTTTCTCTCCGGCATCGCGTTGTGGATCCAGATGCAGTTTTCGCTGCTGTCCTGGTTCGGGGTAAAACTGCTGATGGTGCTCGCCTATATCGGCCTGGGCATCGCCGCGTTCCGGTCGCGCGAACGCCGCACCGGAATCATCCTCTTCCTGTTCGCCCTGCTGATGTTCGTCGGGACTGCCGCGGTGGCAGTCTACAAGCCCATGATTTAAAGGATTGTCACGGCAATCCACTGGATGACCCGAAAAAAAACCCCGGCATCAGAGATGCCGGGGCCGGGCCAACCACGCCGTCGACCGCCCTTGGGGAAGGGGGGAGGCGGTCGACAACGCCCATTAACTTGCCTGATTCACCACCCTGCCTACTGCGACACTCCCAGGCACAGCGTCTGGACGCGTCTCTCGACGGAAAGGTGGTGAATCAGGCAGGTTTAACGCAGGGTGACGTGTGTAATGACAGCCACTTCCTGGTGCTGATCGCCCTCTATCTGGTAAATGACCGCCTCGGCCTGGTCTTCGGCGGTCACGATGACTTCTGCGTGACCCCAGCGTACCGGGTCAGTCGCTTCGTCACTGCCGGTGGCGTTGCCCGAACCCGAACCTTGCGAGTCCGTGCTGTCCCCCGACCCCGAACCCTGGGAGTCGGAGTCGGTTGACTCACCGGAACCCGAGCCCTGAGAATCCGTGCTGCTGCCGGAGCCCGAGCCTTGAGAATCCGTGCTGTTTCCCGAACCGGAGCCTTGCGAGTCCGTGCCATAGCCCTCCGAGTCGAAACGATAAAGGTCGACGGCGTAATAGCCGTCCTGATTCTTGCCGACACCGACAAACAGCTCACCGTCGAGCTCGACGGTCAGCACCGCCCGGTCGGTCGACACCTGCTCGAGCGTCGCTTGATCGGAAGCCATGGCCGAGCTGGCCAGCAAAGTACAGAAAGCGAGCAGGCCGGCCCGCATCAGGCCCGAGCCACTTCTCTCGGCATCGCGCCGTCGCGGCCCGCTTTCGTCTCGCATCAGGCCGGAACCGCTTTTTTCAATCGTCTGCTTGCTCATGGTGTCGTCTCCTCGGGCCAGGTCCTGGCCGCTTTGTGACCATTCGGGTCGTTTGGGCGAAACGGGCGTCACCGATCGAGGGATTGATCCGGTGACTCCCAGTAAAACCAGCCAAAGCCCACCGTGACCTGGTCATCGCGCTGGACCGGTTGCTCGGCCTGATCGAGCTCCTGCTCGACTTCGAGAATCTGCTGCTCGACGACATCTCTCAGGCGCGCCCGGAGCGGCGCCACGGCCTCGACCGGAATGCGCGCCGACCAGCGGTCCTGCTGCAGCCAGCGGGGGATACTGCTGTCTTCGATCATGTTGTGCGAGACCGACCGCCCGAGCCGATTGAGCGATGCGCTGCCGGCCTCGATGGCGGTGCGTTCGGAGGGGTTGACCGGCATGTAATGCTGCGAAACCAGCTCGACGTAGTCGCCCTCGACGACACGCAGGTTGCCGGATTCGGTCAGGCGGTCGAGCACGGTGTTGCAGGTCACGTTGCGACCGGCCGCGCGACCGACCAGGGTCTGGAAGCTCACGCCACGACCGTAGATCGGCAGCTGGCGGGGCTTGCCGGTGGCCTGATCAAGGTAGGTCGGCTCACGCGCCCAGGTGTCGAGCACCGAGGCTTCCGGGCAAACGTCACCGATCGACAGCGCCGCACGCTGCTCCTCCCCCTCCGCATCGATTGCCGAGATCATGCGCGTATCGAGCCCGGTCAACAGCGCCAGCGACGACTTGGTGATGCGCTTGTTCGGCGTCGTGCGCTCGATGTAGCGCCGCGCCTCGCGAATATAGGCCTCTCGCAGCAGGTTGACCGCCACGGTACACGACAGCTTGCCGACGAAAATGCGCGCCACCGGGCGCAGCATCAGCTCGACCGAGCGGATCATCCAGGAAATATCGGGTTCGGGTTGGGTCTGTTTCATTCCCATGTCAGGGCTCCTGTAAAAGTGGTTGAATCGTCATTCGCTGATCAGCGAAGGAACGGAATAGTAATACCCTTGTGCCCAATTGATTCCAAGTTTTTCGAGCAGCCGGACATCGCGCTCGGTCTCGACGCCCTCGGCGACGGTCTGCACCCCGAGGTCGGCGGCCATTCGGTGAATACCGAAAAGCAGGTCGGCGTAGGGACGCTTGTCATGCATACCCGAGACGATGGAGCGGTCGAGTTTCAGGTAGTCGACACAGCCTTCGGCCAACAGGCTGAGGTTGGAGGTGCCGTTGCCGTAATCATCGAGCGCGATCGACACCCCGAGCTCGCGAAGCTGGCGCAGCTCGCGGGTGAAGCGTGAAAGGTTGACCGTCTCGCCGAACTCAATGATCTCCAGTGAGAGGCAGGCCGGATCGAGACAACAGTTGTCGAGCACCTGTTCGAGCCAGTCGCAGCCATCGGCCTGGGCGAGCGTTTCGGGGTGAACGTTGATACTGAGCCTGGATCGGCCATCGCCGTACCGGCTCAGCCAGTCGGTGCCGATGTGGATCACCGCCCGATCGATGGCGAGCATGCCGGAGCGCTGGTACAGCGCGTACACGAGGCGATCCGGGGCAATCCAGCCGAGACGTCCCTGCGGACGCATCAGCATTTCGTGCCAGCCAGAGGGCACGGGCTCGGTCGCGCCGAGCGGGGCAATGCGCTGAACCGCGAATCGGCATTCTCCGTAGGACAGGAAGCCGTGCGCCTTTCGGGGATCGACCCGAGGCGCTTCGTTCATGGCAATGCTGTTGGTCAGAAACATGTCTTCGCCCTTTGCAGTCTATGAGCAACGACTCGATGCGGCTTGCCCTCGCGGCGGCAGCGGCTATACCCCCGTCGCGTTCGTTGCCGATCATGCTTGACGGTCCCGATCTGTAGCGTTGGCCAGAGTTCGTGGGCCATCGCGTCGGTCTACCGACGATCATCGAGCGCGCACACCAAGACTTTACAGGCTAAAGCCATTTTCGGCAAGACATTTTTCGCCGAATTCGGCCATATCGACTTGTCGCCTGTGCAGTGCTGGGGTACTCTGCGCGGGCGCCACACGGGCATAAAGGGCATTGAATTGCTTGCCAGGTTTTTGTTTTTATTCGTTTTAATCTCGACTTCAGCGTGCGGCCCCGAGGCGCCGGAGCGCTCGGACGAGCGCGTCTACCGCCACGCCCTCGACGGCGTCCCGGGCAACATCGACCCGGTGCGCGCCGGTACGGTCTACGCCAGCGCTGTCGTGGTCAACGCCTACGACACCCTCTATCGGTATCGCTACCTCGCGCGGCCCTACGAGCTCGCACCCAACCTCGCCGCCGAACTGCCCGAGGTCTCCGACGATGGGCTGACCCACACCATCACGCTGCGCGAGGGGGTCCATTTCATCGATGATCCGGCTTTTCCCGACGGCCGGGGCCGGGAGGTCGTGGCCTCGGACGTGGTCTATTCGCTCAAGCGCCATTTCGACCCCGACACCGGCTCGCGCGGTGCCTGGCTGTGGCGCGACCGCATCGTCGGGCTGGACGCCTGGGGTGAGGCCGGAGCCGACTACGATGCCGAAGTCGAGGGCCTGCGCCCACTCGACCGCCACACCCTGCAGATCCGCCTCGACCGTCCGTTTCCGCAGCTTGCCCATACGCTGGCCAGTGCGATGGCGGCGGTGGTACCGCGCGAGGCGGTCGAACACTACGGCCCGGAACTGGGCAGCCACGCGGTAGGCTCGGGGCCGTTCGTGCTCGAATCCATCGACGAAACACGCGCACTCATGCGCCGCAATCCGGGGTTCGACCGGGGCCGGATCGACCTGGCCGAGGAAGGCTTCGATCCCGATTCCCGGCGCCACGTCGAGCTCGGACTCGACCGGCTGGCCGACCGCCCCTACCCGATGATCGATCGCCTCGAACTGGCGTTCATTTCCGAGCCGGGCGCGCGCTGGACCAGCTTTACCGGCGCGGCGGTCGACAGTGTGATGGTGCCGCCCGAGCAGGCCGGTCGGGTCCTCGAGAGCACAAACCCGCCCCGCTTCGGCGACGACATCGCGGCGCGCTACCGCCACCATGCCGCGCCGGAATCGGGCTTCGTGTTTTTCGGCTTCAACATGGACAACCCGGCCATCGGCCACCACGACGACCCGGACCAGGCCCGGCGCAACCGCAAGCTGCGCTGCGCCATCCGCGATGCCTTCGACTGGTCGGCTTACAACGAGACCTTCCATCACGGACTCGGCCAGGTCTTTCCCGGCGTGATCCCGCCCGGTCTGGCGAGCTTCGACCCCGAGGCCGACACCGCCCCGGTCGAACACGCACCGCAACGCGCTCGCGAGCGCCTGGCCGATGCCGGATGGCAGACCGGCGAGCTGCCGGACCTGGTATTCGGCCTCGAGGGCAGCGTCCACCAGCGCCAGATGTTCGAGCAGTTCCGCGCCCGCATGCGCGAGGCGGGCCTGCCAGAGTCGATGTTCAAGCCGCGCGGCTTTGCCAGCTTCGGCGACTTCAGCCGCGCCCTGGCCCGGCGCGAGCTCGATGTGTTCATGCTCGGCTGGACCCTGGCCTACCCCGACGCCCAGTACAGCCTCCAGCTTTTCCATGGCCCCAATGCCGCACCCGGCGCCAACAGCTTCAACTACGCCAACCCGGACTTCGACCAGCGCTTCGAGCGCGCCTCGACGATGCCCGAGGGCCCGGAGCGGCGCGCACTCTACCGCGAACTCGAAGCCATGGTCATCGACGACTGCGTGGTCCTGAGCGGCCTGGCCCGCACCCGGCTGTTTCTCTGGCAGCCAGAGGTGACCATGCTGCCCGACCGTGAAATCCTGGGTGGATACTTCCTGCGCTTCGTCGATGTTGACCCGCCCCGACCATCCGACTGAGACCTTCGCCGGCCGATCACTGATCGGTGCCCTGGCACTGCTGACCGGCGTAACCGCGCTGAGCTTCGTGCTGACGGTGCAATTCGGCCCTGACCCGGTCTGGGAACGCCTTGGTGCCAACCCCACCAGCGTCGAGATCGAGCAGGCCCGACAGGCACTCGGCCAGGACCGACCACTGCCGGCCCGCTACCTGAGCTACCTGCATTCGCTGGTCACGCTCGACCTGGGCCACTCCTGGCGCACCGGCGAGCCGGTACGCGCGCTGCTGGCGCGAACCCTGCCGGTATCGATCGCGCTGCTGCTGCCGGGCTTCCTGATCGGGCTGGTTCTGGCGCTGGCCCTGGCGATGGTGTCGGCCTGGCAGCGCGGACGCTGGCCGGAGCGGGTACTCACCAACCTGTCGGCGGCCAGCATGAGCGTGTCGTTCGTGATCGTGGTCATCGTCGGCCAGGCGGTCGCGGCCGGTACCACCAGTGGCCTGCCGGCACGCGGCTGGTCGGTCGACGGCCCAGCCAGCTACCTTCAGCACATCGCCATTCCGACGCTTGCGCTGGTGGTCGTCAATCTCGGACACAACCTGCGCTTTTTCCACGCCGTACTCGCCGACGGGATCAGTGCCGAACACGTCCGCACCGCCCGCGCCTGGGGCGCGACACCAGCCCGCATCATGCTGGCCCATGTGCTGCCCAACGCCTGGCTGCCGATCATGACCCGCACCCTGTTCTCGCTGCCGCTGCTGGTCATCGCCGGCAGCCTGGTGCTGGAGAGCCACTTCGGCATTCCCGGGCTGGGACTTCTGACCTACAACGCCATCCTGGCTGGCGATCAGCCTGTGATCATGGCCGTGGTCGGTCTGGGCGGGGTGAGCTTTGCGCTCATGCAGATCCTGTCGGAGTGGCTGTCGCGGCGCTTCGACCCGCGCCTGCCATGAGCCGCGCGGCCCTGATGCGCCCCGGCGGTGCCCGGACTGACCCGGCCGCACTGATCGTGGCCGGGTTTGCCAGCATCGCCATCGGCGTCTGGCTCGGCTGGTGGGGCGGCGACTGGGCGCTGGCGACCGGCGCCATGTGGGAAGGCCCATCGCGCGAGCACTGGCTGGGCACCAACCGGCTCGGCCAGGATATCTTCGCGCGCAGCCTGGCCGCGACCGCGCGTGCTTTCGAGATCGGCCTGCCGGTGACCGCCGGGGCAGTCGCGCTGGGC
>CAYQJJ010000010.1:20133-28603 GCA_964417745.1 uncultured Wenzhouxiangella sp.
GTCGCGCTGGGCCTCACGGCCGGCTTTTTCCGCGCTGGCTGGTTCGACGCCCTGGTGCTGTGGCTGGCCGGGGTTTTCGACGCGCTGCCGTTCTACCTGCTCGTCATCGCCGTGGCATTCGCCCTCGGCGACCACCCGCTTGCGGTCCACGCGGCCATGCTGGCCGCGTTCTGGACGACCACCGCCCGGCTGATACGCGCCGAGGTCGCGCGCCTGATCCAGAGTGACTTCGTGGCCGCCGCGCGCGCCGGCGGCAGCCCCGACCGCCGCATCATCCTGCGCCACATCCTGCCGCATACAGCGCCCATCGTGCTGGTACAGGCAGTGATCGTATTCATCGCCGCCGTCAAGGCCGAGATCATTCTGGCCTTTCTCGGGCTCGGGCGCATCGACGGCATCAGCTTCGGAGGCATGATCGCCGAGTCCAGCCAGGAAATCCTGGCCGGCCAGTACATGAATCTGGCCGCCGCCGGGCTCGGCCTGTTCGTGCTGACCGCCAGCCTGAGCCGGCTGGCCAATCGCGCACAGACGGCGCTCGACCCGCGCAGCGCACGCAACCCGGATGCCTGAGCCGTTGCTGATCCTCGAGCACCTGTCGGTGGAATTCCAGCGCGCCGGGGCCTCGACGCGCGCGCTCTCGGGCATCGACCTGAACCTGGCACACGGCGAAATCCTCGGCCTGATGGGAACCTCGGGAAGCGGTAAATCGACCCTGGCACAGGCCATTC
The DNA here is from genome assembly GCA_964417745.1 of uncultured Wenzhouxiangella sp. GTDB lineage: Bacteria > Pseudomonadota > Gammaproteobacteria > Xanthomonadales > Wenzhouxiangellaceae > Wenzhouxiangella. Next base: position 20,862 of record CAYQJJ010000010.1, read on the forward strand.
CGGGCCTGCTGCCGGCACCCCCCGCGTGCCGCTCGAGCGGCCAGGTGCGCTTCAATGGCCAGGCCATCGAGGCGCTGTCAAAAGCCCGGCGACGCGCCCTGCGCGGCTCGCAAATCGCCCTGATCGGCCAGGACCCGCGAAGCGCCCTGAACCCGGTGCGCAGCATCGGCTCGCAGATGGTCGAAATCATCCGTCGCCATCGGCAACTATCAAAAAGACGTGCGCGCGATCTGGCCCGTGCCAGCCTGGAGGAGCTGACCCTGCCCGACCCGGCGCGCTGCCTGACTAGCCGGCCGCATCAACTCTCCGGCGGCCAGTGCCAGCGCGTTCTGCTGGCCTTGGCGCTGGCCTGTCGACCGCAGCTGTTGATTGCCGACGAGCCGACCAGCGCGCTGGATGTGACTACCCAGTCCGGCGTGCTCGACCGACTGATCGAGTTCCGGCAGCGTTCCGGCGCCGGGCTGCTGCTGATCAGTCATGACCCCGGGGTCATCGCCACGGTCTGCGATCGGGTCGCGGTGCTCGATCAAGGCCGGCTGGTCGAATGCGCCGAAGTGGTCAGCCTCTTCCATCGACCCGCGCACCCGGCGACCCAAGCGCTGCTCGAGACCTACCAGGGAATAGGCTGATTGTCCCAATCCCGGAAACAGCCGTTATCTTCCGGGCCGAACCCTTCGACAATGGACACCAGCCGCTCGGCCACGAATTCGGTCGAAAACAGCTTGCCCTCGGGCACGTTGGCCTGAAACGGCTCGGACAGCCCGGTATCGGTCGTTCCTGGATGAAGCGCGGCCACGATGACGTTGCGAAAGCGCCGGCCGGCCTCGACCGAGGCGGTCTTGAGAAACTGGTTGAGCGCGGCCTTGCTGGCCCGGTAGGCGTACCAGCCACCGAGCCGATTGTCCTCGATCGAGCCCACGCGCGCCGACACCGCGGCGAACACCGCCCGGTCCTGACCGCGCATGAGCGGCAGGAAATGGCGCAGCATCATCGCCGGGCCCAGCGCGTTGACCGCAAACACCCGCTGAAGCGCGTGCCAATCCAGATCCTCGATCCTTTTCTCCGGACCCAGCCCCTGATCGTGCAGAATGCCGGCGACATTCATCACCAGCGACAGCTTGTGGTCATCATCGCGAATCCGCTCGGCCACGGCTTCGATGGAAGCGACATCCGTCACGTCGAGCCGCTGCAGCTGCACGCGCCCCTCGGAATCGTCGGCGAGCGCCGAGAGCTCACTCGCCGATGCCGGATCGCGGCAGCAGGCCACGATCGAAGACCAGGCGGGGCGCCGGCCGAGCTCGCGCACCAGGGCCAGCCCGATTCCGCGACTGGCGCCCTGGACCAGCGCGGTGGATTGCGGGGCAAACGACTTTTCCGCCATGGGGGAGTCCTCGCTATCGATTACTAATGAGATCGGCGAACTCCAGTATGATGCGCGAACGTGATTGCCGCCTCATGGAGACTCCTCGTGCCGCACAAGCTCATCATCATCGTACTGGCCGGGCTGTTGGCCGGGTGTGGCGGCCCCTATCGCGACGTTACCGGTGAGCCGCCGATGGTCGATCTCGGCGGGCTGAGCCTCGACGGCACCGAGGTAGTCATGGAAATCAGCGTTCGCAACGTCAACGACGGGCGTCTCGAAAATCGCGTGGTTTCGCTCGAACTCGAGATCGAGGACCAGGTTCTGGCCCGCACCGAGCCGAGTGGCCTGCACTTCGACATCGCCCCCCGGGGGCGCGATCTGATCCCCCTGCGCGCCGATGCCGATGCGGAAGCAAAAAGCCGGCTGCGCGCGCTTGGCGAGGGCGAAATCGACCGCCTGCCCTGGAGCCTGACCCTCAACCTTTCCGGATCGAGGCGCTTCCGCGAACCGATCACCGCCGAGGGCTACCTGTACCCCGTGCCCGGCCAGCCCGAGCGCTTTCGATAAATGCCCGGTAATCCCTGATGTACACTTCCGGCTTTCACGTGAAGGTTTCGAAATGACTCTTGCCTACTGGTGCGTCCTGATCGCCGCTCTGCTGCCCTGGGTAGCCACCGGCATCGCCAAGGCCGGCGACGGCAGCTACAACAACAAGCGCCCGCGAGCCTGGGCGGAGGGACTTTCGGGCTATCGACGGCGTGCGATCTGGGCACAGAACAATGCCTTCGAGATCTTCCCGTTCTTTGCCGCCGCGGTCATCATCGCCAGCCTGGCCGGGGGCAGCCAGTCGGTCGTCGACGGCATCGCGATCCTGTTCATCGCCGCGCGCGTTTCCTACCTGACCTGCTACCTGGCCGACCTGCACCTATTTCGCTCGCTGTCGTGGCTGGTCGGTCTGGGCTGCTGCATTGCGCTGTTTATTGTCGCTGCCTGATCTTCGAACCAGAGTCGTTGCCGGCTGATCGTTGCTGCAGGAATTGTCGCGACAGATCCATGAGATCGCGGCAAAAGAACGGGAAACCGATTTGACCCGAAGCGGTCGGTTTCAGGACAATATTGGCTTGTCAGACAGTACACTAGGGCCTTCGAAGCCCTCGAACAACAACCAAACGAATCGATTTCAAAGGAAGCCTGCCATGAGCCTGCGCGTCACTCTCGATTTCACCGACAAAGACCTGGAGCATTTCCGGAACCTGGCCCGCAAGGCGATGGAAAACACCGACCATCAACAACGCGACGAGATCGTAAGCAGCGCGCGCGAATTGCTCAAGGAAGTCGACGAAAAGGTCGAAACCGATTTCATTCGCAGCCGCCTGGGACAGCTGCAGATTCTCATCGACATGCTCCAGGACGAGGGTTGGGGCATGAAGGAAGTCGGCCGCAAGCGCGTGCTGGCCGCCCTGGCCTACTTCAACAACCCCGACGACCTCATCCCGGACCACATTCCCGGGCTGGGCTTTCTCGACGACGCCATCATGGTCGAACTGCTGTGCCGCGAACTCAAGCCCGAGATCGAGGCCTACCGGGACTTTGTCCAGTATCGCTCGGCCGAGGCAAAGCGCCGCGGCATGGACCCCGACGAACTCAACCGGAGCGACTACCTCAAGGCACGCGAGCAGGCGCTGCTGTCGCGCATGCGCCGACGCCGGCGCCGGGGCGGCGGCGGCAGCAGCGGCAAGTCACCCTTTTCACTGTTCTGAGGACGGCTCTCGCAGCATTTCCAGGTGCGGGATATTGTCTTCGAGGTACGGCCCCCGCACCGTGGCAAACCCCAGCTCGGCGTAGAATCGCTCGAGATACTGCTGGGCCGAGATCCGCACCGGCTGGCCGGGAAATCGGCGCTCGGCCTCGTCGAGGGCACGCCGCATCAGTTCGCGCCCGAGACCGCGGCCACGACTGGCCTGCGTGGTCAGCACGCGGCCGACCGAAGGTTCGGCGAACCGACCCCGCGGCGGCAGGATGCGCGCATAGGCGAGCACCGACTCGTCCGGGCCGGTCGCGACCAGGTGCCAACCGATCTCGTCGAGCCCGTCGAGATCCTGGTAGGGGCAATCCTGCTCAACGACAAAAACGGCCGCACGGGCGGCCAGAAGCGCGTAGAGCTGGCGGCGGGAGAGGTCGTCGAAGGAGCTCAGAGACCATCGTACGGGCGTGCTGGGCATGCTGGACACTCGGAGTGAATCCGTGACGGAAAGACCGCATCATATCCGGCTGATCGCCGGTTTTGAAATCGAGCCCGGCCAGCCGGGACGACGGCTCATCGAGCGCGAAGCCGGCGAGCGCCTGGCTGCGGCACTGGCCGAAGACCTGGCGCGGGTGGTACCCGAGGCCAGTGATGCCATGCTGGTGCTCGGCGCCAGCCTGTTCGAGCCGGCCGAACTGATCCGTCCCGGCCTGGCCGCCTTCGGCGCACTCGAAGACCTGGCCCGACCGGTTACCCGGGACCACGGCACCCGCGGGCAGCTACTGTCCATCGGCGCGAGCGGCGGCAGGATGCCCGATGCCCGGCTGCGCCCGCCCGATCAGCCGCCAGCCGGTCACTTTCTGGCCCTTCCACTGCTGCTGATCGCCGATCAGACAGCTGCGGCAGCGCTGACCCCGAAACTCGAGTCCGAGCTGTTCGAACGCGGCGGCATCGACCCGCCGGCACGCGCCATGCTGGCCGAAGTGGCCGGCTTTGACAGCGTACACGGCCAGCTCCTCACCCTGGCCGACCTGATTGCGCTGCAGCAGGTCCAGCTCGACACCGCGGGCCTGGGTGGTTTCTGGCCGGTGATCGAACAGGCCGTACTTTCAGCCGAGACCGACTCCTCGTTCGAGCTGCCGGGTGGGCTGACGGCCCGCTATCGAGCCACCGAGCGCGACGTCGGCATCGATTTCCTGAGCTTTGACCAGCACGCCCGGGGGCCGGCCGACTATGCCCTCTGGACGCGTGCCTTCCGCAGCCTGGCCGCACTGCTCGACGCCCACGGCATCGCCTGGCAGACCCGCGTCAAGCCGCCGCTGACCCACGACACCGAGCAGGACTGCCTGATCGAGACCATCGGCCCGATCGACTGGGTCGAGGGGGTGACCGAGCAGGTCGACGACGACAGCGGCCTGGTGGCCTGGAGCGTGGTCGAGGACCACCGGCTCTACCACATCTACCCGCTGAGCAGCACCGCCATGCGCCGGGTTCGCGCCGACCTGGCCGCACGCAGCCTGCCCCTCCAGCGAAGCCCGGCCGGCCTCGCCCACGATCCCGAATCCAATCAACTGAAACCATCACACCAGCCATGACCAACAGCAGCAAAAAACGCTACGACGACAACGAACTGGCCTACGTCGATGACTCACCGATTCACGGCCTGGGTCTGTTCGCCCGCGAGCCGATCCCTTTCGACACCTGGATCGGCAGCTACGAAGGCCCGGCCACCCAGAAAGACGGCATGCACGTGCTGTGGACCTGGAACGACGAGGCCGAGCGCTGGGAGGGCATCAACGGCAAGAACGAAATGCGCTTCCTCAACCACGACAGCGACCCCAACGCCGACTGGTGGGGCACCGACCTGTACGCCATTCGCGACATCGCCGCTGGCGAGGAAATCACCTTCGACTACGGCTGGGACCGCGAGGACGAAGATGAAGAAGGCGACGAGGAAGCTGCCTGACGGCCTGTCGGCCGCCGTGCCCTGTTTGATCGAACCGCCGCCCAATCCGACCCGACCCCTGGAATCGACATGAATCAACCTGCCACGCCCCTGACACGCACCCTCCGTCCACTCCTGCTTGCCGCCCTGCTCGGTCTTTCGACTTCGCTGGCGCTTGCCGAGGCCCCGGATGACGGCCCGATCGACCTGCTGCTGCTCGGCGGCACGGTAATCACCATGGATGGCGAGCACCCCGAGGCCGAAGCCGTTGCCGTACGCGGCCGGCACATCGCCGAGGTCGGCACCGCCGAAGCGCTCAGGGAACTGGCCGGATCCGGGACACGCATCATCGACCTCGACGGCGGCGTGCTCATTCCCGGTTTCATCGAAGGGCACGGCCACCTGCTCGGGTTCGGTGAGGCACTGATGATTCTCGACCTTTCCGATACGACCTCCTGGCAGCAGATTGTCGAACGCGTGGCCGAAGCCGCCGAGACCGCCGAGCCCGGGACCTGGATCCGCGGCCGCGGCTGGCACCAGGAGCGCTGGGACCCGAAACCAGCGACCACCTTCGACGGCGTGGCCACCCATCACGCGCTCAGCGAGGCCAGCCCGGACAATCCGGTGCTGCTCACCCACGCCAGCGGCCACGGCTCGATGGTCAACGCGCGTACTCTCGAGCTGGCCGGCATCGACCGCGACAGCGCCGATCCCGAAGGCGGCACCATCGTGCGCGACGACCGCGGCGAACCGACCGGGTTTCTGCGCCAGGCCGCCCAGAACGCCGCGCGCGAGGCCTTCGCCCGCTCCGAGTCCGACATGAGCGAAGCCGACCGCCAGGCCCGCTTCGAGCGCCAGGTGGAACTGGCCGGCGAAGAAGCGCTGCGCCACGGTGTGACCTCGTTCCACGACCAGGGTCTGAACTTCGAAGCCATCGACCGCCTGCGCGAACTTGCCGGGCGCGATGCCCTGCCGGTGCGCCTGCACGTAGCCGTGCGCGACGAGACCAATGCCGACATGGCCGAGCGCCTCGGCGACTACCGCATGATCGGCCATGGCAACCAGTTCTTGACCGTACGGGCCATCAAGCGCCAGATCGACGGCGCACTGGGCACGCACGGGGCCTGGCTGCTCTCGCCCTATGCGGACAATCCCGACACCGCCGGCCTGCCACAAACGCCCGTCGAGGCACTGCGCGAGACCGCCGAAATCGCGCTCGAGCACGGCTTTCAGCTCAACACCCACGCCATCGGCGATCGCGGTAATCGCGAAGCGCTCGATATCTACGAGGCACTGCTGGGCGAATCCGACGACGACCTGCGCTGGCGCATCGAGCACGCGCAGAACCTCCACCCCGACGAAGTACCGCGCTTTGCCGCGCTCGGCGTGGTGGCCTCGATGCAGGGCGTCCACGCCACCTCCGACGGTCCCTGGGTACCACAGCGCCTCGGCGAGCAACGTGCCCGCGAGCGCGCCTATGTCTGGCGCAGCCTGATCGATGCCGATGCCATCATCTGCAACGGCACCGACGTGCCGGTCGAGTCGATCTCGCCGATCGCCTCGTTCCACGCCTCGGTGACCCGACGCATGGCCAATGGCGAATATTTCTTCCCCGAGCAGGCCATGAACCGGCACGAGGCACTCGCCTCCTACACCATCAACTGCGCCCGCGCCGTATTCGAAGAAGACCAGCTCGGATCGATCACCCCCGGCAAGCTGGCCGACCTGGTCGTCCTCGACCGCAACCCGCTCACCGCCACCGACAGCGAACTGGCCGAAACCCGCGTTCAGACCACCATCATCGACGGCGAAATCCGCTACCAACGCTAACCAGAACCCCGCGCCTCCGCGGGGATGCTTCTTGATCCCGTGCCTCGATCAAAAGCGACAACTCTCGCCAAGGCGCAAAGTCGCAAAGAAAAAAATCTTCTTGTCCCCTCAGCGCCTCTGCGCCTCCGCGGGAATACCAGGTTTAGGGTTTTTCCGTTTTACCTTTAACCTTTCACCTTTTTCCTTTCACCTTCTTTACCTTCGCGCCTTCGCGCCTTAGCGAGAGAAGCCTCCGGCTACTGGTGCTAATGCCCGACAAACCATAACTCTCGCCAAGACGCAAAGACGCAAAGAAAAAATCTTCTTGTCCCCTCAGCGCCTCTGCGCCTCCGCGGGAATACCAGGTTTAGGGTTTTTCCGTTTCACCTTACACGCCCGTCCAGACTCACTCAGGAATCTTCTGATTCAAACCGGTCGGCAAACACCGGGTCGGGCAGTTCGGTGGCCACGGGGATGACAAACAGGCCGCGCCCGAAGCTTTGTTGCGGGTCGGCGGCATCGACCACGTTGGCCGAGATGGCCAGGTCGCCGGCATTGTTGAGTGCCACGTTGCCGCCAAACTCCGGGTCGTCATTGGTCGTGCCGATCAGCGCCGGGCCCAGATCGGTGTCGACCGCATCACCCACGGTCAGCACCTGAACCACGCTGTCGCCGTCGGCCAGCCAGATCGCGCGCTCTCCGGCATCATTGAAGGCACGAAAGGCCACCAGGCCGGCATCGTTGATGACGGTCGAGAAAAACTCGATATCCGCGAGCCCGTCCTCGCCCTCGACCGCGTACTGAACCCAGCCGTCGCTGTCGGCCACGTAGACGCCCGAGCCACCGCCAACCAACTGGCCCACAAAGGAAACCTGGCCGTT
>CAYQJJ010000011.1:0-7743 GCA_964417745.1 uncultured Wenzhouxiangella sp.
GGTCCGCACCCGCCGGCTGGAAGGCCGGCGGGTGCGGTCGCTTAAAGTAAAAGAAGCAGGTTCTTGATGCCGGTATCGCGGTGGTGGCAGACCCGGTCAGCGGGAACTATTGACCCTTACCGTCCTCGATCGGCGGCGTGGGCAGCACCAGGAGTTCGTGGACGTCGACGTTGTCGGGTTGGCTCAGGGCGTACATGACGGACTCGGCGATGTCTTCGGGGCGGAGGGCATCGGGTTTGGGCTCGTCGAAGAACGGCGTATCCACCATGCCGGGCTCGATCAGGGTGACGCGAACGCCGCTGCCCTTGAGCTCCTCGCGCAGGCCATAGCCGATTGCCGAAACGGCCCATTTGGTGGCCGAATACATGGAACCGGCCAGCGTTCGCCGGCCGGCAACCGAACCGGTAAGCAGAACATGCCCGCGCTGCTTTTTGATTTCCGCAAGCGTGGCGCGCAGGGTGTAGGCAACCCCGAGGATGTTGACATCGACCATGTTGCGCCAGCTCTCCACCGGCGCGCCGGAAAAACCACCCGGCTGGCCGCCGGTGCCGGCATTGGCGAACACTGCATCAAGACGACCGAACCGGTCGATGATTGCTTCGACCATGCGTTCCTGGTCGGCGTAGTCGGTAACGTCGCAGCGCACTGCACAGGACTGCCGTGATCCCAGCTCATCGACCAGCGAGGACAGCTTGTCCTCGTTGCGGGCAGCCACGGCAACGCGATAGCCCTGCTTTATCGCGGCTCGGGCGGTAGCAGCACCGATGCCGCTGGAGGCTCCGGTGATCAACACAACCTTGTCATTCGAATCAGTCATCGGTTTTGCCCCGTGCAGACCTGTTCAGAGATAGCCTTCGGCTCGATTCGATTGCCGGTAGGCAGTATGATGTCGATTATCACCCTCCCCGCGGAACTGTCAATGGCCGTATCCTCGAGTACCAGCACGAAAAACCAACTCCATATCGGCGTACTGCTCGGCGATCCGAATCTGCCGTGTTCCTACACGGTCGAAGGTGATCTTGGCGAGGAATGGGTCCGTTCCGTCAAGCACCTCAAGGAAATCCTTCCAGAGCTTCCGGACTATCGATTCACGTATTTCGACAATCATGAACGCCTGATCGAGGAGCTCCGCGACAACAGGCCGGACCTGATGCTCAACCTGTGTGACATGGGCTATCGCAACAACTGGGAAATGGAGCGCAATGTTCCCGCGCTTCTTGAGTTGCTCGACATCCCGTACACCGGAGCCGATCCGGCCTCGATGACATTGAGCGCCGACAAGGCCCTGGTCAGCCTGGCTGCCATGCGCATGGGCATTGCCGTACCCAATGAGAACTTCGTCGACCTGACCGCCAGCCCGCTGTTATTGCCGGCGACTTACCCGGCCATGATCAAGCCCAACGCCAGCGGTGGCAGCTTCGGCATGATCGAGGACTGCGTGGTCCACGACGACGTTGCCGCCGAGGCCTACCTGCGCTGGCTGGCCGGCCAGCTGGACCGGCCCGAAGCAGTGATCCAGGATTTCCTGACCGGCCGGGAGTTCACCGTCGGACTGATTGGCAACCCGGCCGAGGGGTTCACCGTACTGCCGCCAATGGAGGTCGACTTCAGTGGGCTCGACCCGGACCTGGTGCCGATTCAGAGCTATGGCTGGAAAGCCGACCCCGAGTCACGCTACATCGACCAGATGAGATTGCTCCAGGCCGATATTGACGAGGTGACCTACAGCCACCTGGTGGATGCCTCGGCACGCCTGTTCAAGCGCCTGGGGCTGCGCGATTATTGCCGCATCGATTTTCGCTGCGGCGACGATGGCGTGCCGCGGGTGCTCGACGTCAACACCAATCCAAGCTGGTATTTCGACAGCAAGCTGGCAACAATGGCCGAATGGGCCGGCTACAGTTATGCCCGGATGCTCGGCCTGATCATCGAGGCTGCGGCAGTCCGAAACGGCCTGAACCGATAAACAGGACGACCGTCGGAGTTACACCAGCAAGCGCGGAATCCACTCGTCCCAGTCGCGATCGACGAATGGTTCGTCATCGATCCAGGTACGCAAGCTCGCGCGCAGGCGAAACCATTCGGGCTCGGCGGTCAGCCGGGTAAGGCATTCGAGCCGCACCGACCTTTCGTTGCGGCTGTGCACCGTGGTTTGTTCGATAACCACCTCGGCCGCCGACGGGTCGTATTCGTGGATCCGATAGGTCTTGGAGATGGCGTAACTGACCGCAAGATCGATATCTTCCAGCCGCGTCCTGGCATCGTTACCGAACACCCGGTAGACGGTTTCGTTGGTGGTCAGGTCGCGCTCGATGACTCGCTCGAGCGTGCCCGGCTCCAGGTGGGTGTGGTCCGGTTGCGCCGCCCGTTCCGGCGGATCGAACTCCGGGAGCGACGCGTCGTCCGGCCCGGGCGGTCGAACCGGAAGGCCGAGCCGGCTGACGCCGGTAAACAGTGTCAGGGTCAGCGGCCTGGGTGCGGGCCAGATCACGGGCCAGTAGCAGGTCGAGACCGCCACGCGAATGACGTGCCCCGGCGCGAAGGCATGGCCGACATCATTGAGCTGCACGGTGACGCGGTAACGCTTGCCCGGCTCGACGGCTTCGGGATGGGTGTGACTGTGGCGGTGGGTGAGGTTGAGGGCGCCCCAGCTCACCCGCGCCGAAGCACCGTCGGGCGCGACATCGTTGAGTCGAACGATGACGTTGGCAACCCGCCTGTCTACGGTCAGCTCCAGTTCGACGACCGGCGCCCCGAGAATCTCGACCGTCTCGGCCAGTACCTCGGAATCGAAGGTAAGCGACTTGCTGTCGTCTTCGCGCTGATCGGTCGGCGACTCCCCCTCGGCCCCGAATCCGTACCAATCGCCGGCACCCAGGCCGGTGGTCTGGGGGGAGGCGCAGGTAACCGGCGTTTCGGGTCCGGGAGCCTCGTCGAGCAGAAGCGGATTGAGGTACCAGTGGCGGAGCTGGATACGTGGTGAAGGCCATTGCTCTTCGGCAACCCAGCGGCCCGGAACTTCCAGATGGCTGGGCGCGGGTGGAATGTATTCCGCCAGCCAGGCGCGAATCATCGGCTCGTCCATGATGCCGGTATCGATGCCTTTGAGCCAGTAGTCCCACCAGCGAAGCGCCTCCTGGAAGAATCCGATGCCAGGCCCGGGCAATCCTTCGTGCGGAAACGCATGCGACCAGGGCCCGATCAGCGCCTTGCGCGGGGCGCTCAGACCGGCCATCAGGCGTGGAATGGCATTCGAGTAGCCGTCGGCCCAGCCACCGACCGCATAAACCGCGCACTCGATCGCGTCGTAGTCCTCGCACACCGAACCGTGCCGCCAGTACTTGTCACGATGCGGGTGACGCATCCACACACCCGGATACAGCACCGCATTTTCCAGCCGATGGCGCCAGATATCGCGCCAGCGGTCACCGACGATTTCCGGATCGGGCGGGCTGGCGGCACACGACAAGAACACCGAGCCCCAGCTCAGGTTCTCGTTGAGCAGACAGCCTCCCTGGTAATGCGCATCATCGGTGTAGCGGTCGTCGGTCGAACACAAGGTGAGGATGGCTTTGAGCGCCTGCGGCCGGCGTGCGGCCACCTGCAAGGCGTTGAACCCGCCCCAGGAGATGCCCATCATGCCGACTGACCCGCTGCACCATGGTTGCGCGGCCAGCCATTGGATCACTTCGAGCACATCGTCGTGCTCCTGCTCGAGGTACTCGTCCTCGAGCAGCCCGTCGGAATCGCCGCTGCCGCGCAGATCCATGCGCACCGCGGCGTAGCCGTGGCCGGCGAAATAGTGGTGCATGGGTTCGTCGCGCATGCGCGTGAAATCGCGTTTGCGGTACGGGATGCACTCGAGGATCGCGGGCACGGGGTTGTCTTCGGAGTCCTCGGGCAACCAGATACGAAGTGCCAGGCGGCAGCCATCCGAGGCTCTCACCCACTGGTTTTCTATCACGCGAACCGGCCGCGGAAACGTCTCGATGATTTTCACGACAGGAACTTCCCAGCGAGTTCTTAAGGGAATGCAAACCAAGGCATTCCCGATCCATTCTACTCCGATTCTCCACACGGTCCAGCCGCATTCGGTCTGCCGCCGCAGCCGGGGTGCATCACCCGAAGCCTCGCAACGACGGGCCTTGTCCGCGCCCGGTGATCAGTCGCCGCCGAACCCGGCGTTGGTCTGATTCAGGAAGTCGGTCACGGCGTCGCCGATGCCGTTGATGACGAACTGGACGGCAATCACGGCCAGGAACAGGCCGAATATCTTGGTCAGAATCCGCCGCCCGCTGTTGCCGAGCCAGCGGATGACGTGTCTGGAGTGAACCATGGTGAAATAGCACGACACCGTGGTCACGGCGATGGCGAAGTACACCACCATGGTGTACCAGAATCCAGCGGCTTCGCTGGTCAGAATCATGACCGTGGCAATGGCGCCGGGCCCGCTTATGAAAGGAATGGACAACGGTACGATGGCGATGTCCTGGGCCAGTAATGCGCGCGAGGGTCGTGCATCCGACTTGTCGTGATCGAGTGCTTCGCTCTTGTTGAGCATGCTCATGGCGATGCCGAACAGAATCAGGCCACCGGCAATCCGGAAAGCTGCCAGAGTGATGCCGAACAGCTGAAAAATCAGCGACCCGAGCAGGGCAAAGGTGAACAACATCGCCGTGGATGCGATGACCGCCCGGCGTGCAACCATCTCGCGCTCGGTGTCATCGGTATCGGAAGTCAGCGAAGCAAAAACGAATGCCGTGGTCAGCGGGTTGACGATCACGAACATGCCGACGACGGCCATCAGAAAGTATTCGATCAAGGAGCTCATGCGACTTTTCCGGTTTAATCCGGTTGACTTAGGACCCGGCCGTAGCGAGACGGCGCCAGGCCTTGCAGATGGGGGCTTTCGCGACCGAGCAAGCCGGAAGCGTAGCCGTAGCTACGGTGAGGACTGGCGACCGAGTGAAAGGCCGCAGATGCAGGGTCTGGAGTCGTCGCAGTAAGCAGGGTCATGAAGAAGCTGGGTCTAATCGGCCGGAGGCTCGGCGCGCTCGACGCGGATTTCCTGGGACAAGGGGTAGACTGCCAGTCCGAATTGATTGTAAACAGCCACGTCAGCCGCATCGCGCCCGTAGCCGATGGCGACATAGCCCGGTCTTAGCTCTTTCTGGGTGGCGTCGAAGGCATACCAGCGACCGGCTACGTAGGCCTCGAACCAGGCGTGCATGTCCATGGGCTCAAGCCCGTCAAGGTAGCCGACCACCAGTCGTGCCGGAATGCTGAGGCTGCGACACAGCGCAATTCCCAGGTGCGAGAGATCGCGGCAGACGCCGGATTGCCGGAGGTTGACGTCGACAGCCGACACCGGCACGTTGCTGCTGCCGGGAATATACTCGATGGCGGAGCGAAGCCAGGCCTCGATGGCCGCAACCTGGTCATAGCCCAGAAGCTTGCCCGCGGTGATCTCGACTGCCATGTTGTAGAAGCGGTCCGATTCGCAATAGCGGCTCGGCAGCAGGTAGGCGAGCACCTCATCGGGCAAATACTGCACTTCTACAAACGGCGCACCCGGTGCGCGGTCGATCTGGTCGGGCACCATGACACTGGCGGCGGTGTTGATCGAAAACCGCCCGCTGGGCGCGACCAGTCGCTGGCAGAGGTTGCCGTAAAAGTCGGTGAATTCGGAGACCGGTACGCTCGGTCGAAGCCGGTATTCTTCCTTGACGATCCACTGCTGCGACCCGCTTCTCGGGCGCAACATGAGCACGAACGTCGTCGGAACCTGAATTTCGAAGGTCAGTCCACAGCTTGTTTCCAACCACATATCGCCTCCAGCGATGTCGTGCGATTTTCATACTACTCGCAAAAGCCCCATTCGTCATCGCCTGCCGACCGAAAGGCCGCAGGTGTGTGTCGCAGCAGGCACGGTCATGAAAAGGTTCCCTGGCGCACATTGGGCGCTCACTCACCGTTCACAGCATTCCTCGTGATGGCGCGCTACGCGTTCAACATTCAGCAAACACCAGACAGATGGGCCTCCAACGGGGCGGTTGCGATACTGACTGTTCAGCGACATCCCCCGCAGTTTTTAAACCGCGGGCCAGCCCCGGAAAGGGCGGCTCCAACAGTCAGGTAATTCAACACAATGATACAGATCATCCCGAGGTCCCTACGGACCCGATTCGTGCTTGCATGCACTCTCTTCATGATTGGCATTCCCGCAGCTTCGGCAGCCAATTACTACGTCCGTGCCGATGGCGGCGATGCCGCCCAGTGTACCGGGCTTGCCGACAGTCCCTACCCGGGCAGCGGCAGTAACCAGGCTTGTGCGTGGAGCCATCCCTTCATGGCCTTGCCCCCGCTCGGTACGCCGAGAATTGATGGTGGCGACACGCTCCATATTGGTCCGGGCGATTACCGCATGGGCTACGGTGCACCCGGTGCCGGCAACTGTAGCCAGAGCTGGCCCTGGGAATGCGTCATGCCCCCTATCCCCAGCGGCCCCTCGCCGGACCAGCCCACCCGAATCCTGGGGCAGGGCCATGCGGATGGTTGCGAACAGGCGCCGGAGCTGTGGGGGACCGAGCGGGCCTGGATGGTCGTGAACCTGGATGGCAGCTCGAACGTGGAAATGGCCTGTCTTGACATCACCGACCGCGCCAGTTGCGTCGAGTATCACTGCAACAGCGGCCGGTGCGAAGGCGAAGTTGCGGCCTGTAACCAGAGTTCGCCACCGTATGGTGACTGGGCCTCTACCGGCATTTCCGCCCGCGATTCGAGCAACGTCGTTTTGCGCGATCTGGAGATCCATGGCCTGTCCAATCAGGGTGTCCGTGCTGGTCGCATCAGTGACTGGTTGCTCGAGCGAGTCGAGATTCGAGCCAACGGCTGGGCCGGCTGGGACGGCAATATCGGTTCGAGTACCTCCAACAGCGGCACCATCACGTTCAGGGAATCAGTCATCGGCTGGAACGGCTGCGTCGAGCGCTGGGATACTGGCGAGATCTTTGGCTGCTGGGCCCAGCAAGGAGGCGGCTGGGGCGATGGGCTCGGCACCGGCACCACCGGCGGTCACTGGATTTTTGAAGACAGCACGGTCCATCACAATACCTCGGATGGCATCGACCTGCTTTATCTCAACAACGACGGGCAAGTCACCATTCGCCGGACCCTGGTCGAGGGCAACGCCGGAAACCAGATCAAGTCCTCACGCAGTGCACTGATCGAGAACTCGGTGGTCGTTGGCAACTGTTCCTACTTTGTCAATCACCCGAACATGCTCGACGGCGATCACTGCCGTGCCCTGGGCGATGCGGTCTATGTTGGCCTGAGCAATTCCTCACAAACCGACCTGGTCAACAACACCATCGTCAGTGAAGGCAACTGCGTGGTCAGTGGTGGCGGTGGCAGTAGCACCTCACAGCTGCGCATGCTGAACAACCTGTTCATCGGCAAGCCCTATTTCCTGGACCCGAGCAAGCAGAGTTGCCTGTATTACTCCGGTAGCAGCGAACCGATCGTCTGGGAAGGCAACTACATGAATGGTGTTCGTCACAACCACTGTCCGGGCGACAGCCTGTGCAATGGCTCGCCACGAATCGTTGACGACAGCCTGGCAAGTTTCGATGCCGAACCATTGTCGGACAGCCCCCTGATCGCCAATGCCAACACCAACTTCGCCCCGCCGGTGGATTTCTTCAACCTGGCGCGAGGTATTGGGGATGGCCCGGATATCGGTGC
>CAYQJJ010000011.1:7843-26601 GCA_964417745.1 uncultured Wenzhouxiangella sp.
CCACCAAGCGATCCACCGACATCCGGGTTCGGTTACGACTGCGTCAGCCTGCAGTGCGATTTTTTCAGCGACAGCAATGATTCAAGTCTGAACCATGACTGGACCCTGGGCGATGGCAGTACCGATGCTGGTGCGCAGATCAACCACACCTACGGCGCTGAAGGCAGCTACAACGTAACCCTGACGGTGACCGATGCCGACGGGCAGAGCAGCTCCACAAGCCACAGCGTTGATGTCGAGGACAGCAGTGGTGGCAATGTCGGGATTTCGATCGGTGCTGTTGGTTACCGGACAAGAGGCCGCTGGACAGCCGATATCACCTGGGCCGGCGCCGGCACGGCCTATATGGATCTCTACCGCAACGGAACCCGGGTGGCCACGATCGAGAACACCGGCTCGACTACCGACTACACCGATATCCGAGGTGGCGGCAGCCTCGAATACAGGATCTGCGAAGCCGGCAGCAGCACATGCTCCGACAGCGAGATTGTGGAATTCTGAACCAGGCGCAGCCCGATCCGACGATGTCAGCCCGCACCTCCTGGTGCGGGTTTTTTTCTGGTGCCACAGCAATCCGGGACGTTGGGCTTTACGCTCCGCCGGCGGCTTCGTGGCAAGCGTCAGGCGCAAACTGCTATCTTGTGGTCATGACCAGGCATCAACGCGGACATGTGCATGAGACCTTGCGCCGGGCCACGGCGCCGGCTCACCACGCACTCGACCACCATCGACTGATGCAGCGGCTGACCAGCCGTGACCTGACGCGCGAGCAGTATGCGGAGTCGCTCGCGGCCATGTATCGACCGCACGCCCGTCTGGAGCGGCAGGTTCACGCAAGCCGCCACCATGGCGAGTCGGGGCTCGAGCTTTCACCGCGTATCGAGCGACTGGCGGCGGACCTGTCCGACCTGGGCCGGCCTGCTCCCCGGGTCTCCAGGACCGCGGTGCCTGACTCGGATGAAAGAGCGGCCTGGTGGGGCCGGGTTTACGTTCTGGAGGGGTCGCGACAGGGGGGTGCGGTCATTGCCCGGTGTGTTCTCTCGGTTCTGGGCGATACCGTGCCCTGCCGTTTTTTCGCAGAGCCGATCCCGGCCGACGACCTGCCCGGCGACAGCAGGGCCCTGATGGCCAGGCTCGAGAACGAGCTCGAAGATCATGTGGCTCTCGAGCAGGCCGTGGAAAGTGCCCGGGCGGCTTTTGCCGCCTACCAGGTAGAGCTGGACAGCTTCGATACCGATTGACCAAACCTGGCCAAGCGTCGAAATGCGCTAAATTGGGCTCCTTAGCAAGGAGTAAAAGGAAATGGACGAGCGGCAACTGGAAGCTGCGCTCGAGGCCTGCGAGCGCGAGCCGGTGCATATCCCGGGAGCGATCCAGCCGCACGGCGCGCTGATTGCCATGGACGAGCAGCTTCTCGAGGTGCGCCAGGTCAGCGCCAACCTTGAATCCATCCTCGGCGTGAAAGCCCAGGATGCACTTGCCATGACCCCCGAGCGGCTGTTCACGCGCCGCTGGCTCGACCAGATCCGCACCTGGCTCGATTCGCCGAACAGCTACGGCGCATTGATCGTGTCGCTGCGTGGCGGCGGCCGGGTGCAGCGCTTCCGTCTGCTGCCCTATCGCAGCGGTTCGCGGGTGGTGGCCGAACTCGAACCGATTTCCGGCCATCCCGAGCGCTGGTTGTTCGGCGCCCTGGCCGACTGGCAGACCGAGTTGTCGAGACACGAGAGCCGCGACGAACTGCTGCGGTCGCTCACCGCCCTGGTGCGCGAACTGGCCGGCTACGACCGGGTGATGGTCTATCGCTTCGATGAGGACTGGAACGGTAGCGTGATCGCCGAAAGCCGGGCCGACGGTGTCGGCAGCTACCTCGACCATCACTTTCCGGCCAGCGATATTCCCGCCCAGGTCCGTCGCATCTACAGCATCAAGCGCGTGCGCGACATCCCGGATGCAACGGCCGGGGCCGTGCCGCTGGTGCCGGCGAGGGATCCGGACGATGATTCGCCGCTGGATCTCTCGCAGGGAATTCTGCGTGCGGTCGCACCGATCCATGCTGCCTACCTGGCCAACATGGGCGTGGCCGCGTCGATGTCGATTGCACTCCACCTGGGTGGCCGGCTCTGGGGCTTGCTGGCTTGCCATGGCTTGTCTCGGAACATTCTGTCGCCGGCGCTGCGTGATGCCCTGCGCGCGATGGTGCAGACCGCCTGTTTTCAGCTCGAACTGATCCAGGCGCGAGAGGACGCGGCCCTGATTCATCGGGCCAACGACACTCGCGACATGCTGGTTGACGGGTGCGTTGAATTCGCGGACGCAGAAGAGCTCGTGACGACCCACGGGCCGGCCTGGCTGGAACTGTTCAAGGCCGGAGGCTTGGCGCTGCTGGCTGGCGATCGGGTTTCCACCGTGGGTCATGTGCCGGAGGCAGAGTCAATCGAAGCCATCGTTGGCTGGCTGGGCAAGCATCATTCCAGCGAGCAGGCCTGGTGGTCGCGTGAGCTGGGGCAAACGGGGCTGGCAGCATTCTGTGAACCGGCCGGAGCGGCGGGATTGCTTGCACTGCCGCTGCCGATACGAAAGCCACGCCATGCCTGGCTGTTGTTCTTCCGCCCGGAAAAGGTCGAGACCCGTGTCTGGGCGGGCAAGCCTGAAAAGGCTGTCGACCAGGAAAGCGGCCTGCTGTCGCCACGCCAGAGCTTCGATTCCTGGAAGGAAACCGTACACGGGCAGAGCGATGTATGGCTGCCGGTCGAACGGCGTGCCGCCAACGATCTGGCCAGCGATCTCGCAGCGCTGATCGCCGCCGGTGAAATCAGCCGACTCAACCAGAAGCTCGAGCGCCTGGCCACCAGCGACCACCTTACCGGGCTGTGGAACCGCTATCGCATGGAGGAAGCGATTGACCACGAGGTCTCCGTCGCAGAACGCTACGGCCGAACCTGTGCACTGGCCATGTTCGATATCGATCATTTCAAGTACTTCAACGACACCTGGGGGCACGACGCCGGCGATGAGGTGCTGGTGAGAGTCGCCCGGGCTGTCGCCAGCCAATTGCGCAACACCGACCACGTCGGCCGCTGGGGCGGCGAAGAATTCATCGTGCTGGCCGCCAATACCGGCCGGGAGGGTGCGACCTGCCTGGCGGAACGACTGCGCGAGGCGATTGCAGGCCTCGAGATCGGTGAATACGGCAGTGTGACCGCCAGCTTCGGCCTGGCCGTCCACCGGGCCGGTGAGCAGAGCCGCGACCTGGTCAAGCGCGCGGACCTGGCCCTGTATGCCGCCAAGGAGGCCGGGCGCAACCGGGTCGAAGTCAGCACGGATTGACTTCGGATTGGCGCGTCAGGATCCCGGCAGGGGCCGAAAAGTGCGGTCGAGCACATAAACAGGGCGTAAAAATGTATAGCTTGGATGTTCACCTGTCCGGGAGATGCAAAAAATGAAAAGCGCGAAACTGATCCTGGTGCTCAGCGCCTGTAGCCTGCTGGTTGCAGGTACAACAGCGCTGGCACAGGAAACCAACGACAGCCACCTCCTCGAGATCACCAAGGTCGGGGTCAAGATCGGGCATGAGACCGCATTCCGCGATGCTGTCAAAGCTTACTAATACCTTCATAAGTATTGCCACATTCAGCTTGTCTCTCGGCGTTCGTGGCAAGGCGTCGGCGCGCCGGTGTAGCCACCCTACATCAAGCGCCGAGAACGCAGTCCACGGACGCCGAGAGGCAAGCCCAAAGGGGGCTCCTGACGAATCCGCCTGCGGCGTTAAAGTGGCTCGACGTAGAATAACTATGCCTTCGCCACTTTGCCTTGCAGGCAAATCCGTCAGGAGCCCTGAATGAGGCAATACTTATGAAGGTATTAGTGCAATGCCTGCCTGCTCGAACACGAAGACGCCGGCACCTGGAGCGCCTGGAGCAATGTCGGCGGCAAGGGCCGTGAGTATCACATCGTCACGACCATGGAAAACTGGGCCGAGAAGGATTCACCCTGGGAACCGGGAAAAGCCTGCTGGCCCGACCACCACGACCAGCTCACCGAGAACCTCGAATCGGTTGCCGTCACGTTTGCCCGAAAACTTCCCGACTGGAGCGTGGACGCCGAGGATTACAGCGTGGTGCGACTGCATCAGTTTCGGGTCAAGGACGACCAGGCGTTCCGGGAATCGGTCGGCTCGATCGTTGATATCCTGAAAGAATCCGGGTATCCGCATCTGGGAACCTGGTACAACGTGATCGGCAACGACGCCAGCGAGCCCGGCTACTTTGTGGCCGCACCGTTTGAAAACTTCGCTGCGATGGATGAGGACGCGGGGCCTTACCAGGCTCTGATCGAAGCCGCAGGCCAGGAGCGCGCCGAACAGCTCTGGGAACAGTTCGGCGAATCGCTGCGCGACGACTCGGAATATTCTTCAGCTCTGTTGCGTCGCGAAGACGATCTCAGTCATACCAACGACAGCCGCTCCAACGACGACTGATCGACTTCGCCTGAAATAACAAACAGAAACGGCCCGGACATCCGGGCCGTTTGTTCAAGCGCAAGCCTTCGTGGCCCCGGCGCGGCAGTTTGACGAGATCTTACGTTGCCATCCTGCAGCCGAGCGTCTGGCATGCCCCCATCGACCCCCAGTTTACCCTGACTTTTTCAAAGCCGGCACGCTTCAGCACGCTGGCCGCAATGAGCGCGCGTTGACCGGAACCGCAGAAGGTGACGATCTCCGCCAGCGGCTTCAGTTCGTCGAGGCGCTCGAGAAGTTCGCCGACGTAGATATGCGTTGCACCTTCGAGGTGAGCTTCCTCGAATTCCGGTTCGGCGCGCACATCCAGCAAGACAAACTCTGGCCCGTTCTCGTAGCGCTGTTTGAGCTCGGGACCGTCAATAGAGGCGACCCGATCCACTGAGCGCCCGGAGACTGCCCAGGCCTTGATCGCGTCATCGAGGTAACCGGCTACCCGGTCATAGCCGATGCGCGCAAGATCGCGCGCGCCGCGCTCGGCCTGCTCAGGGCTCGCGGCGATGAGCCCGATCGGCGTGTCATAGGGCAGAAGCCAGCCGGCAAAAGAGGTCAGCATGTCCGCCGGCAGGGAGAGCGATCCGGGGACGTGCCCGCCGGAAAAACTCTCCGCCGATCTGAGATCAACCGCGATCAGTCCGCTCTCGAGCGCACTCGCGAAAGCCACTACGCCCATTGGGGCGGGCTTCCGGACATCAAGATCCAGGCCGGGGCCGTTAGAGGCGTTGATCTCCTCCATCTTCCTGAAATAAGGCGGGTTATCGTGGTGCTCGCTGGTCTTGGCCGTGATGAAGTCGGCACGCGAGAGCGAGAGGCGCGGACTGTGCGCCTTTTCGTAGCCGATCGTCGAGAAGTCTCGGTTGGCCATGCCTTGCCCGCAGACCGAGCCCGCCCCGTGGGCGGGGTAGATAATCGTTTGATCGCCTAGCGGCAGCAGCTTTTCGTGCAGGCTGCCATACAGGAGGCCGGCAACCTCTTCGGCCCGCTCGGGGTAGAAATCGGTGCGCCCGACATCGTTGACGAACAGCGCATCGCCGGTGAATACGCCGAGCGGGCTGTCCCCGGTCTCGATGTGGCGCAAGACAATGGAAATGGAGTCCAGCGTGTGACCCGGCGTTTCGAGAACCGTCAGGCTTGCCTCGCCCAGCTCGATGCGCTCGCCCTCGCGAACGCTCCTGGCATAGGGAACGTCGTATTCATCGGTCGGTCCGCGCAGCACGATCGCGCCGGTGCGCCTGGCAAGGTCTTCCGAGCCGGTCACGAGGTCCTCGTTGCGGTGGCTTTCAAAGATATGAGTGATGGCAACGCCGTTTCTTTGCGCAATCTTTTCATAAACCGCAATATCGCGACGCGGATCGATCACCGCGGCCGCGATACCGTCCCCGACCACGTAGGATAGATGGGCCAGGCCATCGGTCTTGATCGTTTCTACAAACATGGGATCTTCCTCGTGTGAGTGCCTGGAAAAGAAGACTGAAATGTTTCAGTAGCGTATAACCTGAAAATCTATGGGCTTGAATGAGAAATTGTTCGACTGCCCGGCCGAACAGGCCGACATTGCCACTACGAGTGGCATCTCGGCGCGCAGGCGAATGAAATCCCCGGCTTTACTGAGCGGCGGAAGAACGCGGATCTCTCCGGTTTGGGAGTCCACCCCGACATGCATGAAAGCGTTGAATGCAATGGGGATTCGATCGACACCGATATCGTACGACGCCAGTGCCGCGGCCAGATTGCCCTCGCAACCCGGACGCTCGTCGGCTTCCCCATAGATGATCCTGAAAGTGTCTTTCGAGCAGGGTGTCAAAGTAAAGTCATGCCGCCCGCAGGTGTCTTCCAAAATCGTGAACATGGGTCGGCTGCGATTCGAATAAAGTACATCGCCGGTCGTGAGCCACAGCCGTGCGGCATAGTCAATGGAGCGTCCTGAAGATAGATACTCCCCGCTATCCGGGCGTCCAAACGCGACCACGTCGCTCACCTGCTGGCCCTCTGGATCGATAACCACCAGTTCATCGCCTGTGCAAAGCTCGACCGTTCGGGCCGAGCAAGGCGGTATTCTCACCGTCATCTCGCTATTGTTCACGGCCGCTCCTTGAAATCGAACGGGCATCGCCAGCCGTCCTCGACCTCGCGGCCACTGTACTGC
Source organism: uncultured Wenzhouxiangella sp. (assembly GCA_964417745.1). Taxonomy (GTDB): domain Bacteria; phylum Pseudomonadota; class Gammaproteobacteria; order Xanthomonadales; family Wenzhouxiangellaceae; genus Wenzhouxiangella. The sequence goes on from CAYQJJ010000011.1 coordinate 14,509, forward strand.
CTGGCTTCACTCGCCTCGCCGTAATCCGCTAGGTTGGGATTCACACACCCTTGCAATGCGATATCGCGAGACCGAGTGGCGGCCTGAATCTTCCGATAGCGTCCGTCCTCGCGAAGTTGTTCGAATTGTCGATGAGAATTGAACACCAACACCGGGTGGCTGAAGCGCCGGGCGAGCCGCGAGGCATGCGCGTGAAGGCCAATGACAAAAAACGGATGTTCCTTGATGCTCAGGCTGAAATGCGGGCTATCGGAATCGTTGCTTACATCTTCGGCGAGATGGTTGCCTGCCAGGGCATCGAGCCTGTGGATACGCCCCAGCTGCGCCCACAACAACGATTCGAAACCAAGTTCATTCATTTCGCGCGGCCCGCGGAATATGGCGGCATAGGAATGCACAATATCCTTGTTGCAAGCATCCGATTCGATCATGGCAACAAATCGAGAAAGTCCATCCGCGATCGGCTGATCATTCTCGCCATGCCCTAGTGTACCGAACTCGTGGGTTTCGATAGAGCCGCGGGATAAAGCTGACTTGGCGCCAACACAGGGGTAGGTCGCCCCATGTAAAAACTCCAGAAAGCTCGCACCCGGATTCGCGACGGAAACGACGTTCAATTGATCAGGCTCTTCAGTACATTTCATCAGCTTCTCTGGGGGCTGTTCCTGGCCTAGCTTGTGAGCCATGGCAATAGGCAATGATTGGAAAAATCAGTGCGATTGAGGAGCCATGTGTCAATCTGAAATTTGCGCAATGCCAGTGCGATGAAGGCTGATGCAGCGATCAACCCTGAAAGACGGATCCAGAACCTATTTGAGAAGCTTAGCAATGGGTGTGGTGCAAGGTCTGTGCGGTTTCCCACCAGGCCATGGATTGAACGGCAAAATGAAAGCCAGACAGGGGATCCCGAGAGGGGATCTGCAGCAGGTGCTTTTGCGGGGTCGCCCGGTGTGGATAAGGCGAGTTCGGTCTGACTGTTCCAGCTGAGTGAGCCCGAACGCGATGGCTGGCGCCCAGCGAGGTGGCGTCAATCGTACATCGGTCGTGCTGGAAACAGCGGGCAGGTAATACAGGCTTCCAAGCCAGTTTGAGCAAGGCGATTGCTCAGGCTCAGATCGGCACCGTAGCGCTCGCAGATCGCTTCCACGATTGACAGGCCAAGACCGCTACCAGTCCCACGACTACCAGCTCGGTAGAAGCGACGGGTGACCTGCGAAAGGCGGGTTTCGTCCAGCCCCGGCCCGCTGTCGGTCACACAAATGCTTACCATTTCATCCTGAATGCTTACCGACAGATATACCGTAGTGCCCGAAGGACTGTGATTGACGGCATTGTCCACAAGATTGCGCAGGGCAGTATGCAACATGTCCATCGGCATACCGACACTTCGGCCGGAAAACTCACTGGTTTCGTTGGATGAAACCTGCAACCTCACTGCAGCTATGTCAGCTGCCGCACTCACTTCCTCGCTGACGTCGTGCAGTACCTGTTGCAGCTCCGCTCCACTCGTTTCCGAAAGCTGGCCATGCGGCTCCAGCGCATCCACCCGGGCCAGAGTCAGCAGCTGGGCGACCAGGCTAGTCATTCGATCAACGCCCTTGCCAGCCTGGGCCAGGGCATGAAGACGAGCCTCACCGTCGATATTTCGAGCAATCTGCAACTGGGTTTTGATACCGGCTAGTGGTGTACGCAATTCATGCGCGGCGTCTCCCGTAAAACGACGCTCCCGTTCGATGGTCTCACTCAGTCTAGAAAACAAACCATTGAGTGCCTGAACTAACGGGATAACTTCGGCGGGCACATCCTTCTTAGATAAAGCCTCCAGAGAATCGGCATGACGGCTGCGGATGGTATCCCGAAGGTTCAGTAGCGGCTTAAGGCCACGTCCCACACCAACCCAGATCAACAGGCCCATGCCAGGTAGCGCCAACAAAAAGGGCAGGGAGACGGCCACGGCGACATCACGGACCAGTACGGTACGCAAGGAGTGGCGCTCGGCCGTAGCTATCCGAATGCCATTCTCAGGATCGGTCAAGGTATAGACCCGCCAGAGCTGACCTTCGACATACTGCGTGCTGAAGCCATCGGCCTCCGGCTCCTCCGACAGGGGCGGCGCCTCATCCGAGAAGGTCAGCACACTTCCGTCAAGCGTCCAGAGCTGACACGAAAGCTGGGTTGGTAACTTCGGCAGCGCCTGATGTTCAAGAGATTGCGTTGCCAGCCGACCCGGATCCACCTGTAGATCGCCCCGGGAAAGCAAACCCTGCACCATGTGTGCCGAGGACGCGAGTCGGGCGTCCAGCACCTCTTGTAATTCACCCCGGACATCGACCAGGAACCAGGCGATTGCAGCCAGCCACAACACTGTGAGTAGCATCGCAATGGCAAGCATCAGGCGTTTTCTCAATGACATCAGGTTTTCTCCGCGGGGATACGGTAACCCACGCCCCGAACGGTTTCGATCAAGTCTCGTCCCAGCTTGCGGCGCAGGTTATGAATATGGACCGACAGAGCATTGCTCTCCACGCCCTCGGACCAGCCATACAAACGATCCTGAATACGACCACTGTCGACGGTACGACCCCGGTTCTCCAGAAGAAGCTGAAGGAGACTGGCCTCTCTTCGTGACAGATCCACCGCCTCGCCGTTCAATCGAGCCACCATGCCAGCTGGATCGTAGACCAGTGTCCCATGGTGAATCAGATTACGGCTTCGGCCCTGCGCCCGTCTTTGCAGGGCGCGCAGGCGCGCGGCCAGTTCGTCCAGGTCAAACGGTTTGGTCAGGTAGTCATCGGCCCCGGCATCCAGCCCCGCTACCCGTTCAAAAACACCATCGTAGGCAGTCAGGATCAGGATTGGCACGTCCCAGCCTCGCGCGCGATAGTGTTGCAGCAGCGACAGGCCACTGCCATCGGGCAGACCAAGGTCGAGAATGATGACGTCGAAGGCGACATGGTTCAGGACCGCTTTCGCGTTCTTGAATGTCTTCAGCCAATCCACGGTCATGCCCGTAAGCTCAAGACCTACCTTGATGCCTTCACCCACCAGGTCGTCGTCTTCTATCAGTAAAACATTCATATTCCCGGTGGATCCTCGCTGATATGAGTTACTTAATTCTGCCTTAATCCGGGCCGATTAGGGTTGTTTGGTCTGTCATGGCAAACGACCTTGGCAACAAGGGTTTCGACACGTACTCGATCTGTAAACATGATGATCGCACGCAAGGATTCAATATGTATCGACTAATTACGCCGCTTCTGTGGCTGGCGCTGATCTGGGCCGCTCCGGCCATGGGCGTCGTGCCAGGTGGTCAGAACTTCCTGTCCCCGGACGAGGCGTTTCAGCTCCAGGCCGAACGCATCGATGATGACACCGTGCGTCTGAATTGGGTCATCGCAGAAGACTACTATCTCTACCGCCATGCTCTGGCGGCGGAGGCTTCTGCAGGCGGCGCTTTGGTGGCGGGTGAGTTGGTAGTACCCGATGGGGTCATCCAGGAAGACGAGTACTTCGGGCGCACGGAAGTCTATTACCATGAATTGGACGTTCAGGTACCGCTCACCGGTGAAACACGCCGACAAGGGGGTGAGCTGCAAGTTACCTATCAGGGCTGTGCCGAGGCCGGGCTTTGTTATCCACCCCAGACCACTGTTGTAAGCATTGATGGCGAGGTGCCGAGTGGCGGTGCCGAGACCGTTCCGGGAGGGGAAACACAGCCTGCCGATGAGCCGGTGGTGTCCGCGTCCGTCAACCAGCAGGATCGTCTGGCCGGAATGCTGGACGAGGCAGCCCTGGGATGGGTTTTACTGACCTTTTTCGGTGCTGGCCTGCTGCTGGCCTTTACACCCTGCGTATTACCCATGCTGCCCATCCTGTCTTCCATTATTGTGGGCAGCAACGCGGGCGGTAGTACCCGCAAGGGATTCATTCTCTCCACGGCCTATGTCCTGCCTATGGCGGCTGGCTATGCCGCCCTGGGGGCTATGGCTGGCCTCGCTGGTGCCAATCTTCAGGCGTTTTTGCAAGCCCCCTGGTTCATCGTGCCCTTTGTGGCGATTTTCGGTCTGCTCGCCATGGCCATGTTCGGGTTTTTCCATTTGCGGCTGCCGCCCAAAATGCAGAGCAAGCTGACCGAACTCAGTAACCGTCAGCGCGGCGGCACCCTGATCGGGGTGGCGGCCATGGGTCTTTTGTCCGCACTGATCGTGGGGCCCTGCATGACTGCGCCACTTGCCGGGGCTTTGCTCTACATTGGTCAGACTGGTGATGTGGCCCTGGGCGGGCTGGCGCTGTTTGTGCTCGGATTGGGCATGGGCCTGCCGCTAATCCTGGTCGGCACCTTTGGCGCCGGTATGCTGCCGAGGGCCGGCCCCTGGATGGTCAAGGTCCAGGTCGTTTTTGGATTCATTTTGCTGGGAGTGTCCATCTGGATGCTTGGGCGAGTGATCCCGGCGCCAGCAACCGTGGCCCTCTGGGGGACCCTGCTGGCGGCCATTTCTGTCAGCCTCGGCACCTTCGAGCCGATGAAGGATCACCCCGGGCCCTGGAAGTACAGCGTGAAAGTGGCCGGGCTGGTGTGCGGTGCCTGGGGCATGGCTGCCATCCTGGGCGCGGCAGCCGGGGCTGACGATCCCATGCGGCCTCTAGGCTTCATGAATTCGCCTGCCAGCGAAAACGGCGTGACCCGGATCAGCTCCCAGGGCACAGATGCCGAACCGGTTGCCATGAGCGGGATGGACGATCTGCAGGCCCGGATTGATGAGGCCAATGCCGAAGGAAAGCCCGTGGTGGTGGACTTTTATGCCGACTGGTGTGTGTCCTGCAAAGTCATGGAGCGGCGAGTCTTTGGCAATTCGGAAGTAAGAGAGGCCATGGCGGAGATTGTCCGGATCAAGCCCGATGTCACTGCCAACAATTCGGCCGATCGGGCACTGATGGCGGCGCTGAACGTAATTGGCCCACCCACTCTGCTGTTCATTGGGGCAGACGGGGAGGAACGTCGTAACCAGCGTATCGTCGGCGAAGTCAATGCCGACACCTTTCTCGGGCGAATCCAGGAGGCCTTCTGATGGAGCCCGTCTGTTCCGGCGGGTTTGCCCTGCCCGCATCCGGTCTGTTTCTGCTGCTGGGGCTGGCCACATTCTTCCTTGTCACCCAATGGTGGGAGAAACGCCAGAAGCGAAGCCTTGAAGCATCGATGTGGGTCTCCCTGATCATCGGTGTGTTGGTCGCTCGGGTCAGTTTTGTGCTCATGTACTGGGATTCCTATCGCCATGACCTGCCAGGCATTTTCTATTTTTGGCAGGATGGCTATTTTCCCTTGGCCGGCATTTTTGCGGCGCTTCTGGTCGCAATGCTGTACGAACTGAGAAGGAAACATTCCCCGCTTCCTGTGCTCAGCTCCATGGCGGCCGGTCTCGTGGTCTGGTTTGGTCTGGGGTTTGTCGCCGCGCAGCTGGCTGACACTCATGAGCTTCCGGACCTGGTACTTGCCGACCTGCAGCAAGAATCCGTAACACTTCAGGACTATCAAGACAGGCCCATTGTGATCAATCTCTGGGCCACATGGTGCCCGCCCTGTCGTCGTGAAATGCCCGCTTTTCAGGATGCCCAGCGGGCCAACGAGGACGTTCATTTTCTTTTCGTTAACCAACTCGAGACCAATGAAACCATTCAGGCCTTCCTGGATAAGGAGGAACTGGAAATGGACAATATTCTTCTTGACTCAGACGGTCGCGTAGCCGGGCACTTCGGAACCCGGGGCATGCCAACAACCCTGTTTTTCGATACTGAAGGACGCATGCTGGATATTCATGTCGGTGAATTATCCAGGGCGCAGATACAGCATTACCTCAATCAACTGGATAACTGAAGGTTATCCGCCAGAGAACACCACCAGGAGATTTTCATGTACAAGCAATTCATTATGGCCGGCCTTTTGAGTCTGCCACTGACCAATGCGGCCGCAGAGTATCCAGCACCCATTCAACAACTGGAACAGAGGGGTTTGACAATCCAGGCACAGTTCGAGGCCCCCGCCGGGATGACCGGCTTTGTGGGTCAGGCAAATGGTCAATCACTGACCATCTATCTGACCGAAGACGGCGAGTACGCCTTTATCGGCCAAATGCTCGATGGCAGTGGACAGAGCCTCAGCCAGCAGCACATGGCTCAATATGAACCGAGGCCCGACCTGGCGTCGGCCTGGGAGCAGCTGGAGAATGCCAACTGGATTGCCGAAGGCGATGAAAATGCCCAGCGGGTCGTGTATGCGTTCATGGATCCTAATTGCCCCTTCTGTAGCGCTTTCTGGCGGGCCGCCCGACCCTATGTGGGAGAAAAGGCTCAACTGCGTCACATTCTGGTCGATATTCTCAGACAGGACAGCCTGGGCAAGGGGGCCCGGATCTTGTCTGCTGATTCACCGGTCGAGGCATTGGCTACGCATGAATTGAATAGTGAAAACGGCGGTATCGAACCTCTCGAGCAAATTCCGGCTGATATAGAGGCGAAGATCAAGTCCAACACCCGGTTGATGTCCACCATCGGTGCCCATGCTACTCCAGCCATCTATTTCAAGGACTCTGAAGGCAAAGTGCGTCAACTGATGGGGATGCAGCCACTAGACGTGATTGCAGAACAGATCTTCGACCAACCATTGGAAGAAACTGATGGCCACGCACGGTAAAGATCGGGAAAGCCTGCAGGTTACTTCCCGGATGCCTTGGGTGATTCCATCAGCGGCTTGAGATATCGCAGCGTCAAAAATGTTGCGATGCTGATGAGGATCGCGATCTCGAAGCGATGCGCGGCGACCGACAGGCCGATCGCGCCCGTTGCCCAAAGGCTGGAAGCCGTGGCGGTGCCTTCCACGTTGCCGCCTCCCTTGAGAATCGCGCCACCGCCGATGAAGCCGATTCCGGTGATCAGGCCCTGCATGATGCGCGCGTGCGCGTCGGACGACTCCAGCACCGAAAAGCCGATCAACGCGTAGCCGCAGGCGGCAACGGCCACCAGCGGGAATGTGCGCAGTCCAATCGCGCGATCACGGACTTCCCGGTCCCAGGCGCTTGGAATTGCCAGCAGGTAGGCAAGCACCAGGTCGCGCAGGTGACGGAGCATCAGGTACCAATCGAAATCCGGTGTCAGCGCTTCGAGCATGATGGGTACCTCCTGGTGTGGAGTCGTTTTGTCGATGATCGCCTTTAGTACTTTTCCCGTTTTCCAAGAACGCTGTCCAGGGAACGCCGCATCTTGCGTGCTGCACCGTCGACAGCCTGTTCCACGGACTCGGCAGAATCGGTCACGGCTACCGGCTTGAGGCCTTCGAGCCTGACTTCCAGCAGGCAGCGCATGTCGGTCGTGCCGGGTTTCTTGTCGCTGTTCTCGTCACTGAGGTGAACCTCCACGCGCGTCACCTGTTCGGCAAAGCGAGCCAGGACGTCTCTGATCGTCGCTTCGGTCTGCTCCGGCTGTGCATCGGACTGGTTGACGTTGTCATCGGTGTTGATCTGAATATGCATGTGGCAGTCCCTGGTTTCCTGTTGGAATCAAAAAAGCTGCGGTATCTGCCATCAAGGCAGCACTAATATCGGTAGATCGCGGCGATTCCCGTTTCGGTCGGCATTCTCTCCGTCGGCACGATCACAACTTCTCCTCCCATCCTGAATGTCACGGCCCCCAGGTCGTCGAGCACATCGTCGAATTCGGGGTTGGAGATGTCGTCGAACTCAAGTTCGCCGGTCGATGGGTCGATCCGACCGGGGATTTCCCGGCGAGCTTCGATCAGAACGGTAGCCACGCGCCCGCCCACGGCTGCCCGGGCTACCTCTGCAAGATCATCGGCCGCGTGTCCCCTGGGCTTGTTGCTCTCGAAGGTATCCACCAGCCCGGCCAGTCGCGCGAGGTAGCGCGGTTCGAATGTTTTCCAGACCCGCTCGCGAAAATCGTCAATCGAGGCCAGCGAATCCGGGTGTACGTCGAGGCTCTCGGAAATCAGCGACGGGTTGTGGCTGAGCTCGTGAAACATATGATGGTGTTCGGGCAGGGCGGCGAGCAGCAATGGCAGGCCCGATGGGCGGGAGTGGTGTTCGATGACCGCACGGTCGACCGCGCGAAAGAAACGCTCGGCGTCAAGGTCCAGTTCGGCCTTCCTGCCCCCGTGGCCATGGTGCATGGCCGCCTGGCCGCCACCACTGCCGCCGTAGGACGAGACGGTCTGTCGGGGGTCAGTGAGTTCTTCACCAAGCGCCTCGGTGATCGTGGTCGGCACACCATCGGCAGGCGCGATCTCGTCCAGGGCGTCCCGGTTGCCCTCGAACAGCTTCATCTCGCTCCGGTTCAAGGCGAGCACCTGGTACCGATCCGCCGATTGCAGAATGCGCAGCAAAGGTTTGGTGTGAAAGTTGTCCGCCACCACAGCCAGTTCCGGGACCGGTCGCTGGAGCTTGTAGATACGAAAAACATTCCTGTCCCGCAACACGGCCAGTCCGTCAAAGGTGCAGTTCCAGAATTCGTGATCTTCGGCGAGCGCCAGCAGGGGGTCGAGCAGGGGCTGGATGTCATCGCTCGAAAATTGCTGCTGAAGCGATTCCTCCAGTACCTTCACAAGGTTCCTGAAGCGTATTGAATCCTGCTGATTGTCCGGGTGAGCCCGATGGGTCGGTTGAAAAAGCGAGAGGCATGGTGGGTGACATTCATCCCAGACCCCCGCTGCGGCGTCCTGGTCGACACGGTTGGTTGACATCCTGATCAAGCTCCGGCGTGCTGGATTATTGATATATCACGCCAGCCCGTCCGTTGATGTGCGGCACCGCGCGCAGCAGCAACGAAAGAAGACAGTGTCCCGAAAGGTCGACAGGACTATCGATCCAGCAGATTCTCGCCCTTTTCGGGCGTCGGCGCGAGCGCGGCCTGGTTGCGAATGACCTCGCCTTCCGGGCGGGTCATGGCTTCGGACGCGGTCATGGTCTCTGAGGATTCTTCGGCGGGGTCGGCTGCCACCTGGTCGACGAGTTGACGCTGTTCGGCCTGAATCGTCATGCCGGCTTCCATCAGCGCGCGTTTGGTCAGCCGGATCAGGGCCGAGCGCAACTGCAGGCCATTGGTTGTTCGTGAATCAAACCAGAACGACAGCTTGACCAGAACGGCCGCATTGCGGATCTCCTCGGCGAAAACCCATGGCTCGGGGTTCTCCAGTACCGCTGGATGATCCAGGAGCACTGCCAGGCAAATCTCCTGGGTGTGGCTGATGGAGTCGTTGAGCCCGATCATGACACTAAACTCCATTCGTTCATTGGGGTTGGCCGTAAAGTTGGTGATGTCGCTTTTGTAGATGGTTGCATTGGGGATCTGGACGTGGTTGCCGTCCTGGGTCATCAGTACGGTTGCCCGGATTGTCATGCTTTGCACGAATCCGCGGGTTGACCCGACCTCAATCAGATCGCCGGTCCGGAAGGGATTCTGTGCGCTCAGAAAAATGCTTGCCAGAAAGTTCTCGGTAATGTCCCGAAAGGCAATACCCAGCGCAATTCCGGCAAGCCCCGTACCCCCCAGAACGGCCAGCGCAATATTGGTCAGTCCGGCTACGTGAAATACGCTATACAAACCGGCAACGAACACCAGGATGCCTCCGCCCCGGGCGAATACGTCAGTCAACAGCAAGTTCTTTTTTCTGCTGCGTGTGACCCAGCGCAGAAACCAGGTGACCAGTACGGCAAGGAACCAGGCCAGCGCGAGAATCAACAGGCTGAAAAGGACGTAGGGCAGGCTTCTCAGCACCATTCGGCCGAGCTGGCTCAAGCCGCTCAACGCCGGACCCAGGTCCCAGATCGACGGCTCGATGAACTGAATGTGATTGACTACCGCGACCACGTCCTGGGTGCCGCGCGCCATGTCGCCGGCCCACTGTCGGTGGGCCTGGCGGCGGACCTGGCCCCGCAGGAAAACAACCCCTTCATCGACCGTTACAGCCGGCTGCTCGTACCAGCCTGTTGCAACCAGAATGCGCTCCAGCCGGTTCGCGATCGCCTCATCGGAGGCTTCGGGCACAATGTCGACAACACCCGGTGGCTCAGGGTGTTCCTCCGACTCCGGGGGCACCAGCACGTACGGTGGCGCGGCCGCCATCATCAATCCCGGCAAGGCCATCAGAATGAATGCCTGAACAGCGCCAATCCGACTCATCCCGGGACTGTAGCCACCCCGGCCGGGCGATTCCGTGCGAGGCCGAACCCAGACTGATGGGCTCGGCACCCGCCACTTGAAGGCTCCGGAGGGGCGGCCGACGAAGGGCAACCAAGGCGATTTCGCTCTACTAACGAGATCATTAATCAGCAGACACTCAGCGTTTCAGAGCCGGCCTCCGGCAAGGCGCGTGAGCGCCGACATAGCCGGTCTATTTCAAGCGAGCGGAACCCGCGCGGCCGGCCTTGTCCCAAGCGCTTTTCGCCTTCGGCAAGTCGCACTTGGTCCATGGCCTGCGCTGCCGGTGGCCGGCTCTGAAGCGCCCGGAGGGCTTGTCTCTCGGCGTCCGTGGACTGCGATTGTTATGACAAGCGCGGCGCTTGATGTAGACCGGGCTACACGCACGACGGCACTCAAGGAGCGCTTCTTCGCTGCGCGAAGCCGCACTCCATTCGCTGCCTGTGCTGGCGCGCCGACGCCTTGCCACGAACGCTGAGAGACAAGCTGAGTGTCTGCTGATTAGTGATCTCGTTAGTAAGCCCGCTGAAGGCCCTGGCGGTGTTTACCGCGCTGCCGCCTACTGGGCAGCTGGAGATTCTGGAGCGCGCGCCGCCACGTCTCGCGGTGACCCTGATGGCGCAGTTGCCGGATGCCGAGCGCGAGGAGTTGCTTGGTTCGCTGAGTACCACGACCCGCAAGGATCTCGAGCGCCTGTTGTCCTTTCCCGAGGACTCGGCCGGCCGGCTCATGGACCGCTCGTTCATCACCGTGCAGGCCGGCATGACGGTGGGTCAGGTTCTGGAACGATTGCGGGATTCGTGCATTCGCAGGGCCCGGTCACTGTTCGTGGTCACGCCGGAAGGCCGAATGGACGGCCGGGTCGATATCCAGGACCTGGCGCTGGCCGCTGCGGAAGAGTCACTGAGCGATCATGTCCACCCGGTATCGGAGTTCGTCACCACCGAGACCAACCGCGAGGAACTGGTGGAGCTTCTGGATCGATCCCGCAGCGACTCGGTACCTGTGGTCGATGCCGACGGCCGGCTCACGGGAGTGGTGCGCTACCGAAGCCTGTTTCACGCCATCGAGGATGTGGCGAGCGCCGATATCCAGAAAATGGTGGGTGCCAGCCCGGAAGAGCGAGCGCTCTCGCTGCCGGGTTTCGCGATCAAACGGCGGCTTCCCTGGCTGCACATCAACCTGCTCACCGCCTTCCTCGCCGCCTCCGTGGTCGGGTTGTTCGAAAACCTGATCGCCCAGTTCACCGCCCTTGCGGTCCTTTTGCCCGTAGTGGCCGGCCAGTCGGGCCACGCCGGCGCCCAGGCGCTGGCGGTCACCATGCGCGGCCTGGCCTTGCGCGAAATCGGCGTTCGACAATGGCGCTCCGTGCTGGGCAAGGAAATCATGGTCGGGGCTGTCAACGGCCTGGCGCTGGCGCTTACCTGTGGAGTGGCCGTATTCCTGTGGAGCGGTACGGTCGGTCTGGGGCTGGTCATTGCCGTGGCCATGATCGCTTCCATGCTGGCAGCCGGGGTGGCCGGCGCGCTGGTGCCGATCCTGCTGACCCGCGCGGGCCAGGACCCGGCCACGGCCTCGTCGATCATTCTGACCACGATCACCGACGTGGCCGGCTTCTTTTCCTTCCTGGGCACGGCCATGATCCTGTCGTTCATGCTCTGACCCTTTTCCGGCCCGGCCGGTGTCTGGCGGAGTGTTGATCCAGAACTCGAATTGTCTGGCGGCTCGGTAAGGCATCAATTGTTCGACACCGAACACTACAGTCATGGTCATCTGTGTGATGATGGGCAGGGCACGTTGAGGGAACCAGGAAATGACCACCAAGGCTGCAGGGCCGGAGCGAAACGACTTGCTGCGTCTCCTTCCAAAAGACATACAAGACCGGATTTT
>CAYQJJ010000012.1:0-3619 GCA_964417745.1 uncultured Wenzhouxiangella sp.
CTCTATCCAGCTGAGCTACGGGCGCTTGTTGAGGGCGGAAGTTTATCAGCTTTTACAGGCGTTACGGGCGCACAATGCAAGTGGGGATGCTTCGGGTCGGCGGAATAGGTGTAGCATGAAATTCTTAGGATCAGGAGGATGATGATCGAAAATGACGCAGAACGAACAACAAGGGGAGTCGATCGGTCTGGCCGCCACGGGCATCCCGGGCTTTGATGCCCTGTTGCGCGGTGGTTTGCCGGCCGGTCGGACGACGCTGGTGTCGGGTGGCCCGGGCTGCGGCAAGACGGTTCTTGCTCTGCAGACCCTGGTACATGGCGCCAACGAGGCCGGTGAGCCGGGCATATTTGTGGCTTTCGAGGAGAAAGCCGGGCGGATCGTGGCCAACGCAAGCGGCTTTGGCTGGGACCTGCCGGCGCTGCAGGAAAAGGGTCTGTTCTTTCTCGATGCCCGCCCCGGTCCGCATCTGGTGCAATCCGGTGAGTTCGACATCGGAGGACTGCTGGCGGCGCTCGAGGCGAAGATCGACGCGATGGGTGCCAGACGGCTGGTCTTCGACGCCATCGACGTACCATTGGCGCTGCTCGACCGGGAGCGTGACCGGCGCCTGGAAATGTACCGGCTCCAGGACTGGCTCGAAAACCGCGGGCTCACCGCACTGGTGACGGCCAAGGCCAGTAACCGGCTGTCGCAGGGAGCGCCTGGACCGCTGCATTACATGGAATTCATGGTCGACTGCTCGGTGCAGCTCGAGCACGCGGTCAGCTTCGGCATTTCGCAGCGCAACCTGCGCATCATCAAGCGGCGCGGGTCGAATTTCGACGAGAACGCAACACCCTTCGTGATCGGACCGGAGGGGATCAGCGTGGCCGTGCTCAACGATCACGACACCTCGAGCTGGGAGGTCGGCGATGAGCGCCTGTCGACCGGCATCGAGCGCCTCGACGGCATGCTCGACGGTGGCTACCACCGCGCGGCCGGGGTGTTGATCACCGGCGCACCCGGAACGGCCAAGACCACGCTTTGCGGCAACTTTGCCGAGGCCGCCTGCGAGCGGGGCGAGCCGGTATTGTTTGTCACTTTCGATTCGCGCCGCGACGAAATCGTGCGCAACCTGGCTTCGGTCAGCATCGACCTGCGGCCGGCGATCGAAAGTGGCCTGCTGCACTTTCTCTCGGCACGCTCGATCGGCTCCAGCGCCGAGGCCCACCTGATGACCATCTGTCGAACGGCCGAGCAGGCCGGAGTACGCCACCTCGTCATCGATCCGATTTCCGCGCTCGGCAAGACCGGCAACGCGCAGTTCTCGCACAGTGTGGCCGAGCGGCTGATCGACTGGTGCAAGCGCCGCGACATCACGCTGCTGTGCACCAGCCTGCTCGACCACGAGGCCGGTCTGCCGGAAGGCACGCCGCTGCAGATTTCGACCATTGCCGATACCTGGATACATTTGTCCTACGTGATCCATGCCGGCGAGCGGAATCGCGGACTGTCGATCGTCAAGTCGCGCGGCACCGACCATTCGAACCAGGTCCGCGAGCTGGTTCTGAGCGACGACGGCGTGACCCTGGCCGATGTCTACAGCGCCGGGGGCGAGGTGTTGATGGGTGCGCTTCGCTACGAGCGCGAGCGCGCCGACGAGCTTGCGCATCGGCAGGCCGAAAACGAGGCCGAGCTGCGGCGCATCCAGCTCGAAGCCGAGACTGCCGAACTGGAAAGCCGAATCGAGGCACTGACCCGCTCGCTCGAGATTCGTCGACGCGAGCAGCGTACCGTAACCGAAGGCGGCCGCCTGAAGGCCGAGGCGGCACACTCGATTCGCAGCGGTATCGAGCGCCGGCGGCGGTCGGGCTCCGATGAATAGCCCACCGACCCGCCTCACGCTGTTCGTTGCCGGTCGCGCCAGTCACTCGAGGAAGGCGGTGAACAGCCTGCGCGCGCTTTGCAAGGAGCATTTCGGTCGCGCCGACGCCTTCGATGTGGTGGATGTCTATGAGCACCCCGACCTGGCGCTGAAAGAGGAAGTCTTTCTGACGCCTGCGCTGATCATCAACACCGGCGAGACCCGCCAGATGATCATCGGCAACCTGTCCGACCCGGAACCGGTTGCCCGCCTGCTGAGCGAGGGGCCGCCGCCATGAGCTCCTCGACCCCGAAGCCCTCGGCCAGCAGCGCCGAGGAGCTGCGCGACCTGATCAGCCAGCTGCACACCATCAAAAGACGCATCGCCGAGCTGGCCGGCGGGCAGCTCGATGCCATCGCCGACGAGACCGGCCAGCCCTGGCTGTTGCCCGACGCCCAGAGTCAGCTGCGCGCCGCCGAAGCCCAGCAGCGGCGTTTCGCCACCCTGCGCCGCAACATCATCGACACGCTGCCGGCACAGATCGCGGTGCTCGACCGGGATGGGCGCATCGTGGCGGTCAATCAGGCCTGGCGCCGCTTTGCGCGCACCGACACTGACCAGGCCGAACCCATCGAATGGGAAGGCGTGGACTACCTGGCCGCCTGCACCGACGACCGGCCCGGCGAGCAGGCAACCATCGAGGGCATCAGCCAGGCCATTCGGCGGGCGCTGAGCGGGGAGTCGGTCGCCTTCAGCGCCGAGTACCCCTGCCATACGCCGACCCACAAGCGCTGGTTTCGCTGCCACGTCAATACGCTCGCCCCGCCCGAGTCCGGCGCGCTCGTGATGCACACCGAGATCACCGACGTTCACCGCGAAGCCGAGGCCCGGCGCGAGGCCGAGGCCCAGCTTCGCCAGGCCCAGCGACTCGAGTCGATCGGCCAGCTCACCGGCGGTATTGCCCACGACTTCAACAACCTGCTCACCGTCATCCTGGGCAACGCCGAGATGCTCGGCGATGTGCTGCCGGCCGACAGCCAGCAGTGGGCGATGGCCGACATGATCACCAGCGCCGCGCAGCGCGGCGCCGACCTCACCCAGCGCCTGCTGGCCTTTGCCCGCCGCCAGCCGCTCGAGCCGCAGGCAGTGGATGTCAACGCCCTGGTCTTCGGCATGGAGGATCTGCTGCGGCGCACCCTGGGCGGGCATATCGAAATCCGCGTTCGACCCGAAGGGCGGCTGCCGCCGGCGCTGGTCGACCCGGCCCAGCTCGAGAGCGCGCTGCTCAACCTTGCGCTCAACGCCCGCGACGCCATGGCCGAGGGTGGTCTTCTGGTGCTTGAGACCAGCTTTTACCGAATCAACGAAGGCTCGCCGACGCCCGTCCCGCTGCCCCCGGGTGACTACGTCGATATCGCCGTGACCGATACCGGCTCGGGCATCGCCGAGTCCGAGCTCGAGCGGGTTTTCGAGCCGTTCTACACCACCAAGGGCAGCGGCAAGGGCTCGGGGCTGGGGCTGTCGATGGTCTACGGTTTTGCCAAGCAGTCCGAGGGCCACGTCGGCATCGAATCCACACCCGGCCGGGGCACCACGGTTCACCTGTGCCTGCCGCGCGCGCCAGGCCAGCACCCCCGACCCTCCTCGTCCGGCGCGACGCCGGGCGAGACGGTCGAGGCGCCGCGCGAGGAGGCGCGCATACTGCTCGTCGAGGACGATGAGCTGGTACGCCGCTACGCCCAGAGCCAGCTGCTGTCACTCGGCTACCAGGTGGCC
>CAYQJJ010000012.1:3629-14864 GCA_964417745.1 uncultured Wenzhouxiangella sp.
GGTGAGGCGGCGCTGGCCATCCTCGAAGACGACCGTGATTTCGATCTGCTATTCACCGACATCGAAATGCCCGGCGGCATGAGCGGCGCCGAACTGGCCGGTCGGGTACGCGAGCTCCAGCCCGGGATCGAGGTGCTGTTCACCTCCGGCTATGCCGAGCACGCAATCGTTCATGACGGGCGCCTCGACCCGGGCGTGCACCTGCTCAGCAAACCCTACCGGCGTGCCGAACTGGGCCGGCGCATCGCTCAGGTGCTCGGGCACCGCGACGGTGGCTGAGCCCACCGACCACGGCCTGGCAGACAGAGCAGCAAGCCGGGCAAGGCTCGGACCGGCTTGCAAAGGGATCTCGAAAATGCTGAACTTGAAGCACAGTTCGGGGTGACGGGATGATGAATCGATGGTGCGTGCGTATTCCCGGCATCGTCGGCGTGATGGTGCTGGCGTTGCTGCTGCCCGGCCCGGCCGGCCTGGCCGAGCCCGCCGAGCTGCGCGTGGCCGGCTCGGCCTGGGTGGGTGACCTGCCGACCCGCATCGCCGCCTCCGAGGGGCTTTTCAACACCCGTCCAGGCGCTGACGCACCGGCCATCGTCGTCGACAAACTCGATTCGGGACGTGCGGCGCTCGATGCCCTGCTCCAAGGCCGGGCCGACTTTGCCCTGGCGGCCACCACGCCCACCGCGATTGCCCTGCTCGAGGCCGAGCGCAGCGACGAAGGTCCGCTGGTTCTGGCCAGCGTGGCGCTGTCGAGCCGCACGCACTACGTGCTGGCCCGCAGCGCGGCGGGGATTACCCGACCGGCCGACCTGGCCGGGCACCGGGTGGCGGTGATGCCCGGCACCTCGAGCGATTTCGGCTGGTCGGCTTTTTCGGTTTTTCACGACCTCGAGGGCCGCACCGAGCGCGTCGAGATGGATGTCGCCGACATGTACGGCGCGCTGTTGCGCGAAGAGGTCGCGGCCGCCGTCGTCTGGTCGCCGTTCGGCCTCGAGCGCAGCGGCCGTGACCGCGGCGCCTTCATCCGCATCCCGATGAACGCCATGCACACGATCGACTGGCTGCTGCTTACCCGCCGCGACGTGGCGCGCGACCACCCCGAGGTCGTCAGGCGCGTGCTGGCCGGCTACCTGGCGGCCATCGATCGCATCCACCGGTCCCCGGAGCAGGCCATCGACGACCACGCCGACCAGCTCGGGCTGTCGCCAGCCGCCCTGCGCGCGTCGACCGACGGCATGATCTGGCGGGTGAGCATGGACTGGTCGGTGCTGGCCAATCTTGGCACCCGGTTTCAGTGGCTTCAGCGCCAACCGGCCTTCGCGCCCGGGCCGGCGCTCAATCCGGACCGGTTTCTCCATGGCCAGCCACTGGCCGAGCTCGCGCCGGACCGGGTCAGCCTGCCGGACTATCTGATGATGGTCGAGGCGGAGAACGCAGCACCATGAAGCTCAGGCGCCTGGCGCAGGGTTGCCTGACCCTCACGCTGCTCGCCCTGGCCGGGCTCACCGCCTACGGCTGGCTGACCTGGAATCAGCTCGACCGGCAGCTCGAGTACGGCGCCGAGGCCTCGGCGCTGGCCCAGCGCGCCCACCAGATGAATGCCGCCATCGACTACGCGGTGCTGGTCCATGCCGAGCCCACGCTGCTCGAAGAGCTCGCCACCGACGCCCGTCGGCTCGGCTCGGAGCTGGCGGAACTGAGCGAATCATCCGCGCGCCAGGGCACGGTGCACCTGGAAGAAATCGCCCGCATCGCCGAGGCGCTGGTCGAGCGCAACGACGGCCAGGGCGGAGCGACGGCAGCGCCGGCCTTGCGCGCGGCCTCGCGCGAGTTTCGCATTCATCACATCGGCCTGACCGAAGCCTTGAGGCGGTTGCAGCACGGCCGCAGCCAGACCATGCTCGACGAACTCTACGGCAGTCTCTCGGCCTTCATCGCCGTGGCGGTCGGCTTCGCGCTGCTGGTCATGGGCATCTCGGTGCTGCTGCAGCACCGCATGAGCCGCCCGGTCCAGGTGCTCGACGCCGCGCTCGGGCGCGTCAGCCGCGGCCATCTCGACACGCGCATCCCGGTCGACGGCGACGATGAGTTCGGGCGCCTCGCGGTCTCGTTCAACCGCATGGCCGAGCAGCGCCAGGATGCCGAGGCCCGCCTGGCAGACAGCGAAAAGCGCTTTCGCCAGCTCACCGAAGCCATCGGCGAGGTGTTCTGGCTCACCGACCCGGACTCGCAGACGCTGCGCTACGTCAGCCCGGCCTATGAAACGCTCTGGGGCCGACCGGTCGATGCGCTCTACGCCCGCCCCGACCTCTGGCTGGAAGCTGTCCACGCCGACGACCGGGAGCAGGTCGAGCAGGCCAAGCAGCAACACTCCGACGGCCATTACCAGGCCGAGTACCGGATCGTGCGCGACGATGGTTCGGTGCGCTGGATTCGCGACCGGAGCTTTCCGGTTCGCGATCCCGAGGGCCGGGTCGAGGGCGTGGCCGGCGTGGCGCGCGATATCACCGAGTCCAGGAAGTTCCAGATCATGCTCGGTGAGCGGGTCAAGGAACTCGACTGTCTCTACCAGGTCCTCGAGCTGACCATCAGCGACCGACCCGTGGCCGAAATCGCCGAGCACGTGAGTGCGCTGCTTGCCCGCAGCCTGTTGCAGCCCGACCAGGCCATGGTCCGCATCGAGATCGAAGACCAGACCTGGGACAGCCCGGCCTGGAATGAGCCGGCCGAGTTCCTGATCGAGCCGATTGTCGTCAAGACAAGAACCGTGGGCCGGGTCATGGTCGGTTACCGGCACCCTCCTCACGGCGACGAACCGGCCTTTGTGCCGGAAGAAACCTCGCTGGTCGAGGGCGTTGCCGTGCATCTGGGGCGCATGCTGACCGACCGGCGCATGGCCCGCTCGCTGGCGCGCAGCGATCGGCTCAAGGCCGTCGGCGAGCTTACCGGCGGCATCACCCACGATTTCAACAACCTTCTGACCGTGATCCTCGGCAACGCCGAGATGCTGGGTGAGTCGCTCGAGGAACGCCCGGAGCTTGCCGAGTTGGCCGGCATGATCCGCTCGGCCGCCCAGCGCGGCGCCGAACTGACCCAACGGCTGCTGGCCTTCGCCCGTCGCCAGGCGCTCGAACCGCGAGCAGTCGACGTCAACGCACTGATCGGCAACATGGAGGGGCTGCTCACCCGCACGCTGGGCAGCGACATTGCGCTTCGCTTCGAGTTCTGCGAGCCGGCCTGGCCGGCGCTGGTCGACCCGGCCCAGCTCGAGAGCGCGGTGCTCAATCTGTGCCTGAATGCCCGCGACGCCATGCCCGGAGGCGGCCGGCTCACGCTCGAGACCAGCCGCGAGCAGCTCGACGCCGACTACGCCCGCCCGTTCGACGAGCTCGAAGCCGGGGACTACTTCATGCTGGCCGTCTCCGATACCGGCCAGGGCATTGCCCCGGCCGATCTCGACCGGGTCTTCGAGCCGTTCTTCTCGACCAAGGCCAACGGCAGCGGCCTGGGCCTGAGCATGGTCTACGGACTGGTCAAACAATCGCGCGGCCACATCCGGGTGTATTCCGAACCCGACCAGGGCACCACGATTCGCCTCTACCTGCCGCGCGCGACCAGCGAGCAGGAAGCGCCTGCCCACACGGACCCGGGCGAAGCTGCCGCCGGTAATGGCCAGACCATCTTGCTGGTCGAAGACGACGAGCTGGTGCGCGCGTTTGCGCGCGAGTGCCTGGCCGGACTCGGTTACTGCGTGGTCGAGGCCGGCGATGGCCCCAGCGCGCTTGACCAGCTGGAGGCACACCCGGAAGTCGAGCTGCTGTTTACCGATGTCATCATGCCCGGGGGCATGAGCGGCAAGGATCTGGCCAACGAGGCCACCGCCCGCCGCCCCGACCTGAAGGTGCTCTACACCTCCGGTTACACCGAAAACGCGATCGTCCATCACGGCCGGCTCGATGCCGGGGTGTTGCTGCTGTCAAAGCCCTACCGGCGCGATCAGCTGCGCCAACGCCTGCACCAGGCACTGACCAGCGCCGCCCCGCCATGACCTGCGTGACGCGGCTCACAACCCGGGTGAAACCGGCTTGCCTTGCCGTGAGGCTTCCCGCATGATGCCGAGCGAATATCAATCGGCTCGCGCGCGGACTGGTTCGGGAGGCCGGCCGCACGCAAATTCCGGGCCCAGCAGGGGGAATTCATGATAGCCATCGGGCGCAACCGATCCGTCACCGGATCGCTCCGGCTCGCGCTACTCGGCAGCCTGGTCGTGGCCATCGCGTTGATCGACCGGTTCACCATGCTGGGCCTGGCCGCCGGCATTCTGTATGTGGCACCGCTGCTGGTCGCGCAGGCACTGGCCAGTCGCCGCCTGGTCCTGATCACCATGGTGACCGGCATCGGCCTGACCCTGATCGGCCTGGCCTGGTCGCCGCCGCCCCCGCCGGAATTTCCGATGGCGCTGGTTTTGATCAACCGGTTGACCTCGATGGCCATCATTCTGCTGGCGGGCATCATGGCACTCAATCGCCTGAGCCTGGTAAGCACCCGCGATGCGGAAATTCGCGACCACGCCCACGCCGTCGCCCTGCTCGATCGCACCAGGACGCGCTTCAACCAGCTCGCCAACGCCATACCGGCCATCGTCTGGACCGCCGATGCAGCCGGGCGGGTGCGGTTCATCAACCGCGCCCTGGCCGATCTGACCGGCCGCCCGGTGCGCCCCGACCGCCAGGCCGCGGCACTGTTCCGCGCCATCCACCCGAACGACCGGCGGCCGGTCTTCCGGGCCTGGCAGCAAGCCGTCGCCAGTGGCGAGGATTTCGAGTGCGAGGTCCGGCTCGGCAGCCGCAGCCAGGGCTGGCGCTGGCATATTGCGCGCGCCGAATGGATCCCAGAGCAACTCGGTCGCGGCGGCACCTGGTACGGCACTGCGAGCGATGTCGACGACCAGAAACGCCTTGAAGGCGACATGCGTACGCTCGCCCAGCGTCTGACGACAACGCTCGAGAGCATCACCGACGGGTTCTACCTGCTCGACCCGGACTGGCGCTTCTCGTTCATCAACCACCACGCCGAGGCGATGTTCGGACAGCCCCGCGAGGAGCTGATCGGCCGGGACTTCTGGGCAGCGTTTCCCGAGGTCAACGGGCGCGTCCTGGAGCGCCAGTTCCGCCACGCCGTCAGATCGGGTAGCTCGGTAACGTTCGAGTACCAGACCGAATCGGGCGGGAACTGGTTTGCCGTCAATGCCTATCCCTCGGCGGAGGGGCTGGCGGTCTACCTGCGCGACATCAGTATTCGCAAGCAGTCCGAAAAGCAGCTGCTGCTGTTGCAAACCGCGATTTCGCGCATCAACGACATGGTACTGATCACCAAGTCCGGGCCCATCGAAGACCCGGGCCCCGAGATCGTCTACGTCAACGATGCGTTCGAAAAAATGACCGGCTACAGCCGCCAGGAGATCATCGGCAAAAGCCCACGCCTGCTGCAGGGCCCGGATACCAGCCGGGCCGAGCTCGACCGCATCCGCGGCCACCTGGAGCGGTTCGAGCCGGTGCGCGCCGAATTGCTCAACTACACCAAACACGGCCAGCAGTACTGGATCGAGCTCGATATCGTTCCGATCGCCGACGAGTTCGACCGCTATACGCACTTCGTTGCCGTCGAGCGCAACATTACCGAGCGCCTGGCCATGGAAGAGCAGCTGCGCCAGTCGCAGCGCCTCGAGGCCATCGGTCAGCTCACCGGCGGCATCGCGCATGATTTCAACAACCTGCTGACGGTCATCATGGGCAACTCCGAGATGCTGCGCGAGTCACTCGACGAGGACAGCCACGCCGTCGAGATCTCGGACATGATCACCACCGCCGCCCAACGCGGCAGCGAGCTGACCCAGCGCCTGCTGGCCTTCGCCCGGCGCCAGCCGCTCAAGCCGCAACCGGTCGACCTCAACCGTCTCGTTGCCGGCATGGAGGCATTGCTGCGCCGCTCGCTGGGCCAGCATATCGAAATCGAAATGGCGAGGGCCGGCGGGTTGTGGCTGGCGATGGTCGATCGGACCCAGCTCGAGAGCGCGCTGTTGAACCTGTGCATCAACGGCCGCGATGCCATGCCCGGTGGCGGCCGCCTGACCATCGAGACCGCCAACGCCCGCCTCGACCATGACTATGCCGAACATCACGGCATCGACCCCGGGCAATACGTGATGCTGGCCGTTACCGACAACGGCCGCGGCATTCCGGCCGACCATCTTGACCGGGTCTTCGAGCCGTTTTTCACCACCAAGGAGCACGGCAAGGGCACCGGCCTGGGGCTGTCGATGATCTATGGCTTCGTCAAGCAGTCCAGCGGCCATATCCGCATCTACTCCGAAGTCGGAGAGGGGACGACGGTGCGGATCTACCTGCCGCGCACACGCGAGATTGGCGTGAAGGACGAATTCGACTCCGAGGCCAGCCAGCCGGGACCGGGCTCGGAAACCGTCTTGGTAGTCGAAGACGATGACCTGGTGCGCAGGTTCGCCCGCGAGCAGCTCGAGAGCCTGGGTTATCGCGTCGTCGAGGCCAGTGATGGCCCCTCGGCACTGGCGGCCATCGAGCGCGAGGCGGTCGTCGACCTGCTGTTTACCGACATCATCATGCCCGGCGGCATGAACGGGCGCGAGCTGGCCGACCAGGTCCGTGAGCACCGCCCCGGCATCAAGGTACTGTTCACCTCGGGTTATTCCGACAACGCCATCGCCCACCAGGGACGGCTCGACCCCGATGTGCAGCTTTTGAGTAAACCCTATCGCCGCGCCGACCTGGCCCGACGGATCCGCGACGTACTGTCGCGTTAGGAGCACGCCATGCCCGACCATCGCCTGCTGATTCTCGACGACGACCCGCTGATCGGTGAGACCATCGGTCACATCGCCCGATCCATCGGGCTGGAAGTCCGCGCCACGACCGAGGCCAGAACCTTTTTCGAGACCCTCGACGAATGGCAGCCCGGGCAGATCGCGCTGGATCTGGTCATGCCGGACATGGACGGTGTGGAGGTCCTGGTCGAGCTGGCCCGGCGCCAGTGCCAGGCCGGCATCATCATCACCTCCGGGGTGGGCTCGCGGGTGCTCGACGCGGCCGGCCGCTCGGCGGCCGAGCACGGGCTCAACATTGTCGGTGTGCTTTCCAAGCCGTTTGCAACCCGCGAGCTCAAATCCATGCTGGTCACCCCCGGCGAACCTGCCGCGCCGGCCCGGCGGCCGGCCGAAACCGCCGCACAGGACGGCGAAATCACGGCCGAGGAGCTGGAACAGGCCATCGAGCACGGCGAGCTCGGGCTGGTCTACCAACCCAAGATCGCCTGCCAGAGCGGGCAACTCGCCGGTTTCGAGGCCCTGGTACGCTGGCACAGCCCGGTGCGCGGGATGGTCGCGCCGGATTGCTTCGTGCCGCTGGCCGAGCGCTGCGGGCTCATGATTCGCATGACCGGTGTCATCCTCGATATGGCGCTGGGCTGGTTTTCCCGCGCCCGCCACTCGCTCTCCACTGCCGACGATGCAACCGGACCGCTGATCACCCTGTCGATCAACCTGTCAGCACGCTCGATGGACGACGAGCGCTTCGTCGACCGCGTCAGCGGCCAGTGCCGGGAACTCGGCATCCCGCCCGAGGAGCTGATTTTCGAGCTCACCGAGACCAGCGCCATGGAAGACCCGGTCGCTTCGCTCGACATGCTGACGCGGATTCGCATGAAGGGCTTTCAGCTCTCGATCGACGATTTCGGCACCGGTTATTCGTCGATGCTGCAGCTGGTACGCCTGCCGTTTTCCGAAATCAAGATCGATAAATCCTTTGTCGCATCGGCGACCAGCTCCGAAGAATCGCGGGCCGTAACCCGGTCGATCGTCGAGCTCGGCCACAGTCTCGGCCTGCGCGCCACGGCCGAAGGTGTCGAGGATGCTGCCACGCTGGCCTTCCTGGCCGAAATCGGCTGCGATCTGGCCCAGGGCTACTACATCTCGCGCCCGATTCCGGCCAGCGAGGCCGAGGCCTGGGCTCGGCATCGGCAGAAGAAGGGCTGAAGATCAGCCGAAGCCGTGCCCGGTTTTGAGCCAGGGGGCGCCCTGCTCGAGCAGGCCGACCACCTGGTCGGCCGGAACCGGCCGTGAAAACAGAAATCCCTGGCCGAAAGAGCACTTGAAGCGCCGCAGCAGCTCGAGCTGCTCGTGCGTCTCGACGCCCTCGGCGACGGTAAGCATGCCCAGGTCGGCGGCCAGGTCACAGATGGTGCGGGTAATGGCCTGATCCTCCGGGTCGGAGGCCAGGTCGCGAATGAAGCCGCGATCGATCTTGACCACCGAGATCGGGAAATTCTTCAGGTAGGCCAGCGAGGAATAACCGACGCCGAAATCGTCGACCACGATGCGCATGCCGATCTCGTCGAGCTTGTGCAGCATGCGGCGATTGCGCATCAGGTTCTCGATCAGGATTTCCTCGGTGATTTCCAGGTGCAGCAATTCCGGCTCGATCCGGTACTGGTGCAGCATCACGCTGAGCTGTTCGGCGAAACCGGCCTCGCGGACCTGGGCACCGGAGATATTGACCGCCAGCCACGGCGGGCTGTCGGTGAGCTTTTTCCACTCGGCCAGATCGCTCAGGGCCTGGTTCATGGCGAACTCACCCAGCCGGCCGATGACCCCGGTCTCCTCGGCCACCCGGATGAAATCCTGCGGCGGCACCATGTAACCCTTTTCGTGCTCCCAGCGAAGCAGCGCTTCGAGCCCGCATAGCGAGGCGTCGGCAACGCTGACGATGGGCTGGTAGACGACATGGAATTGCCCGGTATCGAGCGCCTGGCGAATATCCCGGCTCAGATTGAGGCGGTGCTGGGCCTGGCTGAACATCTCGCGAGTGAATATGGCGAACTGGTTGCGCCCGGCATTCTTGGCCTTGAACAGCGCAGTGTCGGCATTTTGAATCAGGTCGTTGACTTCGCGACCGGCATCGGGGTGGAACGCCATGCCGATGCTCGCCGAGATGAAGAATCGATTGCCGTCGATCTCGAAGCCACGATCCATGCAGCGCAGCAGATTGGCGGCCAGTTGCTCGATCTGGTCGCGGCTGCCACGGCGCGCCGCGATCAGGAACTCGTCACCGCCGTGTCGGCCGATGAAATCGCGGTCTTTCAGAGTACCGGTCAGGCGCCGCGGGATTTCGCACAGAAGCTGGTCGCCGAGCTGATGGCCGAGCGAGTCGTTGATGTCCTTGAACTGGTCGAGGTCGAGGAACATCACCGCCAGGTGACCATCCTCGTTACCAAAGTCCTCCAGCATGCGCTCGAGGTAGCGCGAGCTGCCGGTGCGATTGGGAAGGCCGGTGAGCGGGTCGTGGGTGACCAGGAACTCGAGCTCCTGTTCAGCGAGCTCGCGTTCGCGCACCTCGCGTTCGAGCGCGCGGTTCGAGCGCGCCAGCCCGCGCGCCTGGCTGGTGGCGTTGAGTCCGAGAAAGGTCACCACCGCAAGCAACAGCGATACCGCCACCCCCGCGACAAGCGCGACCATGGGCAGCGCCGAGCGCAACTCCTCGCGACCCGACGGACTGATGCCAAGCTCGAAGACCACCTCGGCCCCGTCTCCGTCCAGGTCAAGTCCGAATTCCGACTGCCAGTCCAGGCCGCGCTCCTCGTTGCGACTGGTCTGGTCGTAAAGCACGCGCCCCTGGTGGCTCGCACGCACCCGAAGCTCATCGCGAAAACGTTCGGAAATCATCGACTCGATGGCCGGCAGGATGGTCAAGGTCGCGGCCAGGTAGCCCGTTCGCTCGGAGTCGTCTCCGATCGGCGTGATAAAGACGATTCCAGGATAGTCATCCGGAAGCCCGAAAGGGCCGGTCACGATGAACTCGGGGTCGTGATCGCGGAGTCGCCTTCGGTAATCCGTGTCGAGCGGCATGACGTCGCCGGAATCCAGGTCGATGGGCCCGGTGGCCACCTGCCAGCGAATCCGGAAATCCGAATCCAGTACCGCAATCGAACGGTAGAAGGGATAGTGGGCCTGAAACAATTCGGCATCGGCGCGCCAGCCCGACTCGTCAACCAGGCCATCGCGCTCCAGCCGCCGGGTCATGCGCTTCTGGGCTTGAAGCTGCTCGTTGACACTGTTGATGATTTCGTCTTCGACATAGCCAGACAGGTTGGCCACGTGCCGGGCGATGGCCGCATTTTCGGCCGCGACCAGGCCATGGTAAAACCAGGCCGTCCCGCCCAGCAGTGCGATCAATAGTGCCCCGGCCAGCAGAACGCGCCAGCGCGCCCCGTCGGGCAGGGACCGGAATTCAGAGCTCATCGGACACGGCGAACGGCGGCGGGCCGATTGGCGTTAGGCGCGGCTGGCATGACCTGTGCGGAGGCATAAAGACCGAAGGAGTATATCGCAGCGCCGACGGCCGTTTCGCCCTGTCATCGCCGGTATTTCGTCGACGCTGCTACACTCGCTTCAGCCCGAAGCCGAGACTGAAAAATTCATGCAACTGCTCAAGGCCCTGGCCGGCGGCGTGGTTGTCGCCCTGGCGTTTCGTGAAAGCGCTCTGGCCGGGTTGACCCTGATCACCACGGCCAGCGCGTCGGCGGAACTGCTGGTCAACGACGCCACCAGCCCGCCTGCGGCCGGGCTGGCCGTGGCCGCGGTGATCGCGCTGGCCATCGGTGCCGGGGCCGCCGTTGCCACCGCGCTGGGCGGTCAGCGAAGCGCTGGTTGGCTGGTCGGCGTGCTCTACGCGCTGCCGGCCCTGGTGCAGGCTCATTATTTCCAAATGTCGGCCCTGGCGACCGGATTTTCGGTGGTCGCGCCCCTGGTCGGCGCGCTGGCCGGCGCCTGGCTGGCGGTCCGGGTTGTCGGCCGGGCCGACACTGTCTGATTCCGCGGCCTGCGTACCGGTCAAGAGCGAATGATTGGCCGGCGTGGCCGCCTGAGATATAATCGGTGCCCAAGCAGCCCGCCAGTGCGGGCATTCAGTTTTCAATCTCCAGCAAAACGCGAGGTTAATCCGCCGTGTCCGCGGAACAAGATCGTATATTTATCAAGCACTTCAGCCTGATCCTGATCGGTCTGATCGGCTTTACCATCCTGATCATCTTTCTGGCGATGGCCATTCACGGTCAGCTACAGCCGAGCGAAAACCCGGCACGCCAGGTCGCGAAACTGGAGCGCCTGCAGCCCGTGGCCGGCGTTTATGCGGGTGAAACCGGTCGGGCCGC
>CAYQJJ010000012.1:14964-25788 GCA_964417745.1 uncultured Wenzhouxiangella sp.
AACACCTCCAGAAACAGCGCCTCGATGCCGGTCTCGTGACGATCCAGCAGCTCAAGCCCGCGCGCCAGCGGGCTGGGCCTTGCGTGGCGGCGTGCGAGCCCGGCGAATACCATCTCGAGCATGGCACGATCGGCGTACCGGGTCCAGAGCCGGTAATGTCGCGCCCAGGCAGCGAATCGCCGCAGTCGCTCGGGCAGTATCCGGGCGTGACGAATCAGCAATCGATCGATTTCCTGCCCCGTGCGGGCCAGATCCGACGGCCCGAAACGCGCCCAGTGGCGGGTCAGCATGGTATCGAACAACACATCCAGCACGATCGGGCCATAGCGCCGCCAGGGCGGGTCGAGCTGTCGAACAAAGGCGCGCAGCGCCGGGTGATTGTCGCAACGGCTGTCGATGAAGCGGTGCAGCCGCACCCCGCCTGCCACCGGAGCGCTGAGACGCTCGAGGGCGTGCGTGCCCTTGACGTGATCGCCGAGGAACGCGCCCAGCCTCGCGCCTTCGGCAGGGCCGGCCAGAACGACATGGGCGAGGTGATTCATGCGCCTGCACGCGGGTAAACGGGTAAGGTATGATGATCGCCTTTCCCAACGGCGCTCGCAACCGAAGGAATCCCGATGTTGCTTGACCCCGAGCAGTTCCCGGCCGAGGCGACCGAATTCGCCCTGACCGGGCCGGCCGGGCGGCTGGAATGTCTGGCCGACATCCCCGAGCCGGACCAGGCGCGCGACGGCATCGCCATCCTGTGCCACCCCCACCCGCTGCACGGCGGCACCATGCGCAACAAGGTTGTCACCATCATGGAGCGCGCGCTGCGCGAGATGGGGCTGTCGACGGTGCGCTTCAATTTCCGCGGTGTGGGCGACAGCGAGGGCGAGTTCGACGATGGCGAAGGCGAGACCCTCGACCTGATCGCGATCTTCGACTGGGTGCGCAAGGTCCGTCCGAACAGCGATGTCTGGCTCGGTGGCTTTTCCTTCGGTGCCTATGTTTCGCTCAAGGCTGCCCAGTACCTGCCGATTCGCCAGCTCATCACCATCGCCCCGCCGGTCGAGCGCTACGGCGTCGATGAACTGCTGCCGGCCAACTGTCCCTGGCTGGTGGTCCAGGGCGACGAAGACGACGTGGTCTCACCCGAGGCAGTCATCCAGTGGGCCGAGGGTCTCGATCAGAAGCCCGACCTGGTGGTCATGGAAGGTACCGGCCATTTCTTCCATCGCCGCCTGATGGATCTGCGGGGCCTGATCAAGAATCACGTCCAGTCCAACCTGCCCTGAGCACCTCGTGAGCCAGCCCAGGGGACCGGCCGATCGGCTCGCCGAACTCATCGACACCGGCAAACTCGAGCCCGATCCGGCCCAGCAAGCCGTTGCCGACGCACTGCAGGCCTGTTTCATCGAACTCGTACAGGCCCGACCGAGGGGGCTGAGGCGCCTGTTCGGGCGCCGCAAGACAGTGCGTGGCCTCTACATCCACGGCTCGGTCGGGCGCGGCAAGACCTTGCTGATGGACCTGTTCGCCCACGCGGCCGAGCAAACCGGGCTGGCCGTGCAGCGGGTTCATTTCCATCGCTTCATGTCCGAAATCCACGACCGGCTCGGCGAGCTGGAAAAGCAATCGGACCCGCTCCGACTGGTAGCGCGTGATATTGCCCGCGATACCCGGGTGCTGTGCCTGGATGAATTTCACGTCGGCGATATCGGCGATGCCATGGTGCTCGGCGAACTGCTCGACGCGCTGTTCGCGGCAGGCACCACGCTGGTGACTACCAGCAATACGCCACCGGACGAACTCTACGCCGACGGCCTGCAGCGCGCCCGCTTCCTGCCGGCCATCGAGGCCATCAAGCACCACTGCCGAACCGTCGAACTCAGCGCCGACCAGGACTATCGCCTGCGCGAATTGCAGCGCCACCCCGTCTACCACTGCGCTGACTCCGACGAGGCCGAGGCCGAGCTGGCCGAGGAATTCGCCACGATGGCCCGCGGCGAAGGCATCAGCGAAGCCGCGCTGAGGGTGCGCGGGCGAACCCTGCAGCCGCGCAAACGCGCCGGGTCAGTAGTCTGGTTCGAGTTCGCCACGCTGTGCGAGGGCCCGCGCTCGAGCGCTGACTACATCGAACTGGCACGGCGCTTCGGCACGCTGATGATCAGCCACGTACCGCAAATGGGCGAGGACGACAACAACGCGGCCCGGCGCTTCATCCACCTGATCGACGAATGCTACGACCGCGCCGTCAAGCTGGTCATCGTCGCCGAGGCCGCGCCGGACCGGCTCTATACCGGCACCCGGCTGGCCGCGGCCTTCGAGCGCACGACCTCGCGCCTGATCGAGATGCAGAGCCACGATTACCTGGCACTCCCCCACCGCCCCGATTGACCCGGCTCGCCGAAGTACGCCACGGAATACTTCTGGTTGGTAAGGATGCTTGATCAGACGTCGAGCAAGGTCTCGATGACGTGCTCGACGTAGGCCTCGAAGGCCGGATCGTCGCGGTCGGGCACCAGGCTCTGGGCCTGGAGCTGCAGATAACCCACGTAGGACGAGTAGACCAGGCAGGCGCGATGGCGAGCCGCCTCGTCGCCGAGCCCGAGCTCCTCGAACGCCGCACTGAGATACCTGATGCGGCGACTGGTGACGCGCTTGAGCACCGGCCCGACCCGGTCATCGTCGGGTGTGGCGCACAGGGCAACATAAATGCGATGGGTCAGCGTCTGGCGGCTGGTGCGCCAGACAAACTGGGCCAGGCGCTCCGAGGGGAGCGTATCCGCCCCCAGCGCCATCTTGAGATGATGCCGGTCCTGGTTTTCCCAGCGCTCGAGCGCCCGATCCAGCAGGTCGTCGCGCCCGGAGAAATGCCAGTAGAAACTGCCCTTGGTAATGCTCAGGCGCCGCGCCAGCGGCTCGACGCCCAGCGCCCCGATCCCCTTCTCGGCGATCAGTTCCAGGGCCGCCTGTTCCCAGTCGGCCGGGGTGAGAGGATTGCGGTCGGTTTCCCGGCGCGTTGCGGGGCTGGAATTAGGCATGATTAAGGATCATACTTGAAAGCTGACTCATGACCGGGGTTTGCTCTTGTGTCGGATCGATCAAGAACCAACATAGTGGGTTATTGACTAACTGATAGGGTAAACCCATACTCTGCCGTATGGAAGCTGTTCGACGCATCAATGACGATATTCGCCGCCGCCAGATCTGGACCGATGACGGGGTCCGGCTCAGCCTGCGCTATTACGGTGACGACCGTGCACCCTGCGTGCTCATGGCCCATGGCTTCGGCCAGACCCAGTATGCCTGGGAGGGCACCGGGCGGCAGCTTGCCGCAGCCGGCTGGCAGGCGGTCAGCTACGACGCGCGCGGGCACGGCGAGAGCGATCGCGCACCGAGCCGGGAATACGACTTCGAACAGTTCATCGAAGACTTCCGGCGCGTCTGCGCCTCGCTGCCGAATCTGCCGATTGTCATCGGCGCGTCGATGGGGGGCCTGACGGCGCTGCTGGCGCACTCGGAAAAACCCAAGGTCGATCTCCGGGCGCTGGTACTGGTCGACATCGCACCGCGCTGGGACGAGCGCGGCGTGGCCGCGATGCTGGCGTTCATGCGCCAGCACCCAAAAGGTTTTGACAGCCTCGAGGAAGCATCGGAGGCGGTACGCGGCTTTCTGCCGCACCGCCGACGCAACACCGATTCCGGCCGCCTCAGCCGCAATCTGCGCCAGGCTGCCGATGGGCGCTGGTACTGGCACTGGGATCCGGCGATGCTGGCGCTGGCCGAGAAGAGCAGCAACCTGCAATCGCGCCTGCAATCGGCCAGCCGGCGGCTCAAGCTGCCTGCGCTGCTGGTATCGGGCGGCATGAGCGAGCTGATCGGCGCCGAACACGCCGAGGAATTTCTCAAGCTGGCGCCGCACGCCGAGCATATCGAACTCGAGGATGCCGCCCATATGGTCGCCGGCGACGCCAACGACCATTTCCTCAGTGCCATTTCTCCATTTCTTCAGCGCCAGGCGGCGCAAGGAGACAATCGATCATGATCACCGCGATATTCCTGTTCGCCCTGCTGGTCGCCGGTCTGACCTGCGCCTACTTCCAGGCCCGGATTCCGGTCTGGACCGGCGTCATGGCCGCCGTGCTCCTCGGCTTCACGCTGTTCGGGCAGCCCGGCTGGATTCTCCTGACGCTGTCGTGGCTGGCCCTGATCGCGGTGGCCGTGCCGCTCAACCACCGACCCTGGCGGCAGGCTTTCCTGACCGCGCCGATCCTGAAAAGCTTCGAGAAGATGACCCCGCAGATCTCGGAGACCGAGCAGGTCGCGCTGGAAGCCGGCACCGTGGGCTTCGAGGGCGAGCTGTTTTCCGGCCGGCCCAAGTGGAACCGCTTCATCAAGAAGCCGCTTCACGAGTTGACCGTCGAGGAGCAGGCCTTCATCGACGGTCCGGTCGAGGAGTTGTGCGACATGACCGACGAGTGGGAGATTTCTCACTATCGCGCCGGGCTGTCGGATCAGAGCTGGGAGCACCTGAAAAAGCACGGCTTTTTCGGCATGATCATCCCCAAGGAATATGGCGGCCTGGGCTTTTCGGCCGTGGCGCACCGCGCCGTTCTTGAAAAGATCGGCGGCCTGAGCTCCACGGTCGGGTCGGTCGTGGCCGTGCCGAACTCGCTCGGCCCGGCCGAGTTGCTGCTCCACTACGGCACCGAAGAGCAGAAGAATCACTACCTGCCACGCCTGGCCGACGGGCGCGATATCCCCTGCTTCGGCCTGACCAGTACCACCGCCGGGTCGGATGCGACCTCGATCGCCGATCACGGCGTGGTCTGTAAGGGCCAGTGGGACGGCAAGGAAACCCTCGGCATTCGACTGAATTTCGAGAAACGCTACATCACCCTGGCACCGGTCGCCACCGTGGTTGGTCTGGCGTTTCGCCTCTACGATCCCGACGGCCTGATCGGCGAGACCGAGGATATCGGCATCTCGCTGGCGCTGCTGCCGGCCGACACCCCCGGCATGGAAATCGGCCGCCGCCACTTCCCGCTCAACAACCCGTTCCCGAACGGCCCGATCATCGGTCGCGATGTGTTCATTCCGCTCGACTATCTGCTTGGCGGCACCGAGTGGGTCGGGCACGGCTGGCGGATGCTGGTCGAATCACTTTCGGTGGGCCGCGCCATCTCGCTGCCGTCCTCGGCCACCGGGGGCTCGAAGTCCGCCGCCCTGGCCACCGGGGCCTACGCGCGCATCCGCAAGCAGTTCAACATGCCGATCGGCCGGTTCGAAGGGGTCGAGGAGGCGCTGGCGCGCATCGCCGGCTACACCTACGCCATGAGCGCGCTCAGTCGCCAGACCGCTTCGGCGGTTGACGACGGTGAAAAGCCGGCCGTGCCGGGCGCGATTGCCAAGTACCACGCCACCGAGTTGAGCCGCGAGGTCATCAAAGACGCCATGGATGTCCACGGCGGCAAGGGCATCATCCTGGGGCCGAAGAACTATCTTGGCCGGCACTGGGAGGGCGCGCCGATCTGGATTACCGTCGAGGGCGCCAATATCCTGACCCGTTCGTTGATGATCTTCGGACAGGGTGCGATTCGCTGCCATCCCTACGTGCTCAAGGAGCTCGAGGCGCTGCGAATCGAAGACGACGAAGAGCGTCTCGAGACCTTCGACCGGCTGCTGTTCTCGCACGTCGGCCACAGCATTTCCTGCGCAGTTCGCTCGTTCGTACTGGGCCTGAGCTTTGCACGTTTCGCCGCCGTACCGGGCGACCGGCGCACCCGCAAGTACTATCGCAAGCTCACCCGCTACAGCGCCGGCTTTGCTTTTCTGGCTGATGTCGTCATGCTGACCTACGGCGGCAAGCTCAAGCAGAAGGAAAAGATCTCCGGCCGGCTCGGCGACGTGCTCAGCCAGCTCTACATCTGCTCGTCGATGCTCCGGCGCTTCGAGCACGATGCGCGCCCGGCCTCCGACCAGGCCATTCTCGCCTGGGCGTTCCACGACGCCATCTACAAGATCCAGCACGCCATGCGCGGGGTTATTGATAACTACCCGTTCGTGTGGGTGCGGCCGTTCCTGCGCCGAATCATCTTCCCGCTCGGCCGGGTCGAGCGGGCGCCGAACGATCGCCTCGGGCACAAGGTCGCCGCGCTGCTGCTCTCGCCCTCCGAGACCCGCAACCGGCTCACGCGCGGGATCTACGTCTCCGACCGCAGCGGCCACCCCATCGGCGTGATGGAGAAACTGCTGCCCGACGTGATCGCCGCCGAGCCGCTCGAGCGCAAGCTTCTCAAGGCCCAGCGCTCCGGCACCATCGACGGGCGAACGTTCGAGGAATTGCTCGCACAGGCGCTCGACAAGAAGATCGTCACCGACACCGAATCGGATTTCCTGCTCGACGTACGCAAGCGCACCCTGGAGATCATCGCGGTCGACGACTTCGACCTCAAGGAACTCCAGGCCGGGCTCAGCGAGTACGGCGAGGAAGTGCGCGGTCAGCGGCGCAAGGCCGCCTGACTCCCGCCACCCCTGGTGCGCCACCGCCCGGACCTGCCGGGCGGTGGCAGCTGATTCGCGCCGAATCGGCTCACCGCCCGGCATTCACGATTTGTTAACGCTATAATGCCCGCCGGGCTGCAAGGCCCGAATCCATATCACTTCAGGTGCCCCGCTTTAATACGGGGTGAAACGGGAAACCGGTGCAAGCCCGGTACTGCCCCCGCAACTGTAACCGGTGTCGCTGGTCACGCCAGCCGGCACGGTCGATCGCAACCACTCTGTCACCGACAGGGGAAGGGATCGGCCCGGCGAGCCAGGCGCTCGTGCGCGGAAGTCAGGAGACCGGCCTGGAGCGTCATTCACTTGGGTTGCGGAGGGCAACCGGGTCGATAGCGCCTGTCTTGATGCTTCGCTGTTGGCTGTTCCCTCCTGCGCCCGAAAAAACGCGCGGGTGCGCGCAGGAGCAAGACAATCATGAATCGCAAGACCTTCATCGGGCTGACACTGATCGGCCTGACCACCCCCCTTGTGCCGGTCAGCGCCGGTGCCGAATCGCCTTTCTCCGGTGACATCATCGAAGTCACCGCCACGCGTTCCGAGCAACCGGCCGAGGCCAGCCTGGCACCGGTTTCGGTCATCGAGCGCGACCAGATCGAGCGCTCGCAGGCGCCCGACATCATGGAGCTGCTGCGTCTCGAGGCCGGCGTCGACGTCGCCCGCGCCGGCGGCCCGGGCGGCCAGACCAGCGTGTTCATGCGCGGCAGCAACTCCAACCACGTACTGGTCCTGGTCGACGGGATCCGGGTGGCCGCCTCGGGCACCGGCGGCTTCGCCTGGGAACTGCTCGATCCGAACATCATCGAGCGCATCGAGATCGTGCGCGGACCGCGCGCGGCGCGCTGGGGCTCCGATGCCATCGGCGGGGTGATCCAGATCTTCACCCGCCGGGCCGAGGGCGCCTCGGCGCGTGCGGCTTACGGCAACTACCGGGACCGCAGCCTGACCGGCTCGTTCGGCACCGGACAGGCCGGCATGACCATCAGCGCTCGTCGCGTCGGTGGTTTTTCGGCCCAGAACGAGCGTGGTTTCAACTTCGACCCCGATGACGACGGCTTCGAAAACATCAGCGCCGCCGGTTCCGGGGTGATGGCGCTGGGCAACGGCTCGCTGAGCTGGAACGCCCGGGTCGCCGATGGCGATGTCGAGTTCGACCAGGGAGAGACCGACACCCTGAACTACGCTGCCGGGCTCGAGTACCGCACTGTCGCCGACAATGACTGGCAATACCTGGCCAGCCTGTCGATGTACCGCGACCGCTTCGAGACCGAAACGGCATTCGGGGTTTCCGAGGCGATCACCCGCCGTACCCAGGCCGGCCTCCAGGCCGAGCGCCGGATCACCGACCGCATCAACTGGCTGCTCGGCGCCGACGCCTGGCGCGAATCCGGCGTCAGCCGGGGAGACTGGGCGCAGGACCGCTACAACATCGGCGCCTGGACCGGCCTCGACGGCTCGCATGAAGCCTGGGACTTCGAGACCAGCCTGCGGGTCGATGAAGACGAGCTGTTCGGCAGCGCGTTGACCGGCAATATCGCCGGCGGCTGGCGCCTGACCGAAGCGCTCCGGCTGCGCGGCAGCATCGGCCGCGGCTTCCGGGCACCGAACTTCAACCAGCTCTTCTCGCCCGGCTTCGGCGGACAATTTGCCGGCAATCCGGACCTCGACCCGGAAGTCTCGCTCAATACCGAAGTCGGCCTGGATTACGCGCCGGGCAACGGACACCGGTTCACCGCCAGCGTGTTTGAGAACCGGATCGATGATCTCATCGACTTCTCCGGCGAGGACTTTCAGGCGATCAATATCGAAGAGGCGCGCATTCGGGGTGTCGAACTGGCGCACGACTGGAGCAGCGAGAACTGGCGCTCACGCGCCCAGATCACCTGGCAGGATCCGGAAAACCGCAACACCGACCAGCAACTGCTGCGCCGGCCCAAGGAGAAGGCGTCGGTCAGCCTCGACCGCCTGCTCGCCGGTGGCGGCTGGATCGGCGCCGAGTCGGTCTACACCGGGTCGCGTTTTGATGTCGGCCAGGAAGAACTGCCCTCCCACGTGCTGGTCAACCTGCGCGCCGGCTGGCCGCTGGGCGGCGGCTTCCGCTTCGAGAGCCGGCTGGAAAACGCCACCGACCGCGATTACGAGCAGCTCATCGGCTTCAACACGGCCGGGCGTTCGCTTTTCGTGGCATTGAGCTGGGAAGGCTGACACCCGACCGGCTTCCAAGGGGTTAACCCCGAACAAGCCTGCCGGGGACTTCCCGGCAGGTCGGTCAGGAGCTCCGGTTACCATGGGCGTATCGTTCCGGTAACCAACTCTTTACCCATGGAGGCCTGGATGTCGAACCACCTCGAGTCAATCATTCGCCCGGTGCTGGCTGCGCTCGCAGCTGCAATCTGCGCAATCGGATTGCTGGCTGGCTGCCTGAGCGATGTCGGCCGCCACCAGGCCGACTTCCTGGTCTTCGGTACCCAGGCGACGGTGACCGTGCGCGATGTCGACAGCCGGCGCGCCGAGCAGGCCTTTGCCCGTGTGGGACGGGACCTGCAGCGCATGCACCGCGAGTGGCACCCCTGGCGCTCCGGCGCGCTGAGCGATCTCAACCGGGCCCTGCCCGATGGCGGCTGGGTACGCACCACGCCCGACCTGGTTCGACTCACCGTGGCGAGCCGGGAGTTCGAGGCGGCCAGCGGCGGCCTGTTCAACCCGGCCATCGGTGGGCTGGTGCGGATGTGGGGCTTTCATACTTCGGACTATCCGATTACCGAGCCGCCTCCGGCGGCCGAAGCCATCGAGTCGCTGCTGGCCTACCGTCCGTCGATGAGCGACATCGAGGTCGACAGGCTCAGGTTGCGCTCGAACAACCGCGCCGTTCGGCTGGATTTCAGCGGGCTGGCCAAGGGATTGGCTGCCGAAAGGGTCTGCGAGCGCCTGGCCGAATTCGACATCGTCAACGCCCTGATCGACCTCGGCGGCGACGTCATGGTCTGCGGAGCATCGGATCCGGCCTGGCGGGTGGCCATTCCCGACCGTGACCAGGATGTCCTGACCACCGTCGAACTCACCGAGTCGATGGCGATATTCACCTCGGGCAACTACCACCGCTACGGCGAGTGGGACGGCGAGCGCTACGCCCATATTCTCGATCCGGGCACTGGCTACCCGGTCGAGGGCATCATGCAGGCCACCGTGATCGACCCGGACCCAATGCGCGCAGACGCCGCGGCCACCGCGCTGGTAGTCGCCGGCCCGGTGATGTGGCGCAGCGTGGCCGATTCGATGGGGATCGAACGGGCGATCGTGATCGACACCGAGGGCCGCGTCGAACTCACCGAGGCGCTCGAGGACGAGCTACTCTAACGTTGCCAGGAAATCCGTGCTTGATCTGAACGCTCGACGCCAATACTATATTTGGTATGTGGCAGATCCTTGAGCACCGCAAGGTCGACCGCAAGCTTTCCGGTCGATCGGTGCCCGTCGAGGTGCTCAAGCGTTATGAAAAATGGAAAGATATTGTTCGCCTTTCCGGGCCCGAAGGCCTCCGCGACATCAAGGGATTTCATGATGAGGCGCTGAAAGGTCAGTGGCTGGGTCACCGCTCGTCCCGGCTCGGACGTCAATGGCGCGTCATTTACCAGATCGAAGGCGACCGGTTCCTGGTCAAAGTGTTTGAGGTCACAGCACATGACTACAAAAGAAAGTGAACGAACTGAATTTGTTCCGGCGCGCAAGCGAGTCGACGTTTCCGTCGGCGCATCGGTGCGTATACTGCGCGAATTGCAGTCACTCAGTCAGAATGAGCTGGCCGGCCTGACCGGAATTCCGCAATCGACCCTTTCGGCCATAGAAAATGATCGGGTCCGGCTGGGTGTGGAGCGAGCCAAGGTTTTGGCCCGTGCGCTTCGATGCCATCCGGCCGTACTGGTCTTCCCGGGCTGGGAAGTCGATAGTGCGGCGTGATAATAGAGTCAGGGCTCGAACTCACTCGAATCGATCCCGGAAGATCCGGTTATGAACGGCCAGGGATTCCGGCGCGATCCGCAGGTCCTGTCTCAGGTCGGCGCTGCTGATGGCCTGGTCCTCGTCGACATCGATGAACAGCGCGACGTGCAGATCGTATTGACCGTCGGCGATCGACAGCGGCAACGCGAAATCGCGCTGCACGGTCGACTCGCCCGGCGGTAGCACGACCGGCTGGTCGTTGTCCGGGTCGTCGATGAACGACCCCGGCGGCTGGCGGAAGCTGGCACCGATCATGACCGCCGGGTGCACGGTCGCGGC
>CAYQJJ010000013.1:0-25467 GCA_964417745.1 uncultured Wenzhouxiangella sp.
CCACGATTACCGTGGCCGGCCAGTCGGGCAACTTCCAGCTCAACGTCATGCTGCCGGTGGTCGGGGCGACGCTGCTCGAGAGTCTCGAGATACTCGGCAATGCCACGCGCCTGCTCGCCGACCGCGCGATTGCCACCTTTGGCGTGCGCGAAGACAACCTCAGTGCGGCACTCGGCAAGAATCCGATCCTGGTCACCGCGCTGAACCGGGTCATCGGCTACGAGCAGGGGGCGGCGGCGGCCAAGAAAGCCTACAAGGAAGGTCGCCCGATCCTCGACGTGGCCGAGGAGATGACCGAGCTGTCGCGCGATGAGCTCGACGAGCTGCTCGACCCGCTCAAGCTCACCCGCGGCGGGCTCTGAGCCCAGCCCGGAGCGCATCGGCCGAATGTCTCGCTGGCGCCCGCCCGCGCGCAAGTCGAGCCCGTACATCACTGCGGCCGGGCAGCGTGCCCTGCAGGATGAACTCGGACGGCTGTGGCCGCACCGGCGCGAGGTCGTGGCCATCCTCAGCGCCGCGGCCGCCGAGGGCGATCGCTCGGAAAACGCCGAGTACATCTATCGCAAGAAGCAGTTGCGCGAGATCGACCGGCGCATTCGCTATCTGCAAAAGCGTCTCGACGAGGTCCAGGTGGTCGCCGCGCAGCCGGCGCGCACCGACAAGGTCTTTTTCGGCGCGTGCGTCACGCTCGAGCAAGCCGACGGCGAGTCGGTGAGCTATCGCATCGTCGGCGCCGACGAGACCGACGCCGAGCAGGGTCGGATTTCGGTCGACTCACCGGTCGCCCGCGCGCTGCTCGGAAAGTCGATCGACGATGAAGTCACGGTGCCCACTCCTTCCGGCCCGCGCCACCTCGATATTGTGGATATCGATTATCCGGAACGTTGAACCTTGAAACTTTCGAACCCGCGCTCTATCTAAGTGGGTGAGGTCGCCATTCGGGGCCTCGGGGCAAGCCGGCCACTCGTCGCGGCGGCTTGCCATTACCAGACATCAACAACCGATTGCTTCAAAGGAGGATACGGTTATGACGACATTCGATCTTTCACCCCTGTACCGCACGGCCATTGGCTTTGACCGCCTGGCCGATACCCTGTCGACTGCCTCGCGCACCGATTCGAACGGCTATCCGCCGTACAACATCGAGTCGCTGGGCGAGAACCGCTACCGGATCACGATGGCCGTTGCCGGCTTCAGCGAAGGCGACCTCGACATCGTGACCGAGCGCAACACGCTTACCGTCTCTGGTGGCCGTCAGGACTCTGACAGCGCATCCGAGGAAGGCGAGTTTCTGTACCGCGGTATCGCCAATCGCTCGTTCGAGCGCCGCTTCCAGCTCGCCGACCATGTCGAGGTATCCGGTGCCCGCCTGGAAAACGGTCTGCTGCACATCGAGCTCAAGCGCGAGCTGCCCGAGCAGATGAAACCGCGCAAGATCGAGATCGGTTCCGGCGATAGCCGCCTGATCGACTCCGATGGCGAGCAGAAGAAGGTCAAGGCGGCCTGAGCCTGACCCGCAGAAGCTTGAAAGACCAGGGCAGGGGGCGTCGATCGACGCCCCCTTCCTTATTGGCGATTAGGGATCGGCGCGTGCATTGCCCCACCCATTGTGTACGATAGAGGAATGTCGACCGTCCAAGACGTCCGATCCCCCTGGCTCGCACTGTATCCACTCTGGCAGTGGCTGGTCTACGTGCCCATCGTGGTGCTGGCCACCCTGATCGGTGCGCTGCTGGCCGTGCCGCTGTCGCTGCTGGTTTCGCCGCGCCTGGCCAATCTTTACGTCGCCGTTCCCTGGTGCCATGTGCTGGCCTGGTGCGCGCCGGTGCGCGTGGTCGTCGAGGGCATGGAGCACGTCGATCGCAACCAGTCCTACGTGGTCGTGTCGAATCATCAGAGCCAGTTCGATATCCCGGTCATCTACGGGTTTTGCGGCCTGGACCTGCGCTGGGTCATGAAGGCCGAGCTCGGCCGGGTTCCGTTCATCGCCCAGGGCTGTCGCGCCATTGGCCATATCTTTGTCGATCGGTCGGACTCCGAGCAGGCGCGCGGCGCCATCAATCAGGCGCTGGGTCGCTTGCGCGACGGCACCGGCATCCTGTTTTTCGCCGAGGGTACCCGCAGCCGGAGCGGTGAGCTCAAGCGCTTCAAGAAGGGCGCTTTTCGAGTCGCCATCGACCAGCAGTTTCCGGTGCTGCCGATGACCATCGTCGGCAGCCGCGAGGTGATGCCGGCTGATTCGCTGAGCATTCGCCCCGGCACGATCCGGCTCAGGATCCATCCCCCCATCGATACCCGCGGCATGACGCTCGATGAGCTGCTGTCGCTGCGTGACCGCACCCGGCGGGCCATTGACGGCGGGCTCTCCGACAACCGAGGCGACTGATGCAGCTGCACGTTCCCGATCCCGCATACACCGCATCCCGCCGTGCCCGGCACAATTTCATGCTCGCGGTCAAGATCACGCTGGCTTTCGTGCTGCTGATGTGGGCGGTGTTTGCCTTCGAGTGGCTGCTGCAGATCGATCTGAGCCGCTTCGGGCTCCGACCGCGCGATGGCGCCGGGCTGCTCGGGTTGCTGACAACCCCGCTGCTGCACGGCAATCTGTCGCACATTGCCTCGAACTCGCTGCCGCTGTTCGTCGGTGGTGTGGCGATGCTGTTTCTCTATCCCAATTCCGCGCTGCGGGCGCTGCCGATGATCTACCTCGGCTCGGCACTGCTGGCCTGGACCTTTGCCCGCCCCAATGTGCATATCGGCGCTTCGGGGCTGGTCTACGGGATGCTCGCGTTCGTGTTCGTCTCGGGAATACTGCGCCGTGACATGCGCTCGGTCGGCGTGTCGCTGATGGTCTGGTTCTTTTACGGCTCGATGATCTGGGGCGTGTTTCCGGCCGGGCGCTCGGTGAGCTGGGAACTGCACGCCAGCGGCATGATCATCGGCATTATCGTGGCGTTCGTTTATCGGTACTGGGACCGCCCGCCGATCAAGCGCTACGACTGGGATGATGAACCCGACGAGCCAGACGACCCGGACGACCTCGATGATGAATTGACGCGCGAAGCGCTGGGTACTCGTCAGCCCTGGCGCGATGATCGCTGGCCTTGACGAACTGCTCTCAGGAATAATCCCGCATGCTGCGCCGTATCTTTGCCATTCTGCTCGGGCTGGTCGTGGCCATTATCGTGATCGGCTTTCTGCTGCCGCGCAGCATGGTCGTGGAGCGCTCCAGGGTCATCGATGCTCCGCCGGAGGTGATTTTCGAAGTACTGGAAGATTTTCGCCATTTTGCACGCTGGTCGCCCTGGCACGCCGAACAACCCGATGCCGGCTACCGCATCGAAGGGAGGCCGCGCGGCGAGGGCAGTGCCCTGGTCTGGAGCGATGAGGCCGGCAGCGGCAGCGGGCGGCTGGAGATCGTGCGTGCCGAGCCGACCAGGGCCCTCGATATGGCCCTGGAGCTCGGCGACAGTGAGGTCGATACCTACTTCCGCCTGCGCCCGGCCGAGGGCGGCCAGGAGGTCACCTGGGGCATGCGCAGCGAGTTCTCCACCTTCGATCTGACCGGCCGCTACGTCGGTTTGCTGATGCCGGCGCTGATCGGGCGCAGCTACGCCGACGGGCTCGAGCGCCTGGCTGATTACCTGGCCGAAACCCCCGGTCAGGTGCCGCCGGTACCCGACGATATCGTCGACGATTCGCGGCCTTGACTGGGAAACAGGGCGCTCCCGAAATCACCCCGGAGCTGCACGTTTTCGGCTGCGGGCGCGCCGCGCGGGTGATCGTTCGCTGGCTTTACCAGGCCGGATATATCCAGGTCGGCCAGATTGCCAATCGGCGGCTCGACAGCGCGCGCGCGGCGGTCGAATTCATCGGCGCCGGACGCGCGGTCGAAAGCCTGGATGCAACAATCGCTGGCGGCTGGTTATTGCTCGGGCTTCCCGATGGTGAACTCGATGGCCAGGCCCGGCGACTGGCCGATGCGCTTTCCGAGCGCCCGGCGCTGGTCTTTCACCTGTCGGGTTCGGCGCCCTCTTCGATCCTGCGACCGATCAGCAACTGCATCGCATCGGTCCACCCGGTGCGAAGTTTTGCCGACCCGGCCACCGCCCTGCCGGCGATGCCCGGGACCTGGTGCTGCGCCGAAGGCCAACCCCGGGCACTGGCGGCTCTCGAGCCGGCGTTCACGGCCGCCGGCGGGCGCTGGTTGCTGATCAGCAGTGATCACAAGCGCCTCTACCATGCCGCGACCGTTACCGCCAGCAATGCCCTGGTCGCGCTGACGGCCATGGCCCGCGAGCTTGGTGTCAGCGCTGGCCTGGAAGCCGGGCAGGCGGCCGAGCTGATCGGCGACCTGCAGGCCTCGACCCTGGACAACCTGCGCGGGCGCCCGGCCGCCGCGGCGCTGACCGGGCCGATCGAGCGTGGCGATGTGGCCGGTGTCGGCGCGCTTGTCGAGGCCATTGATGCCGAATGCCCGGACCTGTCGCCGGCGTTTCGCGCGCTTGCCGCGCGGACGCTCGAACTGGCGATCGAAAAGCGCGGCCGGCGCGAGGGCGATAGCGTCCTGCGCGAGCTGCTGACTACCAGTCGCGCAGATTGACCCCTTCCAGGCGGTTCGACCAGGGGCCGATGACGTCCTTCCGGTCGACGCCCAGCGCCAGGATGGTCCGGAATTGCTCGCCGTTGAGCAGGTCGACGCCGAGGCGCTCGAGGTGCGGGTTCCAGATCTGGCAGTCGGCAACCAGGAAGCCCCAGGTCTCGAGGCAGCGCATCAAAACGCACAAGGCGATCTTCGAGGCATCGCGCTGGCGATGGAATTTCGACTCGGCGAAGAACACCTTGCCGATGGCCACGCCGTAGAGGCCGCCGATGAGTTCGCCACCGCCATCCGGGTAGATTTCGACGCTGTGGGCATGGCCGAGCCGGTGCAGCTCGATATAGGCCGAGCGCATCGCGGGCGTGATCCAGGTGCCATCCTGCTCGCTGCGCGGTGCCGCGCAGGCGTCCATGACCGCCGCGAAATCGCCATCCAGGCTGGCTTCGTAACGGCCCTGGCGCAGCGTTCGTCGCAGTCGACGGCTGTGGGTCTGGTAGCCCGGAATCAGGACCGCGCGCGGCTCCGGGGACCACCACAGGATCGGTGAGCCGTGTTCGTACCAGGGGAAGATGCCGTCGCGGTAAGCATTGAGCAGACGCTGCGGATGCAGGTCGCCGCCCCAGGCGAGCAGGCCGTCCGGATGCGGGCTGTCGGCCGGGTCGGGGAACGGACTGCCCGGGTCCTGGCCGAGCTGGGGAATGCTTATGCGGTTCATTCGGCGAACGGGTTGAGGGTTTCGAGTTGTTCACGATACCCGTTCAGCGCCCCGGCTTCGGCCTGGAGATAGCGCGCGATCCCCTGGCGCAGGCCCGGATGGCGGATCAGGTGAAACGAGCGAGTGCGGCGCGGCAGGAAACCGCGGCGGATCTTGTGCTCGCCCTGGGCGCCCGGTTCGAACCAGGTCAGTCCGTGGCGGATGCAGTAGTCGATGCCCTGGTAGTAGCAGGTCTCGAAATGGACATCCCGGGTATCTTCCAGGCTGCCCCAGTAACGACCGTACAGGCGGGTTTCGTCGCGCCAGAAGATGGCCGCGGCGTGGGGCTGGCCGTCGAGCTGCGCGAAGCAGACCTGGAAGGAGTCACCGAAGCTCCGGGCGCATTCGGCAAAGAAAGTCC
Source organism: uncultured Wenzhouxiangella sp. (assembly GCA_964417745.1). Lineage (GTDB taxonomy): Bacteria > Pseudomonadota > Gammaproteobacteria > Xanthomonadales > Wenzhouxiangellaceae > Wenzhouxiangella. The sequence continues at coordinate 5,716 of CAYQJJ010000013.1, forward strand.
GGTTGAGCATCGGCAGGTTGCCGTAGAGCGCGAAGGTGATCTGGTAGCAGTGGTCGATGAGATCGAGGTCGGCCGGGTCGAGCTCGCTGCCGCTCTTCCACTCGAATTGCCAGCCCGCCTCGGCCACCTTGCGCCGCTCGGCCCGGATGTTCTTGCGCGGCTTGCGTTTCAGGCGGCCGAGGAAGTCGTCGAAGTCGCGGTATCCGGGGTTGTGCCAGTGGTACTGCCAGTCAAAGCGCTCCAGCCAGCCGGCGGCTCGCAGCACTTCGGCATCGTGCGGGTCGCAGAAGTTGACCCCGGCCGAAGACAGCTGCTCGGTCATGACGCGCTCGGTGAGCCGCCCGACCAGCTCGTCTGCTGCCTGCCGGTCGTGTTCGGCGCCGAGCAGTCGCGGGCCGGAAACGGGCGAGTAGGGGGCCGCGACGAGCAGTTTCGGGTACCAGGCCAGGCCGGCCCCGTGGGCTGCCTGCGCCCAGGCGAAGTCGAACACGAACTCACCGCGCGAGTGGTGTTTGAGATAGACCGGCGCCGCGCAGCGCAGCGATCCGTCAGCATCCCGGACCACGCTGCTTTGCGGTTGCCACCCGGAGGCCTCGCCGACGCTGCCGGCCGTCTCCAGGGCGGCCAGGAACCGCCAGTCGACGAACGGCCCGGTGCAGGCCAGGCCGTTCCAGTCGGCTTGTGAACGCGCCGAAACCGGAGCGGTTTCCGGCCCGTCTTCAGACCGACTGTTCGTCAAGGAATCGCTCGGCATCCAGGGCCGCCATGCAGCCGAAGCCGGCCGAGGTCACGGCCTGCCGATAAACGTGATCGGCAACGTCGCCGGCCGCGAACACGCCCGGCACGCTGGTCGCGGTCGCCATGCCTTCGAGACCGCTGCGGATCTGGATGTAGCCATCGGCCATGTCGAGTTGGTCGGCAAAGATCTGAGTGTTCGGATCGTGTCCGATGGCGATGAAGACTCCGTCAAGGTCAAGGTCGCGCTGGTCGGAGGTCTCGACGTGGCGAATGCGCATGCCGGTCACGCCATCATCGTCGCCGAGCACCTCGTCGAGGACGTGATCCCACTCGATCTCGACGCGCCCTTCCTCGACCCGCTTCATCAGGCGCTCCTGCAGAATCTTTTCGGCCCGCAGCTCGTCGCGCCGGTGCACGAGCGTGACCTTGCTGGCGATATTGGACAGGTAGAGCGCTTCCTCGACCGCGGTATTGCCCCCGCCGATGACTGCGACCGGCTTGTTGCGGTAGAAAAAGCCGTCGCAGGTGGCGCAGGCCGAAACGCCGCGCCCCTTGAAGGCTTCCTCGGACTCGAGCCCGAGGTAGCGCGCCGAGGCGCCGGTGGCGATGACCAGGGCATCGCAGGTGTAAACGCCGCTGTCGCCTTCGAGGCGAAAGGGACGCTCGCGCAGGTCGGCGGTGTGAATGTGGTCGAACACCATTTCGGTCTTGAAGGCCTCGGCGTGGGCGAGCATGCGCTGCATCAGCTCCGGACCCTGCAGGTCGGGGTAATCGCCGGGCCAGTTTTCGACATCGGTGGTGGTCATCAGCTGACCACCCTGTTCGATGCCGGTAATGATGGCCGGCTGCAGGTTGGCGCGGGCGGCGTAGACGGCGGCGGTGTAGCCGGCCGGGCCGGAGCCGAGAATAAGAAGCCGGAAATGGCGGGGGTCGGCCATAGTATAATTTCTCCTAAAGAACAGTCAGGCAGCAGACGTGCGGTCGCCCGCCCCCGAAACCAAGCGGCTTCGGGAGCGGCTTCGGAACACCCGGGAACGGCGAACCGCACCGTTTCTTTCACTATTTTCGTCAATTTTTCCAAGGAGTGGTACCCATGCGCATCGGGATTCCCCGAGAAATCAAAACCCTTGAAGGCCGTGTTGCCCTGGTGCCGGCTGCCTGCGGCGACCTGGTACGGTCCGGCCACGAGGTGTTCATCGAGTCCGGAGCCGGCGACAAGAGCGGTTTTCAGGACACGGATTTCGAGGCGGTGGGGGTGCGGATCATGCCCGACGCGGCCGCACTGTTCGAAAAAGCCGAGCTGGTGGTCAAGGTCAAGGAGCCGATCGAGGGCGATCTGGCGCATCTGCGTTCCGATCATCTGCTGTTCTGCTACCTCCACCTCGCCGCCGAGCCCGGGCTGACCAGTCGGCTGCTCGACATCGGCCTGACCGGGGTAGCCTTCGAGACCGTCGAGGAGACCGATGGCAGCCTGCCGCTGCTGGCGCCGATGAGCAACATCGCCGGTCGCATCGGCGTTCAGGTCGCGACCCATCTCCTGCATCAGCCGCAGGGCGGACGCGGCATTCTGCTCGGCGGGCTGCCGTCGTCGAACCGGGGCCACGTGGTGGTGCTCGGCGCCGGTGCCGCCGGCGGTAATTCCGCGCGTCTGGCGGCTGCGGCAGGCGCCCGGGTGACGGTTTTCGACAAGCGCCAGGACCGACTGGCGGAAATGATGGCCATCGGGCCGAACGTGACTGCGCTCTACCCGTATGTGGAGACCGTGGCCGAATACGTCTCCGGCGCCGACATGGTGGTTGGCGCGGTGCTGGTCACCGGCGCGCGCGCGCCGCACGTGGTGACCTCGGAAATGGTCGCCTCGATGGAGCCGGGCACGGTGATCGTCGATATCTCGGTCGACCAGGGCGGCTGCGTCGAGACCACCCGGCCGACAACGTATGCCGACCCGACCTACCAGGTCGACGAGGTGACCCACTTTTCGGTGACCAACATGCCCGGTGCGGTTCCCCGGACCTCGAGCCAGGCGCTGTCGGCGGCGATACTTCCCTACGTTCAGCAGATGGCACGCGAGGACTGGACCCGCAATCCGGCCCTCGACAAGGGCGTGAATGTGCGCGCCGGAGAAGTGGTGCATCCGGCGCTGAAAAACCTATAATCAGGAACTTGCAAGAAAAACTTCAGGATCATATTTGACATGGGCCGCGCCGCGGGCAAGACCAGCAAGACCGAAAGCGAGGCCACCGGAGGCGCGTTGGGACGGCGTGTTGCAGAAGCCGTTTTTCTGCTGATTCTGGTCAGCGCGGTGTATCTGATCCTGAGCCTGGCCACCCACAGCCCGGGCGATCCCGGTTGGTCGCGCGATGCCGGCCACGATCAGGTCCACAACCTGGGCGGCTTTTTCGGCGCCTGGATTGCCGATCTGTTCCTGGTGTTGTTTGGCTACATGGCCTACGTGGCGCCCCTGCTGATCGGCCTGGCCGGGTTTCGGATTCTGCGCGAGCGTTCCGAGCCGGCCACCCTGGCCGATTGGGGTGTGCGCACCGGCGGGCTGCTGCTGATTGTACTGACCGGCTGCATGCTGCTGAGCATGCAGACGCGCGGCGGCCTGGCCGAGCCCGGCGGGGTGATCGGCGCGGTGTTGTCCGGTCCGATGGTCAACGCCATGGGCTTTACCGGTGCGGCGCTGATCAACCTGACCATTCTGCTGGCCGGCATCACGCTGTTTACCGGGCTGTCCTGGATTCGGGTGATCGACCGTACCGGGCGCGGGGCGCTGGCCGCGGCGGCGTGGCTGATCGCGCTGGTCGGCCGGCTGCGCGACTGGGTCGCCGGCCGGCGTGCCCGGGCCGAGCGCGAGGTGGTTCGCAAGCGCGATACCGAAAAACGCGAAAAGCGGCCCGAGGTCAAGATCGAGCCGCGCGTCGAGCCGACCATTACCAAACCGGTCGAGACCCGGCAACAGCAGCAGCCTTTGTTCAAGAACCTGACCGAGAGCGGCTGCCCGCCGCTCGACCTGCTCGACGAAGCCCCCAAGCAGGAGGCCGGCTACTCGGAGGAAACGCTCAAGGCGATGAGCCGCCAGGTCGAGCTCAAGCTGGCCGATTTCGGGGTCGAGGTCGAGGTGGTTGCCGTCCACCCCGGCCCGGTGATCACGCGCTTCGAGCTGCAGCCGGCGCCCGGGGTCAAGGGCTCGCAGGTGTCGAACCTGGCCAAGGATCTGGCGCGCGGGCTGAGCGTGATTTCGGTGCGCGTGGTCGACGTGATTCCCGGCAAGAGCGTGATCGGTCTGGAAATTCCCAACCAGAACCGCGAGACGGTGTTCCTGCGCGAGATCCTCGCCTCCTCGGCCTACGTCAAGAGCAGCTCGGCACTGACGCTCGGTCTTGGCAAGAGCATTTCCGGCAAGCCGATGATTGCCGATGTCGGGCGCATGCCGCATTTGCTGGTCGCCGGCACGACCGGCTCGGGCAAGTCGGTGGCGATCAACTCGATGATCCTGAGCCTGCTCTACAAGGCCACACCGGATGAGATCCGGATGATCATGATCGACCCCAAGATGCTCGAGCTGTCGGTGTATGAGGGCATTCAGCACCTGCTCACGCCGGTGGTGACGGACATGAAGGAGGCGGCCAACGCCCTGCGCTGGTGCGTGGCCGAGATGGAGCGGCGCTACAAGCTGATGTCTTCGCTTGGTGTGCGCAACCTGGCCGGCTACAACCGCAAGGTCTCCGAGGCGATCGAAAAGGGCGAACCGCTGCGCGACCCCAGTATTCCGAAAGAGGCACTGCCGGAAGGCGAGGAAGTACCGCTGCTCGAGAAACTGCCGTTCATCGTCGTGGTGGTCGACGAGTTTGCCGACATGATGATGATCGTCGGCAAGAAGATCGAACAGCTCATCGCGCGCCTGGCGCAGAAGGCCCGCGCCTCGGGTATTCACCTGATTCTGGCTACCCAGCGGCCGTCGGTGGATGTCATCACCGGCCTCATCAAGGCCAATATCCCGACCCGCATGGCATTCCAGGTCTCGTCGCGGGTCGACTCGCGCACCATCCTTGACCAGCAGGGTGCCGAGCAGCTCCTCGGTCACGGCGACATGCTCTACCTGCCGCCCGGCTCCGGCCTTCCCGAGCGCATTCACGGGGCCTTCGTCGACGATCACGAGGTGCACGCCGTGGTCGAGTGGCTGCGCCAGCAGGGCGAGCCGGACTACCTCGAGGAGGTGCTCGCCGAGACCCAGACCACCACTGATGGTCAGACCATCGGCGCAACCGGCCTGCCTGAAGGCGGCAGCGGTGATTCCGAGGATGAACTTTACGACAAGGCCGTGGCCCATGTTCTCGAGAGCCGGCGGGCGTCGATTTCCAATGTCCAGCGTCAGCTTCGCATCGGCTACAACCGCGCTGCGCGGCTGATCGAGGATATGGAAGCCCAGGGCGTGGTCAGCCCGCCCGAACACAATGGCCAGCGCGAGGTTCTCGCGCCGGCCCCGCCGCGCGATTGAGTCAGCGCCGGTTCAGCGCGCTTCGGCGAGACTGTCTGTCGGCCGCAACCATTACGGAGATCAAACCCCATGCTCAAACTTTTCGTCACGGGCTTTGCCCTGGCCGTATCGGCCGGCGCTTTCGCTGACGCTCGCCAGGCGCTGGATCGTTTTGCCGATGGTCTGGATACGCTCTCCGGGTCGTTCTCCCAGGTAACCCTGGAGCCCGATGGCAGCGTATTGGAAGAGAACTCGGGCGAGCTGTTCTACGCTCAGCCCGACCGCTTTCGCTGGCGCTACAGCGAGCCGTTCCCGCAGGAGCTGGTTGCCGACGGCGAGCAGCTCTGGCACTACGATGAATCGCTCGAGCAGGTTACGGTCCGTGACCAGCCGCCAGCCGGTGAATCCACGCTGCTGGTGCTGACCCGGCCTGAACTGCTCGATCGCTTCTATTCAATCGAGGCCGGGGATGCCGCCGATCAGCTGCGCTTTCGCCCGTTGCACGAGGATGCCGAGTTCGAGCAGGCCACTTTGTTCATGCGCGATGACCAGCCGGTCAGGCTCGAGCTCGTCGACCGCTTCGACCAGCTCACCCGCCTCGAGCTGCACGACCTGGTGCGCAACCCGGATCTCGATGATGCGATGTTCGAGTTTTCCCCGCCGGAGGGCGTGGATGTGCTTGAAGGCTATTGAACCCAGCCGTTCGCCTCGAGAAGCCGAGGCCCGGGGTGATCAGTCCAGGCCGCAGTCGAGATCCTTGAGAGAGGTCAGGCGGTTGGCCTGCATCGTGCCGCTGCCGAATTCTTCCAGGGCTGATTCGTAGGCAACGCTTGCGCGCTCACAGTCATCGAACTGCATGATCAATCGGCCCCAGTGTTGACGCTCGATCGCTTCGGCATCGAAATCGTCGCCAAAGCGGCTACCGGTCGGCATGAGCAGGTTATCGAAAATCAGCTCATCACCGTTCAGGTCGCCTTCGCCGACGACCCAGGCCTGATCTCCTTGGTCGTCGTAGGTGAACCAGGCCATGAACACCTGTCCCGGCGCGAACTCCTCCAGGAACCAGCCCTGACCGTTGAAGGAAGGGTTGTACCACTGGCCGCTGATGCCGGGGGCCTCGGGACTCGGTCCGCGAGGCACGGCGCCGCAGGGCAGGCCCTGAATCTCGACCAGACGCGTGAAGCGCTGACGACCGTTGCCCCAGGCCGGATCGTGGGCCTGATAGTCGACGACGCCACTATTGCAGCCGCTGAAATCGAGTTCCAGCCGCCCCCAGTCCAGCAGTTCGAGCGCTTCCGGATCGAACTCGGGGCCGAAGGGTCCGGCCCGGGTCTCGAGCAATTGCTCGAAAATGATCCGGTTGCCGACGATATCACCGACCCCGACCATCCAGGCCTGTTCCCGCGCCGACCCCTCGGGGGGATAGGTGAACCAGCTGATCGAAGCGGTCTGGTCGTCGAGAATTTCCAGCAGCCAGCCCTCGCCGGAACGCTCGGGGACGAAGAAATTGCCGCTATGGCCGGCATGCAACTCGTCGATGATCGGCGCGAAGGCCAGCGCGACCGGTGCGTCGAGTCCGCCGTCTTGCGATGTCACGAAGGTTTCGATGAAGGCGCCGGTCTGGCCGTCGAAGCGCAGGACGGCATTACCGGCGTGGCTGGTAACGAACAGGTCGCCGTCCGGAGAAAAGGCGAGGTCGCGGGCGAAGTCCAGGCCGCCGGCACCGCTGAGGACGAACTCGTCGACGAACCCGCCGCCATCGGGTTCGAAGCGCAGAATGTTGCTGGCGCGCCCGTTGGCCAGATAGAGCAGGCCGTCCGGCCCCATGCGCAGGGCCCAGGGGTCCTCGATCGGGGCGGTCGATGGGCTGGCGAGGTCGGCACGACGCTGTCCGGTCGACAGCGCAAAAGCCATGATCCGGTTGTTCGCCGCCTCGGCGACATAGAGCGTCTGGCGCCAGCTGGCCGCGCCGCGCAGCGGCAGGTCCATGGCATTGCGCCAGTTGGTCGGATCGCTGGTTGGTTCACCACCCGGCGCTGGACCGAGCGGCGCGCCGTTGAGCGCGTTGAAGCGTTCGATGCCGCTGTCGCCGAGCACCACGAAGCGATCCTGGGGCAGGCGGGCAAAGGCCCGCGGGAAGGCACTGGCCAGATCGGCCGGCTCCGGTCGGGTCGAGCCGAGAAAGACATCGATCAGCCGGCCGGACAGGCGGTCATAGCGGCGTACATCGCCCGAAGCCAGCAGATAGAGACGGCCCTCGTCATCGACCTGCAAATCGGAATACTCCGTCAGTTCCGGCCCGGGTTTGACAACCCCGCGGGGACTGCCGTCAAGGCCGAATGACAATACCTGGTCCGTTCCGCTGCTGACGACCAGCAGCTCATGGCTGTCGGGCTGATCGTCGGGCCGCAGGTTGCGCGGTGTGAAATCGGTCGCCGGCCCGGTATCCGGCGGCGGTTGACCCGCGTGCGGGTCGAACGGGTAGGGATCCTCCCAGTCATTCACACCATCGCCGTCGCTGTCCGGGCTCGATGGGTCGGGGCGCTCGGTCTGGCCGGCCGATTGCTCGCCGCCGTACTGGGCCACGATCGGGCCGAACTGACGCAGGGTTGCGGCATTGTCGGCACCGCTACCTGATTCGGTCGAGCCGCAGGGCTCGCCGCCGCAACGAATCTCGGGGTTGGAAAACACATCGAGACGCAGATAGCGATTGATGTCGCCGGTGCCGAAGCTGCCCATGATGGTGTGGAAGCGACCGTCGCGAACGAAGGCGTAGTTGTCGCGCTCCGGGTCGTCGCCGCTGGAGGAACTGCGCTGGTGCTCGGCGTTGAGGTTGTGCCCGAGCTCGTGGGTAAATACCGAGTCGGAACAGACCGACCAGTTGCTCACGCCATCGTTGTCGATATGCACGCCGTACGACGGGTCATAGCCGCCGTTGCCGTCGCTGCGGGGAAAGTAGGCGATGCCACAGCTGCCGCGGGTTTCGATATCGTGCGGCCAGGTCAGCGCGACGATGTCGGCGCCGTGAGCTTCGCGGGCAGATTTCATGCCGCTCATGCCGGGGACGTTGTGGCCCTGCAGGGCTCGGGCCATATCCTGGAGGGTGGCCCGGTTGGACTGCTGCGCCGGATATCCGATTTCCTGGTGGTGTGCCAGGTGCACGACGATCGGTACGGCCGAGTCGACCATGGCCTGGTTGGCAATCGCGACAAGGTGGTTGAGCCGGGTCTCGATCAGGCTGCCCGGATAGCGCTCGAGCATGTCCGGGGTGTAGACGAACATGACGTCGATCTGGCTCGGGGCCTGACCGGCGGATTGTCGGGCGAGATCGTCGAGCAATTCGCGGGTGTGGGTCTGAGCCGAGGGGGTGATGGCCGATTGCACGGCCGCAGGCAGGCTCTGCCCGAGCGTGTCGCCATGGAAGTTGTCGACATCGATGCGCTCGTCGTTGAGATCGACCAGCCAGCTGCCGCTGGCATCGCTGTGAACGAGATAGAGCGACTGATCGGCCTGGATGCGCCCGAACAGGCCGTCCCGGCCCCAGGTCAGGGTGGCGCTGGCAGGCGTTGGCCCGTCTCCCCGGGCGTGCACGCTGATATCGCCGTTGGGGTGCCGGAAATCACCACTGACGCGAACCTCGGCGCGCGCGCGGCCCGGGAGCTCGAGCGTCAGGGTGTCGTTGATTTCGGGCACGCTGCTGGCATGATCGATGCGCGACACGAGCTCGGCGGGTAGCCCCTCGAGCCCCGATCCGGGCGTTGGCGTGTCTTGTGCCGAAAGCCGGGGGCTGGACCAGGGCTGGCCGGGTGCCGGAGTGCTGGGGGTGCTCGCTGCCGGCTCGGTATTTTTCGGCCGGGCAGGGCTGACCAGGCCTGCCGTCGGCTTCGCGTCGGACGCGGCGCTGGATGTTCGCGACACCGATTCCGAGTACGGGCCCGGCCACATCAGGATCGCGGCCACAACCAGTCCGGCCAGGATGGCCAGCGTTGTCAATAGTGTTTTCACCAATCCCTAGCTCGTGGCTGCCATGTCATTGATTTGGTTCATTGTAACGGTTTCGACGCGGGGGTGCGTCGGGTGCGCGCCGGGTCCCCGGGAACGGCCCGCCCAGTGCCGAAAATGGTGGCTCCCGGCGTTCCACCTCGCGCTCCGGGTCCGCATGGCGCTGGCCGCGTCCGTGGCGCCGGCGCGGCGGGTCGATATACACCGGCAGCAGGCGCGGTGCGGGAGACGCGATTGGTCGTTGGTCCGCCCTGGACTGATCGCGGGCCTGGCGCTCGCTCGCCGCTGCCCGCGCCCGACGCTGTTCGGCGAGGCGTTGAAGCCGCTGTTCGACAAATGCCTCGTTGCGTTCGGTGATCGCTTCGAGATCGTCGGGTCGCCCGATGATGCTGACGCGATCGGCCGGGCGATACCGGCTGGCCTGCTCATCGCAGGGTGTGTCGCTGAAAGTCACGACACCGCCGCGTTCGCAACGATAAACCTCGGCCGATGCCAGGGCGGGCAGGATCAGCAGCGTAGTCGTCAGCGTAATGGCCAGCGCTATTGGCAACGGTCGCCTGAACATGGTCGGACTCACGATATCCACAGACCACGATAATAGCGCGTTCGGGCCGAATGGAAGCTGAACGGGCGCTACGGCTGCTTCAGCCGCCGTCGGGCTTGTAGAACATCCGGCGCAGCCGGCCGCCCAGGGTCTGGGCGTTGACGACGATGATGAAGACCTTGCGCAGCCGGTCTTCCGGACAGTGCAGTTCCTTGACACCGTGCCAGGAGTTGCCCTGGCGCTGAAACAGTAGCGAACGATTACCCATGGCGTTGGCGGTCCAGGAGCGCTCGAAGTCATCGAAATCGGGTGCGCTGGAACGCGAAAAGCGCCCGCCGTCATCGAGAATCAGCGTCTCGCCACCCCAGTCGGTGCTCCATTCTTCTTCGGTATTGAAGTAGAAGATGTGCGAGCCGAGCTTGCGCTTGGCATCGCAGTGGGGCGAGACCGAGGCGCCACGCGGGGCGTAGTGCCAGTGGTAGCTCAGGCGGAAGCGTTTGGTGTTAAACAGGCGTGCCAGCCATTGCTGGTAAACCGGGCCGTTGAGTTCGTTGATGAGCTGGTGCCAGGCCGGGTGAATGTCGAGCTCCGGGTGGTACTCGAGCGCGTAACGATCGTGCGGGGTCTGGCCGTGTGCACGTTTGCGCCCGAAGCTGGCTTTCATGATATCGAGCGGCGGCATGTTGTCGCGCAGCAGGTCGAAGGCCTGGTCGGTCAGCACGCCTTCCGGGTTCAGCCACGGGTAGGGCACGGCATTGCGAAACTCGCCGGTCGCGATGGCGGCCAGACGATTGCCATCGAGAATCGGTTGGTCAGTGGTCATGTCCTTCCTCCTGCGGGGGCCGGTTTCGACCCGATGCGCCATTCATTTGCTGGATTTCGAGCTCTTCGGTGATCTGGTGGATGATCCGGCGGTGCTCATCGTCGGCCCGGAACGACGCCGGTGCCGGGTCGCCAAAGCGCGCCGCCAGACCGGCCCCGATGATCGTGTGGTGGAGCTGGTCGAGGCTGCGGGGTGGCAGCACCCAGGCACGCTCGATGGCGCGCGCGCACAGGTAGGTCAGGCCCTGCTGCGGTCGAATGCTGCCGCGGCGATTGAAGCGTGGCCGGACGGCGCGTTCGGCGACCGCCGCGCCGAGGCGTTGCCAGGGGCCTGCTCTGCGCTTTGCCAGCGGCCAGATCAGGAAACCGCGGCCGCGGCTGGCGGCGTCGGCGATCATCGATTCGCTCTCGCCGGTCACGATCAGGTCATGGGCCTCGGCCAGTGCCAGCGCGTAGGGGTTTTCCGGGTCGTTGGCGGCCCAGGCGTATAGCAGGTCGTTGTCGCCGAGGTGGTCCCGGAATACTTCGACGACACCGGCGCTGCGCCGGCTGGTGACCACCAGCAGCCTGGCCTGGCGAGCGCGGGCCCAGCCCGAGACCGTTTCGGCGAGCTCGCGGGCCTGCCGAGCGTCGAGCCGGTGGGAGCGCGAATCGCCGCCGACCAGAAGTGCCACGCGGTGTCTGGCGCCGGTCCATTCCTGCCAGCGCTGTGGCGTCCCGGGTTGCTCGTTGATCCCGGCATTGAGCGGCAGGCGGGTCTGCAGGCGCCGCGGGTGCGGCGGCAGCCCGAAGTGCCGGCACTGGATCAACACCCGTCCGGTCTCTTCCGGTGGCCCGGCCTTGCGCCCGGAAAGCACCAGCCGCAGCTCGGGGTCGCGGCGCTGGAGGCGATTGGCAATCCGTGTCGGCAGCCAGCCGCTGGCGGTGACGATCGCGGCGTCCTCGGGCAGCACGGGCAGGCGGGCCATGCCGAACAGCCGGCCCAGGAAGAACCCGGTTTCGCCGGAAGTGATGCTGACCTCCCGCATGGCACCCCCGCTGTGCTCGGCAAGCTCGCGCGCCAGCGAGCGTGCCTGCTGGTCGTGCCCGGGCTTGCGGTGCAGCAGGGCCACGACCGATCCCTTGCGTGCCGGACCGCCGCAATGGTGCTGGCGCCGCGTGCCGCCTCCGGCATGGTCGAGCCGCCAGCGCGTATCCGGGTGGAGCCGGCCGGCCTGCTGGAAATGCTGAACCCAGAACCAGACCCGCCGCCGCAGTTTTGACGGCCGGTGCCAGAGTGGCTCGCGAATGCGTACTTCAAGCCGGTCGCAGGCGCCGAACAGCCGGTCGAGTACCCAGGGCACGTCCTGGTCGGGGACGCGCTCGAGCAGGTCGGTGATGATCAATCGCTCCTGACGCGTGCCGGAGGGTCGCGAGTCGAGCAGCGCGGTCAGCAACTCGCCGTCCGGTCGCGACGACAGGTACAGGCGAAGATTGGCCCAGTCCCGCGATGGCCGGGTTGCCGATACCGGCATGAAATGCGCGTCGATCGCCTCGGCTTCGAGATCGCTCCAGAGCGGGTCGGTCGGGTTGTCGAAGTAGACGAACTGCCCGGGAAACGGCCGCCAGGGCTGGGTGTGCAGGGTGGTGAAGTGGACCAGCCGGGAGCGTTGCGGGTCGTACTCGCTGTCGCGTGCGTTCCAGCCATTGTCGAGATCGCCCCAGAGGCCGAGCTGACGGGCCCTGGCTTCGAGCTTCTTGCGGCCGAGTCGGCGCACATCGTGATCATTCCAGGCCTGGGCCATGCGCTCGCAGTCGATCAGCATTACCGAGGTGTCGCGGTCGTTGATCGACAGGAACCCGGCCTGGTCCATGTCGAGATCGAACAGCTCGGCCGGGTCGGTCAGATAGACCTGGTCGGCGTCGTTGTAGATCGCCCGCCCGCTGAAGCCGGCGAAGCCGGGGATGGCAAAGCGGTAGTTGGTGAAACCGGTCAGCCAGAAACCGCGCCGGAAGCCCTTGAGGTCGCGCAGCAGGTAGATCTCGTAGATGCGCGACGGGTCGCGATGCTTTTCCACCGACCACAAGAAGATCCGCTCGGCACGGAACTGTCCACGCTCGGTGCCCAGGTAAATGCGCACGGGCGGCTTGTCGGAGGGCCGGTGCCCGGGCTGGACGCCGAGCACGATGCGATCGGGCTTCGCGCGCCGGGCCGGCGGGCGGTCCGGGCTGAAACGGGCCGGCACGAGGCCGCGGAGAATGCGTTGGGATAACAGCGCCATGATTGTCAGTCTTCGTCGCGGTCGGATCGGTTGGTCGAATGGTCAAAAGGATAACGCCACCAGCGTCGCTGGTGCCATGTCCACCATTGTGGATGCTTGCGGACATGGGTCTGCATGATCCAGGTCAAATCGGCCACGGTTTCGGCAACCGGCCGGTCCGGATCGACGCCAGCCGGCGCTCCAATGCGGAAATGCCAGCCCGGCCGGGCCCCCTCGAGCAGTACCGGCAGTACGGCCGATCCGGTCCGGCGGGCCAGCTCTGCCGGGCCGGATGGCATCGGCAGGGTCTTGCCGAGGAAGTCGGCCTCGATTCCGCCGCGCTTGCTGGCCTGATCCATGAGGATGAACAGGATGCCGTTGGCGCGCAGGGTCTTGGCCATGTTGCGAAAGCCGCTGGCCGGCGGTTCGGCTGAAACGGCCTGCATGCCCAGCCCGGTGATGCCGTCGCGGAAAAAACCGGGCTCGATCTTGCCGGCTTCGCGGTAGACCACGCTGACCGGATAGCCCAGCCAGGCCAGCCGGGTGGCCATGGCCACGCCATTGCCCATATGCATTCCCAGCAGCACCACGCCACGGCCAGCCTCAAGGGCATCGTCGAGATGCTCGATGCCGTCGATGGCGACGGACTCCGCGACCTGCCGGGGGCCCACGGCGCCCTCGTACATGGCCAGAATTTCGAGAATGCCGCGATCATTGACCTGGTAGGCGGTACGCAGGCAGCTGCTCATTTCAGGCAGTGAGTCGGGGTGGTTGAGCGCCGAGCGCATCTGCGCCAGCAGACGGCGTCGCTTGACCGGAGACAGCCGGAAATGCCAGCCGCCCAATGCTTCGCCGACGCGTGCCAGGCGCGGCATGCCGCCCCGCCCGACGCGGCGGGCCAGGGCGCGCATGAGCGCCAGCGCGAAACGGCGAACCCGGCGGCGCAGCGGCATGCTCATGATGCTTCGTCGATACGCCGGCCGTCACTGAGACGAACGACCTGGTCGGCCGCGCGCAACAGCCCGTCGTCGTGACTGACCGCGAGCAGCGTGAGGTGCCCCTTGAGGTGCTCGATGGTTTCGATTACGGCGGCTTCGGCCTTGGCGTCGAGGTTGCTGGTGGCCTCGTCGAGAATCAGCAGCCGGGGCTGGTGGATCAACGCCCGGGCGATGGCCAGGCGCTGACGCTGCCCGCCGGAGAGTCGTCCACCTCTTTCGCCGAGCACGGTATGCAGCCCGTCGGGCAGCTGGTCGACGAAATCGAGCGCGTCGGCTGCCTCGAGCGCCCGGCGCGCTTCGGGCTCACCCATTCCGGGCTCGCCGAGGGTCAGGTTGCGTAGCACCGAGTCGTTGACCAGCAGCGAGTCCTGCGGCACGTAACCGATCAGGCGCCGCCACTGACGATGATCGATCTCGTCGAGCGGCTGACCGTCGATGCGGATTTCGCCGCCCTGGGCGTGGAGCAAGCCGGCGACCAGGTCGATCAGGGTGGTCTTGCCCGATCCCGAAGGCCCGCTCAGAACGGTCAGCTGTCCGGCCGGCACGGTCATCGAAAAATCCCGGATGATCGGTTTGTGGTCGTAGCTGAATACCACGTGATCGTATTCGATACCGCTTTCCAGGCTCGGCTGGAGGTGACCGCGCGGTGGTTCGTTTTCGGCGAGTGCCTCGTCGATGGTCGTGCGCAGCGACCAGTAGGCGCTCTCGCTGATGGCCATGTGCTGGAGCGCCTTCTGACCCTTGGCGAGATGATTGACCGAGCGGGCGATGAGGAAAATCATCACCATCACCGTGGCCATGGGCAGGTTCATCTGGACCAGGAAGAAGAAGAACCCGATGCCGACGAGGATCGCCAGTAGTGGCTCCTGCAGCGCGGTCAGGCCGGCCTTGGCGATGACCTGGTTTTTCAGAGCCCGCTTCAGGTCGCGCGTCTGGTGCGACATCATGGCATCGATATGGTCGTCGCGCGCCATGGCCTTGAGCGGTTTGACCGCGCCGAGCTGGTCGGTCATGACCGATAGCAGCGATTTGAGCAGGCCGGTCTGGTCACGCCCGGCGCGCCCGGCGATGCGGATGAGAAAGTGCAGCACGCCAAGCAGGCAGCCACCGATGGCCAGGGCGATCAGGCTGGCCTGCCAGGAAATCATCAGCGCCAGCCCCGCGTAGATCAGCGCGCTGATGACCTGGGTGGCCATGACCGCACCATGAAAGAAGCCCTCGGAGGCGCGGTGCGCTTCGGTGGCCACAGCATTGGAGAGTTTGCCCACCGGCTGGGCGAGATAGTAGCGCCAGCGGCTTTTCATGACCGCCTTGATCAGCGTCAGGCGCAGGTCGGTGGCGATGTGGGCGACCGTGTAGCCAACCTGGCGATTGGCCAGCAGTACGATCATCGCCTTGATCGCGATCATGCCCACGCCGAGGCTCAGCAGGGCCACGGTGGTCGGCTCCAGCCCGAGTGCCTGGACGACGTCGAGTGCTACCTGCTCGGGCATGGACGGGTCCTCGGCCTCGCCGGTGGCGAGGTTGAGCATCGACAGCAGCAGCGACAGTCCCAGCCCGTCGAGTACGCCGGCAATGATCAGCGCGAACAGGGCCAGTGCCGTGCGCCCGGGATAGCCGCGCACGAACGCCAGCATCATCGCCGCGGTTCCGGGCGTTTGTCCCGCTGCCGTACCCGAGGCGTTCACCGGAACCCGCCCTGGCGCCAGGTGCGCCATGCCATGCCCCAGATGGCCAGGCGGGGATACCGGCGCATGCGTTCGGTCGGCTCGATGCGCACGCCACTGTGGCGCTCGATCTTCCAGGCGATGTAATCGACTCCGTCGGTGAAGGTGCCCGCAGCCTTGAACAGCCGGGCAAGATTGAATGCCTTGCCCGCGATCATGCGCAGCGACCAGCTGATACGCGTCGACGCCCGGCGCAGCGGCCCGGCGGCGGTCTGGTAGCCGTCCGGCCCGGTCGTCTGCAGCCAGGGAGATTCGGTCGCCAGCCGTTTGGTCAGCTGCTGCCAGTAGCTCGGGTCGTGGGCGATCAGGCGTTCGGCGTTTTCCGGTGGTTCGGGGCGCAGCTCGCAGCGATAGGTCAGCGCCATGGCCCGGGCCCACAGCGAACAGGCGTCGGCGGGCTGGCGCAGAAGCGGCGTGGCACGGCGTGCGAAAGAGGTCGCGCAGCGCGCCCGGATGCCGGCAATCGCCGCAGCGGCGGCGTCATCGCCGCCGACCAGCCTCAGCGGCTGGCAAAAGCGTGCCCAGAAGTAATGATCGCTGCGGCTTTCGGCGCGGCGGGCGAACTGGCGCTCCGAGACCACCGCGTACTTGCAGCGCAGGGGCCGGTCGGCCGGTCCGGTCTCGAGGTAGAACACGTTGGGCGGCAGGAGCTGGTTGAACAGCGCCAGCAGGCCGGTCCCGAAAGCCGCTCGGTAGCTCGATACCACCACCAGCAGGTCGGCCAGCCCCTCGGCAACATCGACGCTGCGCCGGCACGAGCCATAGAGCAGGATTGCCGAGACCGCGCCGGGGTGGCGTTGCCGAATCGCCTCGCCCAGACGCTCGATCCCATCCGGAATCGGCCCGCGGACCATCTCCTTGCGCATGAATTCGGCCAGCTCGCTCATGGAGCGGCAAACCGGAACGCCGGCCCGGTACTGATTTCGAGTTCGCGCCGGGGGTCGAAATCGTGCTCCTGTCCGTCCAGGCAGACCCGGGCCAGGCCGCGAACCCGGAACGCCGCGCAGCGCCCGCTCAGGTAGCCGTTTTCCGGGGTATGCCGCCGGTCGTCGAAGCGACCGCGCATGAGCGCGGGCAGGCTGGACCAGAAGCGTTTGGCCTTGTGTGAGAACACACTCAGGCGCAGCGGCCCCTGCCCCCGGTTTGCATAGGGGCTCAGCCACTCGCCCCGGTGATGCAGCGAAGTGGCCAGGAACATTCGCGTTGGCGCATCGATCTGCCCGAGACCCGACGCGCTGACCTGCAGCTGCGGTGGGTGAAAGCCGGAGCGTCCCAGCAGGGATTTCATGCCCAGCTGGCTTATGCGCCAGGCCGACGACAGGTGCCCGGTACGCAATGGACCGCTGCCCTCAGCGCGATAGGCATGGCAGTCGCGAATGGCGTGGTCGACCAGGGCGCCGGCGATGAAAAATCCGTGCAGGTCCTGGCCCGGGTCCTGGCTCAGGCGCAGCGTGTGGCGGGTCGTGACATTCAGCGTCCCGGGCTGCTCGAGGGCGCGTTTGAGCTGCTGTCGCAGGCCGGAGGCGGTTCCCAGGTCCCGGGCCGTGTAATTGGTCCGTCCGCCGCCGAGAATCATCAGCTCCGGGAGGGCATCCGGATCGGCGCTGGCGGCCAGGCTGGTGACCGTGCCCTGCAGGGTGCCGTCACCCCCGATGACGATCAGGCGCGAGCAGCCCGCATCGAGCGCGTCGCGCGTGGCCTGGTCGATCGACTCGGCGCTGCCAACCTCGACGGTTTCGATGCCGTGGGCGGCGGTCAGATCATCGATGTACCCGCGCCGCCCGGTCATCGACATCCGGAAGCTGCGCGGGTTGATCAGAATGCGCACGCGGGTTTTCGCTTCAGCGCTGGCCGGTGTCGGGGGCGAAACCTGGGAGGGCGCTGGTGAGGCCATGGTGTTTGCCGGGCAGGATGGCGGGAAAATGAAGCAGGGCGTGGAAAGCGGCCGGGGCGCTGGCTAGCGCTGGGCCTGCCAGGTCGGGATCGCCGAGCTTGTCCGGGGCGTTGCCAGAGCGCGGCGCAGCAGCCGGCCCACGACCTGGAAATAGCTGTCGTGATTGACCGCAGCATAGGGCGAATCGGGGCCGAAATGCGCCAGCAGGCGCCGGTGCGCCCGGCCCATGGCGTGGTAGGGCAGGCCGGGGAAAAGGTGGTGCAGTGCGTGGTAACGCAGCCCGACCGGGAACAACCAGGTGGTCAGCCAGGTCTGTCCGGTGATGTTGACGGCATCTTCCAGCTGCCCCAGGTGGGTCAGGGGTTCGCCGTTGTTGTCGTAGCTGTGCGCGGCCAGGTTGCGAACCCAGTTCAGGGCCAGGGTCCAGCCATGCAACGCCCAGGCCATCAGCCAGTGCACCGGCTCGACCGGGCCGGCAATCGTCATGCCGACCCAGAAACCGATCCAGGCCAGGCAAAGCAGTTCGACGATGAGCAGGTGCCGACCTTCGCGGGATGGAAACGGTTTGGCGTAGTAGGGGTTGGAGACATACGCCGAACCATGCGCCAGCAGCCATCGTCTCAGCCCGGGGATCAGGTACGACAGCGGCGCCACCACGCCGAAGCGTCCGAGCGCCATGAGCGGCAGCAACACGACCTTGGCGAGGTATTTGATCGTTTCAAAAATCGGCGAGGCCGCCAGTGGCAGGTATTCGCCGTCGCGCGGCGTACCGAAATGCGCGCGACTGTGGTGTTCGATGTGATTGCGGTAGAGAATCCACGGCATCAGCAACGGAATGCCGACCAGTGCGTTCCAGGTGCGCTTGAACCCGACCATCTCGGACCGGCCCATGTGAATGATCTCGTGCATGAAGGTGCCGGCACGGTAAAAGGCCACCCCGGCGATGAGCATGGCGATGATCTGCAACGGCAAGCTAGCGCCGGCTCCGAAAAACACGATGGTGGCGCACCAGGCCACGGTGGCACTGACGAGCAGGTCGAGCCAGTACAGGCCGGGACGACGCTCGAACAGATCCTCGACGACAGTGTGGGCTTCGCGGATCCAGGCGCGCTCGGAAACGATACCGGCTGACCGATTGTGGGCTTCTGCAACATTATCCATAACCGGCAATTATAAGGCTTTTGAGGCCTGGTCCGTCTGTCCGGTGGTGGGCTCAAGCTTCACAGTTGTCAAAAATTCAAGTAGGGTAGGGTGTAGCCAGAAAAGTCCATTCGGGAGGGGAAGCAGGGAAATGACGTCGATCCTGATCGTGGAAGATCATGATGTGGTCCGGACCGGGCTGCGTAATATTCTTGCCGAGGCCGGTGGTCTCGAGATCGTTGCCGAGGCCTCGACCGGTGAGGATGCCATCGCCCTGGCGCGAAAGCATACGCCGGATGTCATCCTCATGGATGTCGAACTGCCGGGTCTGTCCGGGCTCGAGACAACCGAGCGTATCCTCAAGGCCCAGCCCGATATTCGCGTTGTCGTGCTGACCGCCCACAGCGAACCGCCGCTTCCGGCCAGGTTGCTCGATATCGGAGCCAGCGGTTATTTGACCAAGGCCTGCAATTCGCGCGAGCTGATCAACGCGGTCAAGGCGGTAGCTCGCGGCGAGCGCTATATCGGCTCCGAAATCGCCCAGCAGCTGGCCCTGTCGCTGTTGCCGGGCACGCCCCAGTCGCCGTTCCAGGATCTGACCGCGCGCGAGCTGGAAGTCGCGCTCATGCTCACCCAGGGCATGCGCATGGCGTCCATCGCCGAAGTCATCAATGTCAGCCCCAAGACCGTGGCGACCCACAAGTACAAGGTCTACGAGAAAGTCGGCGTGGCGTCCGAAGTCGATCTGCTTCGCGCCGCGCTGCGCTATGGCCTGGTCAAGGAAAGTCCGTGAACTGAAAAGTTGTAAAAACCGCTTCAAAAGGTTTGACAGGTTCGCCGATTCCCCCTAGAATGCTCGGCTTGTTGCGGGGCCATAGCTCAGCTGGGAGAGCGCTACAATGGCATTGTAGAGGTCGGCGGTTCGATCCCGCCTGGCTCCACCAAAAATTTTGCCTAGGCTGAACGCAAAACAGGTTTAGTCCCCTTCGTCTAGAGGCCTAGGACACCGCCCTTTCACGGCGGCGACAGGGGTTCGAATCCCCTAGGGGACGCCAACATAAAAAAGCCCGCCTCGCGCGGGCTTTTTTTATGTTGGCGTCCCCTGTGGCGGACTCGAACCCCCCGGTTCGAAACGAAGGCCGCCCCGCGGCCGTAGTTCGCTGATGC
>CAYQJJ010000014.1:0-15529 GCA_964417745.1 uncultured Wenzhouxiangella sp.
ACCCGGGAGCCCTTGAATCATGGACCTCCGAGACGGCCGCTATACCGCTTGCCGACTCGAGCGACCCGGCACCACCCGGTGCTCCTCCCAATCCAGCATTTGCGGGAGCTTTCGGTGGTATCCATCGCTGGCGCGCGCACCGAGTCGCGGCGGGTGATTTGGGGCTTCGAATGGTAGACTTGGGTCACGTTTTCTGGTGCAGCAATGATGCCTGACTCGTCGCAGGACAAGGCCGGTTCTACGGTGCATTCGGCCACCGATGTGATCGCGATGATCAACGAAGTCACCGCGCCTCTGACCGGAGGTCATTACTTTCGCTCGCTGATCGCCCGTCTCGCCGAGTCGCTCGAGGTGCACGCGGCGCTGGCTACCGAATGTCTGGAGTACCCGGAAAACCACGTGCGCACGCTGGCTTACTGGGAAGGCTCGGATTTTGCCGAGGACATCCGATTCGATCTCGCCGGCACCCCGTGCCAGCACGTCATCGAGGACGGCAGCTTTGCCTTTTACCCGGAACGCCTCGGCGATTACTTTCCCGAGTGGGCGGACGAAGAAGGCGGGATGGAGAGTTTTATCGGTATCCCCGTGCTGGCTCCCTCCGATGGGCGCGTGGTCGGCCATATTGCCGTCTACGACAGCAAACCGATGCCGAGCGACGGCATCGTCGAGTCGATGTTTCGCATCATTGCCGCGCGTGCCGGTGCCGAGATCGAGCGCATGCAGGCCGAACAGGCGCTGCGCGACAGTGAGGCCCGGGCGCGCCAGCATCTCAGCGAACTGGCCCACGTCTCGCGGCTGAGCACCATGGGTGAGCTGGCCTCCGCCCTGGCCCACGAAATCAACCAGCCGCTGACCGCGCTGTTGACCAATTGCCGGACCTCGCTGCACCTGCTCGAGCAGGCCGAGCCGGATATCGACGAACTGCGCGAAGCCATGAGCCGCTCGGTCGACAGCGCCGACCGCGCGCGCCAGGTGGTGCGACGCCTGCGCGAATACGTGCGCGGCGGGCGCACCCAACGGCGGCTGTTGCCGATGCGCCGCCTGTTCGAGGAACTGGAGATTCTGCTCGAGACCGAGACCCACCATCATCGGGTCGATCTGAGCATCGAGCTGGACCCGGACCTGCCGCGTGCCCGCGTCGACCATGTACTCATTCAGCAGGTCGTGCTCAACCTGGTCCGCAACGGTGTCGATGCGATCAATCGCAGCGAGGGCGACCGGCGCACGATTCGGGTTTCGGTCTCGCAGATGACGGAAGATCGGGTGGAGGTCGCGGTTCGGGACTCCGGTCCCGGGGTTGATCCGGAGATGACCGATCGGTTGTTCGAGGCTTTTACCAGCACGCGCAAGGATGGGATGGGCATCGGCCTGTCGCTGTGCCGGTCGATCATCGAAAACCACGAGGGCGAGCTGTGGCTGGCCGACAGCGGCAGCGAAGGGGCGGAATTCCGCTTCAGCCTGCCGGTTGCCCGGGAGTAACGCGGCCGGGTCAGGCCACCTGCCCGATACGCTCGATATCAGCAGAGAGCTGCTCGCGAAGCTTTTCGCGGGCGCGGAAGACACGCGTCATGACCGCACTGCGCGACAGCTCCAGGGCTTCGGCGATCTCGGCGATCGAGCAGCCCATGATGACCTGCAGCGACAGCGGCTCACGGTATTTTTCCGGCAGCCGCGCCAGAGCCTGGCGAAGCTGGTCGCCCATGAGCGCGTCGTCGGAGCCGCCGCTGCCTTCGTCGGCCACGGCGTGGTCGTCGATATCGACCAGCGGAAGCTGCTTGCGCTCGAAGCGCCGCGCGTTCTCGCGTCGCAGGGTCGTCAGCAGCCAGGGCTTGACCGCATTATCGTCGCGCAGCTTGTCGATGCTGCGCCAGGCCCGGATCATGGTCTCCTGGACCAGGTCCTCGGCGACCGAGCGGTCGTGGGTCAGCCAGCAGGCAAAGCGGAAGAGGTCGTCGGAAAAGCTGGCGACCAGGCGTTCGAAACGTAGCTGACGTGTTCTGGCGTTCATGGCTCGGTGCTCCCGTTGCGGTTCGGTTCAACTGCGAGTTCGTGACCAGTGTCACGGAAACAGCAACGACCGCCAATACGGGGTTCTACGCATCAGGGTTTTTACGTATCAGCCAGCCCCTGAGTCAGCCTGAACAGGCCTACCAGCAGCCCCGGAGGGTTCACAGCAGCCAGTCGCGGTAGCTCGGACTCGAGAGCACCAGGCGAACCAGCTCGGAGCTGTTGCGTGCCTCGAGCTTGTCGAGCACGCGGGCCCGGTGAATCTCGACGGTGCGAACGCTGATATCCAGGTCTCCGGCGATGACCTTGCTGAGCTTGCCTTCGAGCAGCCCCTCCATGACCTGGCGCTCGCGCGGGGTGAGGTCGGCCAGACGGCCCTCGATGTCGGCACGGCGCATTTTTTCGCGGTGTTCGCAGGAGTCGAGCTCGAGCGCATTGCCGATCTTCTCGATCAGCTGCTCGTCGTCGAAGGGCTTTTCGAGGAAATCCAGCGCCCCGGCCTGGACCGCGCGTACCGCGACCTCGATGTCGCCGTGGCCGGAAATGAAAAGCACCGGCATGACCACGCCGGCTTCCTGAAGCGCACGATGCAGGGCCAGGCCATCCATGCCGGGCATGCGCACATCGAGCAGCAGGCAGCCGCGGTCGGCCGGCCCGACCCGCTCGAGCAGCGACTCGGCGTCGGCGAAGGCCTCGTATGGCAAGCCGCGGGCCTTGAGCATGAAGCCGATCGACCCGCGCACGGCAGCATCGTCGTCGGCGACCCAGACACGAGGCTCATTGGCGGATTCCGGTGGACTTTCTTCGGTCATTGCAGCTCCGGCGAACAGGCTATGCCCCCTAAGGCCAGGAAAGCGACGGGGCCCGGGCCAGTGGCCCGAAACCCCGTCTCCGGGAGATTACTTGCTGGCAAAGACACTGTAGCCAATCAGACCAGCTGCGACCAGCAAGCCGATCACGCCCCACAGCGGAATCAGGTAGACCGCCGCCAGGCCGAACAGGCCGATGCCGATACCGAAGGCCAGCATGTCGGGGTTGCGCTGCTCGATCTGCCCGTCGCGGGCGGTCAGCTTGAGCAGCAGTTGATCCAGGCTGAGTTTGCCGCCGCCCATGAACAGCAGCACCGAGATCATGGCCAGGAACAGGAACGGAATGCGGAAGTTGCCGCGGAATTCACCGTCGTCCATGACCCGCGAGACCGAGTAGCCCTCCCAGAGCTGGCCGAGGCTGTCGTAGCTGGCCGGCCAGTGCACCGAGGCGATGGCCACGACGGTAATCACCAGCAGGGTGAAAGCCCAGAAGCGGGTAAACAATCCCAGCACGAGGCCGGCCGCCGCGATCAGCTCGCCCCAGGTGACCAGGAAAAAGTTCAGGCCGGAAGGGAAGAAGCCGAACGGAAAGGCAAAATCCAGACCCTCGTGAAAGCCCGAGACATTGCCGCCGGGGTCGCGGAACTTCAGCACTCCGGCATTCCAGAATTCATGCGCCAGCAGCAGGCGGATGCCCAGCGGGGCCAGCCAATCGCCGGCACCGCGCAGTCGCTCGGTGAGTTTGTCGTAAAAAGTCAGCATGTTGCACGCTCCGTGAGTTGAGTTGAGTCGGTTTCGGGCGCCCGCTTGCCGGGCGTTCGGAGCAGATGGACCGGGGGCGCTGCGGAACGATTGCAGGGACCTTCGGGGGGTGCGCCTGCCTGCAATGAAAACCGCGAGGTCCCGGTCTCGTCGGATTCGCGCTGCTGCCTTGCGCGTGCAAGCACCCGGCCGAACGCCCGGCGCCGTCGGCCCGGCCGACGCGGCAGCCAGCAAATCAATGAGTCTCGCATGACTCGATTTCTACTGACCCCCGACTACTGACCCCCTAGGAGAAGCAACATGAAACGATGGACACTCAGCCTGCTGGGCGCACTCGTTCTGGCCGCACCCGCGATGGCGCTGGAGACCGAACCCTATTCGCCCGAACGCCTCGCCGAGCTGCAGGCCGACGACGCCCTGGTGCTGGTCGATGTCTGGGCCGAATGGTGCCCGACCTGCGCGCGTCAGCACGAGATCCTGGAAGAGTTTCGCCAGGCCCACCCCGAGGTCGACCTGCACATCCTGTCGGTCGATTTCGATGACGACAAGCACCACGTCCGCGAACTGCGCGCACCCCGCCAGTCGACCCTGCTGCTCTACCGGGGCGAGGAACAGTTCTGGTACAGCGTTGCCGAGACCCGCCGCGACGTGATCTTCGAGAACATCCTCCAGGCCGCGGAGTTCGACTGACCGTGAGCCTCGAGCTATCCTCGATTCCGCTGGCCTGGCTGGCCGGGGCGCTGAGCATCCTCTCGCCCTGTGTCTGGCCACTGGTGCCAGCGGTCATGTCCTCGGCCGCCACCGGCGGTCGCAGCGGCCCGTGGTTCCTGGCAGCCGGCCTGAGCCTTTCGTTTGCACTGGCCGGCACCTTCCTGACCTTCGCGCTGCTCAACCTGGGGCTCAACCCGGACGCCTTCCGCTACGTTGCCGCGGCCCTGCTACTCATCATCGCGGTGGTATTGCTGGTCAAACCGGTCGGCCAGTGGCTGACCCTGCGCTTGTCCATGCTCACCGCGCGCTTCAATACCGGAGCCGGCGATTCGGCCGGCAGCGCGGCCGGCCAGTTCGGCGTCGGCGCGCTGCTCGGCCTGGTCTGGCTGCCCTGCGTGGGCCCGACCCTGGGTGCGGCCATTGCTCTGGCCTCGATGGGCCAGAGCATGGGCATGGCGTTCGTGGTCATGCTGGCCTTCGGGCTCGGCTGCGCCATGGTGCTGCTCGCGGCCGGGCTGGCCTCGGGCAAGGCGCTGGAAAAATGGCGACCCGGGCTGATCAGCCACGCCGAGCGCGGCAAGAAGCTGCTCGGCTGGGTGTTGCTGGTGCTGGCCGTGATGGTGCTGACCGGCGTCGACAAGGTGCTCGAGGCCTGGGCTTTGCGCATTCTTCCGGACTGGGCGATCTCGATGTGACGGCGCGGCGGGCGGTGTTCATGCCCGTTGACCGGTTTTTGCTATGCTTCGGAGATGAATCGCTCATTGAAAATCGGTATTGCCCGAAATACTGTCGCTCGCTGCCTGACACTGACGCTGGTGCTACTGGTGATGACCGGCTGCGGCACTCGCCAGGTGCAGGATTCACTGGCCGGATCGACTGCCCAACGGCTGGTGACCCAGTCGATCGACGAGCTGGCCGGGCAACTCCCGGCCAGCGATTTCGCCGGCCTGGCCGGCCAGTCGATCTACCTGGAAAGCTACTTCATCGAAAACGGTGACCTCAAGCGCTACGCCGACCGTCGCCTGGCTTTCGAACTCGAGTCACGATTCGACATTACCATCGCGCCCGCTGAGTCGGACGCCGACCGGGTGTTGACGGTTTTCTACACCTCGCTGGGCACCGATCAGGGCCATCTCGGGTTTTTCCTGCCGCTGGGCGTGGTGCCCGGGGTTGCCGAAGACACACGCATCAACCTGATCACGCTCGAGCAGTTCCACGGGGTTGCCGAGATGTATTACTTCCTCGGCCGGCCCGGGGAGGCGACCCGCAGCGAGCTGCTCCAGAGCCGCATCCGTACCGACGCACTCGGCCTGCCGATCATCACCATTCCGATTTCAACGCTCGACTGATCAGCGCATCACGCCCGAGCGGATGGAGCTCAGGCGGTTCAAGGCAGCCTAGTGGGCCATGCGGTTAATTAGGTAACACTCAGCCGTCGCACAAGCGTCGTGGGCAAGGCGCGCGAGCGCAGGACTGGCTGTCGCCAATTCAAGCGAGCGGAACGAAGCCCACGGCGCTTGTGCGGCGGCCCTTCGGGAGCCGCTGTGCTGGCGCGACTCGGCGTTGCGTTTCTTGGCAAGGACGCTGCCATTCCCTGCGAAACGCGCCTTGATTCGCGCCAGCACAGTGGCTCTGAGTGTTACCTAATTAACCGCATGGCCCACCAGGAAGGTTTTGTAGATCGTCGAGACGGTCGACGCCTTCGAGCGTCGGCCGGATCTTTCCGGCCAGGCGCTTGCCCTCCTCCACGCCCCACTGGTCGAAGGGGTTGATACCCCATAACACCGACAACGCATAAACCGCATGTTCGAAGCCGGCCAGCAGTTCGCCCAGGGCTGCCGGCGTCAGGCGCTCGGTCAGCAGCAGCGACACCGGGCGGTTGCCGGGCATGCGCTGGTGTGCCTGTCCGGTCTGGCGTCCATCGGTCAGGGCACGCGCCTGGGCCAGCAGGTGGGCGAGCTGGGTGCGATGCCAGCCCGGGAAGGCATGGTCATCGTTCAGGCTGCCGACCAGCACCAGTGGATGGGTGTCGGGGCCCTGGTGCAGGGCCTGAAAGATCGAATGCTGCAGGTCCGTCCCCCGGCCGCCGAAGATCAGCGGCGCGGTCGGGGCATCGATGTCGCCGCCGGCTGAATCGACACTCTTGCCCAGACTCTCCATGATCAACTGCTGGAGGTAATCGCCGAGCAGGGCCAGGCGCGGCTCGTAGCTGACAAAACCCAGAGTCGGCAGATCGAGGCCTCGGCGCAGCCAGTGCATGGCCAGCGCCAGGCCGGTGGCCAGCCCTTCTCCGCTGCCCGCACCGGCGCGGAAGGAATGGTCGGCTGCCGCTGCGCCGGCGAGCAGTTCCGAAAACCGTGCCGGGCCGATGCAGGCCGCGGCACTGACGCCAACCGAGGACCATAGCGAAAACCGCCCGCCCGTCCAGGCGGGAAACGGCAGCACCGACGCCGGTGCGATGCCGAAGTCGACCGCGCGATCCGGCCGCGCCGTGGCCGCCCAGGCTCGCTCGGCAAAGCGCTCGCCCAGCCAGTCGCGAACAGCCACGGCCTGGGTCAGCGTCTCTTCGGTAGAAAACGACTTCGAGGCGATGACCACACCGGTGCGATCCGGGTCCAGGCTGGCGAGCAACCTTGCGAGACGGCGACCATCCAGGGTCGAGAGCCAGTGCACGCGAAGCTTCGAGGTGTCGGCATCGAGCGCCTCGGCGACCAGCCGCGGGCCCAGGTCCGAGCCGCCGATGCCGATATGCAGCAGGTCGTCGAATCCCCCCTCGCCGTCGTGCCAGTGCCCGGCCAGTTCCAGAAACCGATCGCGCTGCTCGACCAGCTCGGCACCGGCACCGGGGAATGTTGCGGGGTCGGACGCGCGCAGCGCCATGTGCAGTGCCGGCTGGGATTCGCTGGGGTTGACCAGCTCGCCGGCAAAGAGGCGCTCGACGGCTTCGCCGAGCCGCGCACGCTCGGGCAGCTGCCAGAGCTCATCGCAGTGCGCGTCGGTCAGCGGCAGGCGCGAATAATCGAACAACCAGGACGACTGGCGCACACAAAAACGCCGACCCCGGTCAGGGTCGGCGGCAAACAGGTCGGAAACCGACGGGATGTTGTTTTTTCCCAACACCCGGCTTGCTCGCCCTCAGGCGGCCTGGGCCGGAATCTCGCCGGCGATGCGGCTGATGCGATTGTCGGCGTCCGGATAGACCAGCCGTGGCCGGTGCTCGGCCGCCTCGGCCTCGTCCATGCGCCCGTAGGCAGCGATGATGATGAGATCACCGGTCGAAGCCTTGTGCGCGGCCGCGCCATTGATGCTGATCACGCCGCTGTCGCGCTCGGCCCGGATCGCGTAGGTCACGAACCGTTCGCCGTTGGTAATATCGTAGATATGTATCTGTTCATACTCGAGAATCCCGGAGGCTTCCAACAGCGCCTCGTCGATGGCGCAGGAGCCTTCGTAGTCGAGTTCCACCCGGGTCACGGTTGCCCGGTGAATCTTGGCTTTGAGCATGTTGACTTGCATGTTGTCTCGATCCCTTGCTGGTCCCCTTGGGGGGCGAAAAAAAACCCCTCCCCTGACGGGGAGGGGCAATTATGTCGGAGTGATGTACCTCGCTTCGCGCCCTGCGACCCTGGTTAGCGTTGCATTTTCACCAAGGTAGTGGCAAGTCTACCACAGCCGCACGAGAATTCCAAGCATTTCATCGGGCTGTCTTGATGATGACCGGGCGTGCACCGGTTCCGAACCCGCCGGGGCGACAAAGTTCCCTTCTACTGGTCTGTTTGCCTTCCCCGGACCTGTTCACGGCAGTTTCACCGTGCCCGTTGGAAACTACTCGCGTATTCGGAGCGGACCCTCCAAGGCCCTGACTCCCTCCCCGCTCCGGATATGCTCAGAAGCCCTTGACCAAGGCTCCCGGTCAAGGGCTTTTTTTATGGCGCCTGCTCTGGCGACCGCCCGCTACAATGATAACGCAACGATTCTGGACAAGCCGTGCGACCCGGGAGGTTTTCGATGTCCATGCAATACGCTCAAACCGCGCGCGCCCTCGGCTGGGGTGGCCTGATTCCTTTTGCGGTCATGCCCATCGCCGTGTTCATTGGCCATCCGGACTGGCTGCATACGCTGCTGGCTGCTTATGGCGCGCTCATTCTGTCGTTTCTGGCCGGCACGCTGTGGACCCGACACCTTCTGATCACCACGCCGAAAATCTGGATGCTGGTGGCCAGCAATGTGCTGGTGCTGGCCGCCTGGCCGGCGCTGCTGCTGCCGCTGCACATCGCAGCCTTTGTGCTCGCCACGCTGTTCGCGGCGCATCTGCTGCTCGACGAACCCTGGCAGGCGCACGGGCTACCGGGCTGGTACCGGCGCCTGCGTCTGTGGCTGAGCCTGAGCACCATCGGCCTGCTGATACTGACCGGCCTGATCGGCATTGGCCGTGTGCTCTGAGCCCGTTGTTGAGCTCCAGGCAGTAAGCCGCTCGTTTCGTGCCGGTCGGCAGTCGGTCCGGGTTCTCGACCGGGTCGACCTTGCGCTGGGGCGCGGCGAACGCGTTGCGATCATGGGTGCTTCGGGCTCGGGCAAGACCACCCTGCTGCATCTGGTCGCCGGCATGGATCGCCCCGAAGCCGGGCGCATCGTGCTGGCCGGCACCGACCTGGCCGACCTCGCCGAGCCGGCGCTGACACATTGGCGGGCGCGGCGTACCGGCCTGGTTTTTCAGGACTTCAACCTGCTCGACAGCCTGACGGTGCGCGAGAACATCGAACTGCCATTGTGGCTGAATCGACTCGGCGAAGATCGCGCGCGGATCGACGAGCTGGCTGCGGCCCTGGGAATCGGCGGCCTGATGGAACGCCTGCCCGATAGCCTCTCGGGTGGCGAGAAGCAGCGCGTCGCCATCGCCCGGGCGCTGGTCCACCGGCCCGACCTGCTGCTCGCCGACGAGCCCACCGGAAGCCTCGACCAGGCCACCACCACTGAGGTGCTCGCGCTGTTCGACCGCATCACTCGCGAGCTCGACTGCACGCTGTTGATGGTCACTCACAACGACCAGGCCGCCGCGCTGTGCGACCGGGTGCTGCGGCTCGAAAACGGGCGCTTTGCCTGAGGCTTGCCGTGCGCCTTCTGATCCAGTTCTCGCGCCGCTTTCTCTACCGCCACCCGGGCCAGCTGATTCTGGCGCTGGCCGGAATCGCTGCCGGTGTGGCGGTGGTTACCGGCGTGGCGCTGATGCGCGATGTGCTCGTGGAGTCGCTGGATTCGGCAACCGATGCGCTCAGCGGCCGGGAGAGCCTGCGCATCGAGGCACCGGGCGAGGCGCTCGACGAGCGGTTGATGATCGACCTGGCCACCTCCGCCGGCGCGCCGAACCTGGTTCCGGTGCTGCGCGCTCGTGTGCGTCTGGACGGCCAGTTGCTCGAACTGCTCGGACTCGATCCCATGGCCATCGATACCGGTGGGCCGATGGGGCTGTCCGGGGCCGCCACCGGGGCGCTTCTGGCCACGCCCAACGGCTTCATCGCCAGCCAGCGAACCTTCGAGCGCCTGGCCATCGAGGCCGGCGATGAACGGGTCGTGCGCGCGGCCGGCCGCCAGCACGAACTACAAGCCGTGGGCGCTTTCGCGGCCGGACGCGAGATGGATGACCGGCTGGTCATGGACCTGGCCAACGCCCAGCAGTTGCTCGACCGGCGTGGCGAGCTTTCCTGGGTCGAGGCGCCGCCCGAAGCGCGTGAATGGCTGGCCGAGCGGCTGCCCGATTCGCTCATCCTCACCGATGCCGGCCAGCGGCGCGCGAGTGCGGCAAGCCTGACAGAGGGCATGCGCACCAATCTCGGTGCCATGAGCCTGCTGAGTCTGGCCGTGGGCCTGTTCGTGATTCATGCCGTGTTTTCCTTTCTGCTGGTCCAGCGCCGGCGCGACCTCGGGATGCTGCGCGCGGTCGGCGTCACCCAACGCCAGGTCGGCTGGCTGCTGGGTGGTGAAACCCTGGTGCTGGCCGGGCTCGGTGCACTGGCCGGACTGGTCCTGGGCACCTGGCTTGCCACCAGCCTGCTGGAACTGGCCCGCCAGCCCGTCGCCGAGCTCTACCGCATGGTGCCGGCGGCCGGCATCGCGCCGAGCCCGGGCCTGTATGCGGGGATCTGGCTGCTGGCCGTGGCCAGCGCCCTGGCCAGCGTGTCGACCGTGTTGCGCCGGGCCATGGCCACGCCACCCGGCCAGCTCAGCCGTCAGGAGCAGGCCGGCACCGCGCCCGGCAACGGGCAGCTGGCCGGCGTGGCGGGCGCGCTGGGGCTGGCCGGGCTGGCGCTGATCGTTTTCGTCGACAGCCTGATTGCCGTGCTGGCCGGCTTGTTCGTGCTGCTCGCTGCCTGCGCCCTGCTCGCGCCACTGGCCGGCTCGACCCTGCTCCGGGCAGGCAGCCGCCGGCTCGGCAGCGGTCTGGCGCGACGCGCGCTGGCGATGCTGGGCAGTGCCCGTTCGCGTATCGGGCCCGCGCTCTCGGCGCTGAGTCTGGCGCTGGCGCTCAGCGCCGGTATGGCGATGATGGTGCTCGGCTTCCGGGTCGCCGTCGACGACTGGATCGACCGCCTGCTGCGCGCTGACGTCTACATGACCGCGGCCGCGGACGGTCTGGACCAGCAAGTGCTGGCTGGCGTCGAGGGCTGGCCGGAGGTCGAGGCGGTCTCGACCACGCGCGAGCGCGTGCTCGGCGACGGCACTCGCCTGATGGCCTACGACCTCCCACCCGAGGCCTGGGGCGGTTTCGAACTGCTGGCCGGCGACACCACCAGGGCCCGGGAGGCCTTTCAGGCCGGCCGCGGCGCGCTGGTCAGCGAGGCCCAGGCGCGCAACGCCGGGCTGAGCCCGGGTGCGGCCATCGCGTTGCCGACCCGCGACGGCGAACGCCGCCTGGAAGTCGTCGGCGTCTACCGCGACTACACCAGCGACCGCGGCATCATCGCCATCGACGGAGACCTTTATCGCAGCCTGTGGAACGATGCGGTGTTTGACAGCTTCGGGCTCTACCTGGCCGAGGGCCAATCGCCCGAGGCGCTGTCGGGCCGGGTCGAGGCCCTGCCCGTCGAGGCCCGGCTGACCGATCGTGCGGCCGTCATCGAACAGACGCTGGCGGTTTTCGACCGCACGTTCCGGATTTCCTGGGCGCTGGCCATACTGGTGGCCATCATCGCCGGGGTGGCCCTGGTCTCGGCGCTGCTGGCCCTGGGGCTGGAGCGCGGCCGGGAGTACGCCACCCTGCGCGCCCTGGGCCTGACCCGCACGGGCCTGGCCCGGCTGGTTCTGACCCAGACCACGGCGCTGGCCGCGGCGGCTGCCGCGCTGGCCGTGCCGATCAGTCTGGCCATTCATGCCGTGCTGTCACTGGTCGTGCAGCCGCGCGCGTTCGGCTGGAGTGTGGGCCTGACCCTGCCCTGGCAACCCTGGGCGGTGATGATTCCGCTGGCATTGCTGGCCGGTTTGCTGGCCGGGCTCTACCCGGCCTGGGCCATCGCCCGCCGCGATCCGGCACCGATGCTGAGGGCGAGCTGATGCGCACCGATCTGGCCGTGATCACCATTCTGGCGCTGGCCATGCTGGGCTGGCTGGGCTGGCAGACCCGCGAGGATACCCCCGAGCGCGGGGCCATCGGGCTGGGAGATGTGCTGGGCGAGGCGCCGGAGCATTTCCGGCGCGTGACCGGGCCGGAGCCGCTCGAGTTTCCCGCCGACCACGCCGCGCATCCGGACTATCGCAGCGAGTGGTGGTATTTCACCGGCAATCTCGACGCCGACGACGGGCGGCGGCTGGGGTTTCAGTTCACGCTGTTTCGCTTCGCGCTCGATTCACCGCAGACAGTCGACTCGGCATGGGCAACCGACAGCCTGTGGATGGCACACCTGGCGCTCAGCGACGGCCGCCAACAGCGCTTCTATCAGTCCGAGCGATTTGCCCGCGGGGCCCAGGGGCTGGCCGGGGCCGACCGCGATCGCTGGTGGCTGCGCGACTGGCGGGTCGAGCGCCGGGAATCCGGCTGGCATTTCGAGGCCCGGGCCGAGAATTTCGGGCTTGCCCTGAACCTGGTCCCGGAGCGCCCGATCGTCTTCCAGGGCGAGCGCGGCTACAGCCGCAAGGGCCCGGAGCCCGGCAACGCCTCGCGCTATTACTCCCTCACCCGGCTGCGCGCCGAGGGCACGGCCTCGCTCGACGGCGCATCGGTCGCAGTCGACGGCCTGGCCTGGCTGGACCGCGAATGGGGCTCGAATCAGCTCTCCGACGACCTGGCCGGCTGGGACTGGTTTGCGCTGCAGCTCGAAGACGGGCGCGACGTGATGGTCTACCGGCTGCGCCACCCCGACGGGCGCGCCTCATCCTATTCGGCCGGCATCGTGGTCGAGCCTGACGGCAGCAGCCGGGCTCTGGAGGCTGAAGATTTCGAGGCAACGGTCGAGCGGCGCTGGCGCGATGAGCAGGGCCACGAATGGCCACTGGACTGGCGGTTGAAGGTCGCGCCGGCGGGACTCGACCTGCGCGTCGAGCCGATCTTCGACAACCAGCGCTGGACCGGCTCGGTCGATTACTGGGAAGGTGCCATGGACGTGTTCGATGCCGAGACCGGAAAACGCCTCGGCCGCGGTTACCTCGAGCTCAGCGGCTATGGCGATCGCCGCGCCGCAACGCGCTGACGGCCGGGGCTGCACGCGGATTGGTTACGGTCAGGCGCTGCGGGCTGCAGGCGCATCCCCGGCGGCCGTGGCCGGCCGTGCGGTGGGTGAATCCGGAGCATCGGCCTTGGCAGTCCGCACGATGCCGAGCAGGCGTTCGACGTCGCGCCGGGGCACGCCGCGCTTGAGCAGGTGCGCGGCAAAGCTGTTGCGCAGAGTGCTGCCGGATACCGGGTGGCGAATGCCGGCCTGGCGGGCAGCAGCCTCGATCGCCTGACGGGCCTCGACTTCGGGCACGTGATCGCGCAGGCAGCCTGCTTCGGCCTCGGCGCGCCGGGTCTTGTAAGGACCCGGGAAGACAAACTGCCAGCTCCAGCTCTTCAGCGGACCATCCGGAACCGACACTCCGGTCGGCTTGCGCACCGCGCCATAGCCGTCGGCCAACTCGCGGATGTGGCGCTGTTTGAGCTCTTCGAGATGATCGCGCAGCGCCGTTCGGGCACGCGCCGGAATGACCGTCGAGCGCGTGAAACGCCCGCTGCCATCGCGCACCAGGATGCGGCGCTCGTCGATGTCGCGCACGCGCAGACGCACGCACTCCATCAACCGCAGGCCGGCCCCGTAAACCAGCGAAGCCATCAGCCATTCGCTGCCGCTCATGCAGTCGAGCAGGTCCTGGACCTGGGCCGGCGAGAGCAGCAGCGGACCGGTGTCCCGGCGCGCCCGGGTCAGCAGCTCTTCCAGCCCGACCAGGGGCTGCTCGAGCACTTCGGTGTAGAGAAAATCGATCGCCCGGAGCGCCTGCTCGCGGCTCGCAGCGGTGAGTTCGCGCTGGCGTTGAAGATCGTGCACGAAGCGTTCGACGTCGTCCAGGCCCAGCTCGCGCGGAGACCGGCCGGCATTGGCCAGCAGAAAGGCGCGCGCCCAGTACAGCCAGGCTTTTTGAATATTGACACTGAAACCGCGGTCCGACAGTACCGCGCGCTGCTGCCCGATTACCGTCGAAGCGGGGTCCGAGTGGTCACGAAACTGCATCGAGCCAACCCCCGTTGATGTGATGCATCTCACACTATATCGGGCCTGGCGAGAAGTCAAGCGAGAGCGGCGCGCCGGTCGGCAGCCCACCGGACGGGGGAGCCCCGGGGTCGATCAGGGCTCGAAAACCTGCCCTGCTCGCATCACGAATTCGACCTCCGACAGGCGCGCGACGTCCTCGAGGGGATCACCGGACACGGCGATCAGATCGGCCGTAAAGCCCGCCTCGACCCGGCCAAGCGTTGCCTCGAGCCCGAGCAGCTCGGCGGCGTTGATGGTCGCCGAGCGCAGGGCATCGGCCGGGGTCATGCCGGCCTCGACCATGTACTCGAACTCGCGCGCGTTGGTTCCGTGCGGGCAAACGCCGCAGTCGGTCCCGAAGGCAATCCGCACCCCGGCCTGATGGGCGCGGCCGAAAGTGTCCTGGATCAGCGGGCCGATTTCGGCGGCCTTGGCGGCCACCACGGGCGGGAAATAGCCCTCGATCGCGGCCTTGTCGGCGACGAACCGCCCGGCCGAGATGGTCGGCACGTACCAGGTTCCGTACTCGATCATCATGTCGATGATTTCGTCGTCCATGTAGGTGCCGTGCTCGATCGAGTGGACCCCGGCGACGATGGCGCGCGCCATGCCCTCGGCACCGTGGGCGTGGGCGGCGACATGCATGTCGTAGTCATCGGCGATGCGCACGATCTCGTTGAGTTCGTCCATCGTGAACTGCGGGTTCTGGCCGCTGCGGGCCACGCTGAGCACGCCACCGGTGGCGGTGATCTTGATCAGGTCCGCGCCGTCCTTGTAACGCTGACGAACCGCCTGGCGCACTTCGTCGACGCCATTGGCCACGCCCTCGCGCGGACCCGGATCGCCGGCAATGTCTTGCCGCCAGGCGTTGGTCGGGTCGGCGTGACCACCGGTCGTGGCCAGCGACTTGGCCGCCGTGATCACCCGCGGACCGGGCACCCGGCCGGAGGCGATGGCCTCGCGCAAGGCGATGGTGGCATTGAACGAATCACCGAGGTCGCGCACGGTCGTGAACCCGGCAGCCAGCGTGACGCGGGCGAAATATGCCGCGCGCAGGGCGATATCGGCCTCGTTCAAGGTGAATCGGTCCACGTAGGCATTCGGCGAATATTCCGAGGACAGGTGGGTGTGCATGTCCATCAGGCCGGGCAGGCAGACCCGATCACTCAGATCGACGATGCGCGCCTGTTCGGGGATTTCGTTCCAGCCGGAACGGACCGCCTCGATCGTCTGGCCGGTAACGACCACGGTGTGCTCGCCGAGGGTTTCTCCGGCTGCCACGTCGACCAGGCCACCGCAGTGGATCCAGGTGGTCTGGGTTTCGCCAAACGAGGCGGCGCTTGTCAATATCCCGGCCAGCAGCAGGGTGGTTGCCTGTATCTTCATCACAACAGCATTCCTTGATCAAAATTCCTGGTTGGAGTCGGGGTCTGCTCAAGGCGCGAAATTGTACACGCGCCATCGCCGCGGCCTCACACCAGCCAGCCGGCCAGCAGCATCAGGCTGAGCACCACCAGCCACAGT
>CAYQJJ010000014.1:15629-21832 GCA_964417745.1 uncultured Wenzhouxiangella sp.
GCCTCACACCAGCCAGCCGGCCAGCAGCATCAGGCTGAGCACCACCAGCCACAGTATCAGCATACGCCAGGCCATGCGGTGCCCGGCGCGTAGTCCGGAGTCGAAATCATCGACCGGCGTCGTCAGCGACGCGCCGAGATGATCGAGAAACCGGGGCGTGACCAGCCAGGCCGGCCCGTCGTCGCGGTGTTCGCGCCAGACCCGGAAAGTGCGGTCGAGGTCGCCGCACAGACCGGCCGAGAGACCCATCAAAACCGTCACCGGCCAGTCCATGACCAGCCGAAGCCGGGCCAGCCAGTTGCGGGCACCGCGGTCGACACCCTCGAGCTGCAGGGCGCAGCGGGCGAGCCGGTAGAGCAGCGCCCCGGGAATACCGAGAACCACGAACCAGAACACCACGCCGAACCAGCGCGACAGGGCGGCGTGCAGGACCGCGGCTGCCGAGGCTCCGGCCGGCTCGTCGAGCGACAGGCGCATGGTGCGTGCCACGTCGGCGACCTCGGCCGTATCGGCGCCGGCCGAGCGATCGCTCAGCGTCGCGACGTCGTCATCGAGATCGCGCGGACCGAGGCTGTAGACCAGCACGCCAAGGGCGAGCAGCGACCAGCCGGCCAGGCCCAGCAGCGACTCGGCCAGCCATACCGCCAGCCCGGACACGACCAGGACGGTCACGATCACGGTCACCAGGGCCAGCCAGGGCCGGGCCGGCAGCCAGGCACGCTGCCGGGCCAGCGGCCACAGCAACCAGCGAAAATCGCGGAGCTTTCGGACCGGGCCGATGAAGTGCGACAGTGCCAGCCCGAGCAATACGATCAGGACGGTCATGGGCTATTCGAACCGGTGAGCTGGTTGCCGAACGCTTCCCGGTCTCGTGGGTTTCGGCTTTGGCGACCGAGCGGACCGGAGGCGCAGCTCACGCTGCGGTGAGGATCCGTGACCGGGTGAAAGGCAACCGGTGCGGGGCTCGGGGGCTTGGCAGTGGAAGGTCTCATGGCCAGGGGAGATTTACCACGAGCGCGGCGCGATTGCCAGGCCCGGCCGGTCCGACCGGTCAGGCCATTCCGAAGGATGAGCCGCAGCCGCAGGTGGTGGCCGCGTTCGGGTTGCGAATGACAAAACGCGCACCCTGCAGCGATTCGCTGTAATCGACTTCGGCACCTTCGAGATACTGAAAACTCAGCGGATCGACCACCAGCGTGACGTCGTCGCGCGTGACCGAAACATCGCCGTCGTCGACCTGCTCGTCGAAGGTAAAGCCGTACTGAAAGCCCGAGCAGCCGCCGCCGGTGATGTAGACGCGCAGCTTCAGCCCCGGATTGGCTTCCTCGAGAATCAGCTCGCGGACCTTGGCGGCCGCGGCCGGTGTAAAAATCATGGGTTCGGATTCGGACATGGGATCAACGGGCTCCGCGCGATGTACTTCTCTAGATGGAGTCTACACCCCGGTCGATCAACGTGCATCGGAGCGATCACCAGCCCTGAACGCCTTCGATGTCCTGCGGGAAACTCAGACGATAGCCGACGGTCAGCTCCAGATCCTCGCCGGCCGGGAGCTGGCGGTCCCAGGCCAGCACGCCGGGCCGGTCGTCGACATCACGGCGGTCGGGGCGGGTGGTGGCATCGGTCAATGCAACCTCGATGCGCTCGTCGCGCGGGACCGGCATGGCGTCGAACACGGTCAACTCGATCGGCCGCGAATGGCCGTTGCGGACACGGATACGGTGGGCGCGGGTGAGAATGTTCGACTTGCGCAGCATGCCTTCGGTCGCGCGGTCATCGCGCAGGAGTTCGTAGTCGACGCTGATCCGGTCATCCAGACCAAAGCTCGAGGCCAGCTCGCCACCCGGCGCCACGCCGGCGAAGCGGGTCTGGCCGACCAGGGTGCGGTCCTGGTAGAGGGTCACGGCCCCGGGCGGCAGCGCGGCTTCGGCTTCGTAAACGCCTTCGGCAAAAAGCCAGGCGGCCAGCTGGCGGCTGGGCACCGTGCGGGCGCTCAGGCTGACCTCCATTTGGTGGTCGTCGAGCCGGAATCGGTGCGGCTGGTTGTCGGCCGCCACGCTGGCGCGACCGGGCACGCGCCAGGCCTGGGTGTACTCGCCTCCGACCAGTTCGGCAGCATCCCACTGCGCGTCCGCCGCCTGCGGAGCCGAAAATGCCATTTCACCCATCTCGGCCCGGCTGCCGGTCACCCGGGCGCGGTCGAGCGCTTGTTCCTGCTCGGGGGGCTGGACATCGATCCACCAGGACGAAATATCGGGCAGACGGCCGCCCGCCGAGGGCCGGGCCAGCGACAATTCGAGTTCGGCGTCCGACCAGTCCTCGCCGGTTCGCTGGCGCACTTCGGCGAACTGCACGATCTCGAGCGCACTGGCCCCGGTATCCAGCCGCCATTCGTAGACCGGCCGCCAGGCCGCGCCCGGGACGGTGTATTCGATGGTGAATTCGGCGCTGCCCGGCCGCTCGCTCTCCCAGGCCAGGTGCAGCTCGAGGCTGTCGCGCTGCTGCTGGCCGAGATCGGCCAGCTCGCGCTCGAGACGCTCGATGCGCTGCTCAAGTTCGCGCCGCTCGAGGTTGTGCCGGCGGCGCTCGGCGAGCACGTCAGCAGCCCCGGTGCCAATGGTCTCGAGCGCCCGATCCCAGCCCTCGATGCCGAGCTTGTCATCGCCCTGCCCGGCTCCCCCGGCGAGCGAACGCAGCAACGACAGCTGCAGCTCGCGGGCCTCGATGACGTCATCGATGACATCGCGCTCGTCGCGCAGCGCCTGCAACCGAGACTCGAGCTCGCGCGCCCGCGCGCTCACCCGCTCGCTGCCGCGCACGGTCTCGATTCGATAGGCGCCCAGGCGCAAGCCATCGGGGCCCCGCGCCGACAGCCGCAGACTGTCGCGGGACAGCCCGGTCGGCAGGCCGGATTCAACCAGGCCGCCGCTGCCGGCATCGATATCGATCTCGACGGTGCGGGTCACGGTTGCCCGGTCGGGGAATACGGTCACCGATTCGACCGCGGCCGAGGCTGGAACCAGCCAGCCGAACGCAAGGACTACCAACGAGCTTCTGACCATGTGCTATCTCCGCGGGGGGCAATATCGGTTCGACGGTTCCGGGCAGCGCCAGTTCAGTTCCGGACGCGGCCGGCGAAGGATTGTGGCGCGAAAAAAAAGCGGCCGAGCTGGCCGCTTCAATCGTTTGCCCCAAACCGGATGGGTTGCCGCATTTCGCTATATTTGTAATTCATGATGTTGTATTTTCATGAATTTTTTGTCATGCGTGGGGTGTTTATACCTTGGACAAGCCGCCGGCGTCAAGTTGAGTTGTCGAGGCGCATGCGCCAGAATAGTGGTGCACTATTATTGTCTACATTCGGAGCACGCCACCCCATGCCCTGGCTCGAGGCGTTTCACATCATTTTCGTCGTTACCTGGTTCGCCGGCCTGTTCTATCTGCCGCGGCTGTTTGTCTACGCGGCGGAAAATCCGCGCGGCGAAGCCTTCGATCTGCTCCAGGTCATGCAGCGCCGGCTGCTCGGCATCACGCACATCGGTGGCGCACTCGCCGTTGCTCTGGGCATCGCCTTGCTGATCGCCGAACCCTGGCATATGTCGATGGGCTGGATGCACGCCAAGCTGACGCTGGTTGCCGGCCTCATCGCCTATCACCTGTGGTGCTGGCGGCTGGTCCGGGTGTTCGGGCGGGCCGCCAACTCGCGCAGCCCGACCTGGTATCGCTGGTTCAACGAGGTGCCGGCCGTTTTCCTGATCCTTATCGTCGTTCTCGTCGTGGTCAAGCCATTTTGAAAAAATCCCCCATGCACAAACTGCTCCTCTGCGCCGCACTGGCGCTGTCGGCCTGGCCGGCATCGATCCTGGCCGCCATTTCCGGCCAGGTTGTCGACGCACTGACCGGCGAGCCGGTCGTCGAGGCCCGCGTGCGCGTCCAGACGACCACCGGCGAGCCGGCGCTGACCGACGCCAACGGGCAGTTCGTGCTCGAGACGGTGCCGAGTGGCACCCTGACGATCACGGCAGTGCCGTCCTGGGATGCCGATCGGCCGATCAATTACATCACCGGTTCGCAGGCCGCCGAAGACGGCGACGACATCGTCATCAGCCTGACCCGCCTGCCCGAGGATGATGTCGACTTTCCTTACAACCCCGGCACCTCGTTTGTCTGCTCTTCCTGCCACGCCGACCAGCATTCACAGTGGCAGGAAAGCACCCATTCCAACGCCGGGCTCAACGAGTGGGTGCTGGACCTGTTCTCGGGCACCGGAACCCCGGGCGGCGATGCCGGTTACGTGTTCCGCGACACCCACGACCCCGATGACACCGGTTTCTGCGCCACCTGCCATGCACCCATCGAGGACGCCCAGGACCCCGGCGGGGTCTTCCTCGACGAACTCGAACTGACCGCCGGGCTCGACGGCGTGACCTGTCTGGCCTGCCACCAGATGGCTGAAGTCAACGACAATGTCTCGGCGCTGCACCACATCGGCAACACCGAATACCGCTTCCCCGACGACACGTCCACCGAGCTGTGGGTGTGGGGCCCGCTCGACGACATCAGCTTCTCGACCATGCGCGCCTCGCACCAGCCCGGTTTTTCCGAGTCCCGCTTCTGCGCCTCCTGCCACGAATACAACAACCCGGACACCGGCGCGCCGGGTCAGAACACTTATACCGAGTGGCTGGGCTCGCCGTTCGCCGAGCAGGGCGAGGATTTCCGCTCCTGCCAGGATTGCCACATGCCCAGCGCCGAGACCGATGGCCCGATCTCCTCGCTGGGCGGTCAGCCGATCCGGCCGGCCGAGCAGCGCCGCAATCACGAGTTCACCGGCTCCACGACCGAAACCCTGAGCGCGGCCATCGATCTCGATCTCGAAGCCGGGCAGGATGGCGACGAGATTGCCGTGACTGCCCGGGTCACCAACGCCGGCGCCGGGCACGATTTCCCGACCGGTATCTCGATCCGCAACGCGCTGCTGGTCATCGAGGCGCGGCGCGATGGCGAGCTGCTCGACCAGGTCTTCGGCGACACCATCCCGTTCTACGGCAGCGCCGAGGCCACCGACACCGACGACGATCTCGCCGGCCACCCCGGCAAGGGCTTTGCCCGGGTACTGGAGGGGCGCATCAACGGTCAAGGCCCGGTGGTGCGGCCGGTGTTGTTCATCGACGCCGAGGGCGTGTGGGCCGATACCCGCATTCCCTCCGGCGAGACCGACACCTCGGAGTATCGCTTCGCGATCGGCGAGGCGCCCGGCAACGGCACGGTCGAAGTCAGCGCGCGCCTGCTCTACCGGCGCGCCTGGCGCGACACCGTGGTAACCAAGGGCTGGACGACCACGCCGGCTGGAGGGCCAATCGAGATCGAAGTCGACGCACGCGCCACCGAAGTCGAGATCAGTGGCGCACCCGGGCCGGGCCCCGAGCTGCCATCGATTCCGGTACCGACGCTCAATCAATGGGCGCTGCTGGTACTCGCGTTCGCCCTGCTGCTCATCGGCCAGGCGATCATCCGCCGGACCTGAGCGCGACCATCACCGTATCGCACGACCCGGGGATTTCCTAGATGTCCGAGACCGCTGCCGCGAAGGCTGACCCCCTGTTTGCCGCCGGCCAGGCCGACCAGGCCGAGGCCTGGCTCCGCGACAACATCCGCGCCCCGGGTGCGCGGGCCCGGCTGCGCGAGTTTCTGGTTGCCGAACGGCGCGAGGCCGAGGCCAGCGAACTGGCAGAGAACGAGCCGGATGCGCTCGACCGCGCGCTGGCCGCGCACCGAGCGGGGGATTTCCGGGCCGCGGTCGGGCACTGCCGGGAGCACCTGGCGCAACAGCCCGACGACCCGGCCGGCCTGCTGTACCTGGCTCGCTCGGCCCACAACCTCGGTGACAGTGACCGGGCGCTGGAGTGGCTGCGCCAGTGCACGCGCCTGGCCCCGGGCTTTGCCGAGGGCTGGCATGCCCTGGCCCACGCTCTGCGTGCCCGCGGCCAACTGCCCGAAGCCTGCCAGGCCTGGGAGACTGCGCTGAATCACTCGCCCGGGCTGCAGCAGGCACGTCTGGACCTCGGATTGACTCTGCTCAACCTCGATCGTCCCGCGGACGCGCTGGGCTGCTTCGAGGCGCTGATTGAATCCACCCCCGAGCATGTAGATGCACTCGCGCACGCCGGACTGGCGCTGCACATCCTGGGCCGCCCGGAAGC
>CAYQJJ010000014.1:21932-24535 GCA_964417745.1 uncultured Wenzhouxiangella sp.
CTGCTGGCCGAACTGGCTGACCTGTACGAGCTCGACAACCGTCTCGACGATGCCCGGGCCGCCGTCGAACAGGGCCTGAACACCGCGCCGGGCTACCCGCGCCTGGTCATTGCCTCGGCCCGGCTCGCGCGCCGGGCCGGCGACCCGCAAGCCTGCCTGGACACGCTGCGCCGGCTCGACGTCCAGACCCTGCCGCCGCGCCTGGCGATGAACTATTTTCAGGAAGCCGGGCTGAGCCTGGACCGTCTCGAAGATACCGATCAGGCCGTGCAGGCACTGACCCTGGCCAACCGCATCAATGCCGACAGCCCGCGCGCCCGGGCAGTCGACCGCAGCGCCTATTTCGCCCAGCTCGACGCGATCGAAGGCTGGCTCGAACGCACCGATCGCACGGCGCCGGCGGCCGATGGCCCGGGCCGGCAACTGTGCTTTCTGATCGGCATGCCGCGCTCGGGGACCACCCTGCTCGATACCATGCTCGACGCCCACCCCGACGTGGCCACGGTCGAGGAGAAGCCGACCATGGAATCGGTCATCGCCACACTGGCCGAGTCCCCGGCCGGATATCCCGAGGCCATCGATGAACTGGGCGAATCCGAACTCGAAGACCTGCGGGCCCGGTATCTTGAGCGCCTGCATGACCACACCGGCCCGTCAACCAGCGGCCTGATCGTCGACAAGCTGCCGCTGCGGCTGGTGCATACTGCTCTGATCCGGCGTCTGTTTCCCGGCGCGAAAATGCTTTTGATCCTGCGCCACCCCTGCGACGTGGTGCTGAGCAACTTCA
Organism: uncultured Wenzhouxiangella sp.; assembly: GCA_964417745.1. Classification (GTDB taxonomy): domain Bacteria; phylum Pseudomonadota; class Gammaproteobacteria; order Xanthomonadales; family Wenzhouxiangellaceae; genus Wenzhouxiangella. Next base: position 22,720 of record CAYQJJ010000014.1, read on the forward strand.
TGCAGTTGTTCGAACCCACCGAGGCGTTCGTCCAGACCGACACGCTCGAAGGTGCCGCGCAGCTCTATGACCGGGTGATGTCGCTGTGGACAAGGTTGCGGCCGCTGGCCGAACCGGTACTCGAAACCCTTCGCTACGAGTCACTGGTGGCCGACCCGGCCGGCGAGCTCGAGCGCGTGTGCGCCTTCCTCGGGGTCGACTTCCACCCGGACATGGTCGACGACAAGGCCCGCCTGGCCAACCGGGACCGGGTGCGCACCAACAGCTATTACCAGGTCGCAGAAGCTGTCCACGGCCGCTCCGCCGGGCGCTGGCTGCGCTACCGGGCCCACCTGGAGCCGCATCTGGCACGGCTCCGGCCGCACGCCGAAGCGCTCGGCTATCCGCTCGACTGACCGGAGCGCACGGCCTCCCGGGCCATGAACAGCGCCGCGATGGTGCGGCCCTCGGTACAGTCGGGGCGCTGAACCAGCTCACCCAGCCGATCGAGCGGCCAGGACACCACCTCGAGCTCTTCGGGCTCGTCGCCGGCCAGGCGCGAGGGGTAAAGATCGCGCGCCAGGATCACCCAGGTCACGTGGGTCATATAGCCCGGCGCCAGGCTCAGCGCGCCGAGTTCATCGAGGCGGCGGGCACCGAAGCCACACTCTTCCTGCAGTTCGCGGTTGGCGCCGTCCAGGCGCGACTCGTCGGGCTCGAGCCGACCCTTGGGCAGGCCGAGCTCGTAGCGATGCACACCGCAGGCGTACTCGCGCACCAGCAGCACGTGATCGTCGTCGGGCAGGGCCGCGATGATGACCGCGCCCAGGCCGCGGCTGATCAGCCGCTCGTAAGTGCGCCGCTGGCCGTTGGCGAACTCGAGGTCGAGTTGCTCGACGGTAAACAGGTCGGCCGGTCGGCGTTCGCGGCGGTCGTGAATGAGCGGCAGCGCGCGCGGCTCATCCCCGGCCACGGCGCGACTCCAGCAGCTTCGCGTGCAGCGCGGGTGCGGCGGCCAGCACCGAGGTCGTGTCCAGGCCGATGGGCTGGCCTTCCAGATCGGTGATCACCCCGCCGGCTTCGCGCACCAGTACCGTCAGGGCGGCGATGTCGAGAATGTTGACATCGCTTTCGACGATGACATCCTGGCTGCCATCGGCAAGCCGGTGGTAGGAGTAGAAATCCCCGTAGCCCCGGCAGCGCGCGGCGCGCTGGAGGAGCGAGCCGACCCAGCCCCAGCCATCGCCGGCGGCCAGCGAGCGCAGGTTACCGAACGACACGTCGGCCTGTTCGAGCGCTTCGATGTCGCGCACGCCGACGGCCCGGCCGTTGATGGTGCCGCCCTGGCCGCGCACCGCGCAGGCGGTCTCTTCGAAGGCCGGCGCCGAGGACACGCCGAGCACCAGCTCGTCATCGATCATCAGGCCGATCTGCACCGACCAGAACGGCAGGCCGCGAATGAAACTGCGGGTGCCATCGATGGGGTCGATCAGCCATAGATACCGGCTCTCGCCCTGGCGACCGTACTCCTCGCCGAACACGGCGTGGTCGGGATAGGTCTTGAAAATGATGTCGCAGATCGCGCGTTCGCATTCGCGGTCGGCTTCGGTTACCGGGCTGTCGTCATCCTTGTGCTCGACGGCCAGGTCGCCACGAAAATAACGCATCGCGATCTCATCGGCGGCCGCGGCGGCGCGGCGGGCAACGTCCAGCATCGCGTTCAGATCCGGCGCAGGGTCGGAAGACATGGGCTCTCCTTGCTCGAGTGGTAAAACAGGCTCCGGGATCAATCCCGGATCAATGCGGCGATTATCGCCGTTTCAGCCACGGCTTTCAG
>CAYQJJ010000015.1:0-16474 GCA_964417745.1 uncultured Wenzhouxiangella sp.
CGAGTTATGACGGTTCCCGCCCGGTCCGAGTACTGGAGGGAATCGAGGACTGCCGAAGGCAGTGCTCGACAAATCATCGAGCCCCACCCGGCGGGCCCCGAGCCGCCCCCCGAGCCGCCCCCCGAGTACTACAGGGCATCGAGCGCCGCAAAGCGGGGCTCGACAAACCACCGAGCCCCGGGTCCACGGCCCCAGCCCCTCAGGAGGGCGTCGCCGGTGGCTGTGGCGCTCGGCGCCAGCGCATTCGAAGGGTGATCCACAGCACCCCGAGCAACACCAGCCCGCCTCCGATCATCAGCCGCGGCCCGGGCCGGTCACCCCAGAACAGGATGCCCAGCAATACCGCCAGCACCGGAACCAGCAGCAGGTAGGGCGTGACCAGGTTGACCTCGTGACGCTGGATGAGCCAGTAAAAGCCGCCGTGTCCGATGATCGAAGCGCCTATGGCCGAGTAGGCCACGGCCAGCCAGACCGACGGCGATTCCATGCTCGCGACCAGCACCGCACCCGGCGCTTCGATCCAGAACGCCAGCGCGAGTAGCGGCGGTAGCGAAAGGGCGGCATTCCAGGCCTGGAATTCCAGCAGCTTCACGCCCTGGAGCCGGCGCATCAGAATGGTGCCCAATGCCAGGCAGAACGCCGAGGCCAGCACCAGCCCGACGACCTCGATCTGGGTCAGCACCAGCGGGTCGAGCCCCATGACCAGCACGCCGGCGAATGAAATGATGATTCCCAGCGTCGTGCGCCAGCCGAAGCGCTCGCCCAGCAGCAACACCGCCAGCAGCGTCGACATGGGCACATAGATCTGCATCATCAGGGCAACCGAGGAAACATCCTCCGATCGCCCCAGAGCCATGAACACCAGCGCGAAGTGCAACGCACCCATGGTCCAGCAGCAGCCCAGCAGCAGCGGCCATTGGCCGGTCGGCGGCCGGCGCAGGAACGGCAGCAGCAGTGCCATTACCAGACCGAAGCGCACCACCGTGAAGGTGATCGGCTCGAGTTGATCGACCGCCCAGGCGGCAGCGATGAAGTTGCCTGCCCAGATCAGGCAGATGACGAGCAACAGGGTGAAATGCGAGGCGGGCATGAGGAGTAGGCTCGGGTGGCCTCGGGAAAGGAGCGCCATTGTGCCCGAAACCGGCGCTGGATTGACCGCCGGGGTCAGTCAGTGGACCAAATCCGTCACTTCGCGTTGACCTCGATCGTGCCTCGCCCACTCTTGTGCCAGCAGCCACGGGGGCGGTGGAGGGTTTGGCATGGGAAATGCATTAGAGAAAGCAGACGCACCAACGAACTGAAAAAGAGGTGAACAAAATGGCTGACTTCAACCTGATCATCAACGAAGACGAAGACATGGAACTGGTTGCCTCGGTCGACGACAGCGCGATGGAAGGCATGCTCTCCGATGAGGTGGTCATGCAGTGGTTGATGGACCTCGAAGCCGAAGACTCGGCCGCCGATCTCCAGGACCAGTGCCAGGAATCGGCCGCAGTTCGTCTGCACGCCTGAACGGGCTCAACAGAATTTACGGGAAGGGGAACCCTGTAGGCGACGTCTTCATTGAGTCGCCGGCCCCGGAGCAACCAGCCGGGGTAGTAAGACAGCGACACGCGTCCGCTCTCGAGTGGGCGCGTGTCGCTGTTTGAACCTGCCTTATTCACCACCCTGCCTACTGCGACACTCCCAGGCACTGCGTCTCCACCCTTGCCCCGTTGGGTCAGCCGATTGACCCGATTCGTCAGAAGCGCCCACCCTCGCCAGACCGGAAAACTCGGCAAGCCACTGAATTCACGGCTTGACGTTCAATCTGGCACGTTGATTGCATGACTATTCCTGAGAGTACCGAATGATAGATTCGACCATGACCGAGGAAGACACCATGCAGGACGTTACCGTTTCCGACCCCAGCCGTTTCGATACGCTGCTTTCCGACGAAGTCGTCATGCAGTGGCTCATGGACCTGGAAAAAGACAACGTCGAGGCCCGCGACGACAATGACGCCGACGCCTCCGGCCGCCGCGACTACCACGCCTGAGTCGCCGCTCGCAGTCTCAACCTTTCGAACTCATTCCACGGTGACCGACTTGGCCAGATTGCGCGGCTGGTCGACATCGGTGCCCTTCAGAACCCCCACGTGATAGGCCAGAAACTGGAGCGGCAGCACCTGCATGATCGGTGACACGGTCGAATGGGCGGCCGGTACCCGGATCAGCTCCAGCCCCGGCTCGGATTCCAGCGTCACACCCCGGTCGGCAAACACCACGATGCGCCCGCCCCGGGTGCGCACTTCCTGCAGATTCGAGGCCAGCTTGGTCAGCAGCTGATTGCTCGACGCCGGTACGATCACCGGCAGATTCTCGTCGACCAGTGCCAGCGGCCCGTGCTTGAGCTCGCCGGCGGCATAGGCCTCGGCGTGGATGTAGGACACTTCCTTGAGCTTGAGCGCGCCTTCCATGGCAATCGGATACTCCGGCCCGCGCCCGAGAAACAGCGCGTGCGGCTTGTCGGCGATCGATTCGGCGACGGCCAGCACCTGCTCGTCCATCGCCAGCACCTCGCGCGCCGATTGCGGCGCCTGCCCCAGGTCCTCGAGCACCTGCCGGATATCGCGGGCTGCGCGCCCGCGCGCCTGGGCCAGCGCCGTCGCGAACAGCAATAAAACGGTGAGCTGGGTGGTGAAGGCCTTGGTCGAGGCGACACCGATTTCCAGTCCGGCGCGGGTCATGAGCACGTGCGAGCAGGCGCGCGTGATCGCGCTCTCGGGCACGTTGCAGATGCCCAGGGTGTCGAGATAGCTCAACTCCGCCGAGCGCTCGAGTGCCGCCAGGGTATCGGCCGTCTCGCCGGACTGGGAGATGGCGATCAGCAGCGTACCGTCGGCGATCGCGGGGCGGCGATAGCGATACTCGCTGGCGACCTCCACGCTGACCGGCACGCCGGCCAGGCCCTCGATCCAGTAGCGAGCGACCAGCCCGGCGTGGAAGCTGGTGCCGCAGGCAATGATATGAATGGCCCGGATGTGCTTGAGCAGCGCGGGATCGAGGCTGGGGCAGATCCGCGTACCCTCCAGGTGCGCGTGCAGCGTGGTGGCGATGGCGTCGGGCTGCTCGTGGATTTCCTTTTCCATGAAATGCCGGAAGCGTCCCTTGTCGACGCTGTCGGCCGGCAGGCTGGAAATGCGCACGGCCCGCTCGACTTCCCGACCGCCCGAATCGGTGATTCGCACCCGCTCGCGGTGGACCTCGACCAGGTCCCCGTCTTCGAGAAACATCATCTGCTGGGTGACCGGTACCAGGGCGGCCGCGTCCGAGGCCAGGAAGTGCTCGCCGACGCCGACGCCGACGACCAGCGGGCTGCCCGAGCGGGCGCCGAAGATGCGATCGGGCCAGGCGCGCAGCATGATGGCCAGCGCGTAGGCGCCCTCGAGCTGCCCGAACGCCCGGCCGAGGGCCTTGAGCGGATCGGTCTCGCCCCGGGTCTCGCGGTGGAGCAGGTGGGCGATGACCTCGGTGTCGGTCTGGGATTCGAACACATAACCTTCGGCCTCGAGCTCGCGGCGCAGCGGCTGGTAGTTCTCGATGATGCCATTGTGGACGACCGCCACCTCGTTGCCCGAGAGGTGCGGATGCGCGTTGACCCGGGTCGGGGCGCCGTGGGTGGCCCAGCGCGTGTGCGCGATCCCGGTGCGGCTGGAAAGGTCTTCGGGCAGACCGGCGACCAGGTCGTTGACCTTGCCGACCTCGGCGTGCTCGAACAGCTCGCCGTCAGCCTGCAGGCAGGCCAGCCCGGCGGAGTCGTAGCCGCGGTATTCGAGCCGGCGCAGCCCGTCGATGAGAATGGGAACGATATTGCGCTCGGCGTTGGCCGCAACGATTCCGCACATGCCTGAAACTCCCCGTTCGAATCTGCAATGAGGCTTGCCGCCTCCGAAGGATTCCTAGAATACCTAAGGTGACGGCGGCCAGGGGAAAAACGCTGAAGTCGTGCGCTGGTACTCGCGGTAGGCGTCGCCGCGCGAGGCCAGGGCCTGTTTTTCGGTGTAGGGGATTCCGGTGACCCGGTAGAGGAATACCAGCATGATCAGTGGCCCGAGCCAGGCCAGCCACTGGGCCGGAGCGCCCATGGCAATGAGCGGGTAGGCAAACCAGTGGAGCCACTCGAAGAAGTAGTTCGGATGGCGCGAGTAGCGCCACAGGCCGATGTTGCACACCCGGCCCTTGTTCCCGGGGTCATTGCGAAACGCCGCGAGCTGGCGGTCGGCCAGCGACTCACCGGCCAGGCTGATCAGCCAGACCGCCACCCCGGCCAGAACCCAGGCGTCGAGCTGGCCGGAAGGATCGTTGGCCACCGCCCAGGCCGGCAGCGAAAACAGCCAGGCCACCAGGCCCTGGGCGAGGAAGAACACCAGGAAAAACGCACCCGCGCGCGGGCCGAAGTGGCTGCGCATGGCCTGATATCGCCCGTCTTCGTCATCGTGCGCGGCCAGGCGCACCGCCAGATGACGAGTCAGCCGAAACGACCAGGTGCCCGCGACCAGTGCCACCAGAATGCGCTTTTCAACCGCGCCTTCCCCAAACACGGCATAGAAAACGGCCAGCGCCCCGATCGATCCGGCCCAGGCCACGTCCACCCAGTCCGCCCGCCCGGAGCGCAACTGCCAGACCCACAGCCCGACCATGCCCAGCAAAGCAACCAGCAATCCAATCCACAATTCCATACCAGCGATTATGGCACCCGACCGTGAACCATGATCCGGAAAAGACCATTTCCCCCACCTGCCCTTTTACCCTTAACCCTTTTCCCGTTCACCCATTCACCCGTTTCCCCATTCACCCCGACGTAAATATCAACCGCGGCCGGTTATAAAGCCCCCCGGCAATCGCGGCCAGCACCAGCGCCGCCAGGGTGGTCGAGGCCAGGCACAGCGCCACCCAGGTCAGGTTGACCGGTTCGCCGCGCACCAGCTCCAGGATCAGCACGTTCTGGCTCAGCAGCGGGACCAGCGTCATCCAGGTCTCGGTGCGGGTCGGGTCGATCAGGATCCACATGCTCGGGATCAGCGGAATGATGATGACCATGCCCATGTAGCTCTGCGCCTCGCGGAAGCTCTTGGCGAAGGCGGCCAGGATGGTCAGCAGGGCCGCGGCCAGCAATGCGGCCGGAGCGACCAGCAAAAACGCCCAGGCGGCGACCCGGAAATCCAGGTTCAGCGCCATGTCCATCTTCGCGACCGGCAAAAAGCCCATCGCATAGACAAACGCCACCAGCCCGAGCGCGAGCGTCATCAGTGCAAAAGTGGTGGTCGCGGCGAGCTTGCCGGCCATGATGCGCCAGCGCGGCAGCGGATTGATCAGCAGCGGCTCGAGCGATCGGCGCTCGCGCTCGCCGGCGGTGGTGTCGATGGCCATGTGCATCGAGCCCATGAAGATCGTGATCAGGATGAAGTAGGGCAGAAAGGCCAGGATCATGCCGCCGCGCGATTCGGGCGTGGACAGGTCGTCGACGGTGATCTGCAGCGGGCGGGTGAGTTCGGGGTGGACGCCGCGAAGCTGCAGCCGCAGCTGACTGATCTGTCGCGAGTAGCCATTGAGATAGCCGCGCACCCGGCTGATGGTGGTGCCGGTGTAGCGCAGCGACTGGTCGGCGATGATCTCCAGCGGGGCGGGTTCGCCGGCGCGCCAGGCGCTGGCGAAGTCCGGGCCGATCCGCAGAATGACCTCTTCTTCCTCGCGCAGAACGGCCTGCTCGGGGTCGTCGGGCGGGTCGGTGATGCGTACGCCCTGGCGTTCGAGAAAACCGACCAGGTTGGGCGCGTGCTCGGCGCCGATGACCGGCAGTTCGAGCTGTGATTCCATGCGCTCGGTCGCCTGCAGGGTCATGAAGGAGATCATGACCGCGAAAATCACCGGCCCCAACAGCGGGCCGAGGATGAGGGTGTTGAGGATCACCCGCCGGTCGCGGAAATTGTCGAGCATTTCCTTGAAGAATACCGCCATCATGCCAGCAAGCCCTCGTCGCTTCCGATCAGTTTCACGAACGCATCTTCCAGGTTGGATTCACCGGAGCGCCGCAGCAGCTCGTCGGCCGTGCCCTCGGCAGCAACCTGGCCGCGGGCGATGATGACGATGCGATCACACAGCTGGGCGACCTCCTGCATGATGTGCGTCGAAAGCACCACGCAGCGGCCCTGGGCGCGCAGATCGCGCAGGAAGCCGCGCAACGCGCGGGTGGTCATGACATCAAGACCGTTGGAGGGCTCGTCGAGCAATACCGTACGCGGATCGTGGATCAGCGACCGGGCAATGGCGACCTTGACGCGCTGGCCCTGCGAGAAGCCGTCGGTGCGCCGGTCGATGAACTCGCCCATGTCGAGCACCTCGACCATGCGCTCGATGTGCGCGGCCATGGCCGGCGCGGCGATGCCCTGCAGCCGGCCGTAGTAGCGGATGTTCTCGCGTGCGGTCAGGCGGTCGTAGAGCCCGCGCGAGTCCGGCACCACACCCAGCGCCCGCTTGACCCGGAGCGGCTCGTTTTCCGGGTCGATGCCGTCGACGCGCATGTGGCCCGAGTCGGGCTTGAGCAGGGTGTAGAGCATGCGCAGGGTCGTGGTCTTGCCGGCACCGTTGGGTCCGAGCAGGCCGGTGATCTGGCCGTCGCGGGCGGTGAAGCTGACCTCGTCGACGGCTACCACCCGGCCCTTGTTGAAGGTCTTGCGCAGGGAGTGGGCTTCGATCATGGCGCGGGTCCGAGCAGGTCGAGGACGAAGGGTTCGGGACCGAGATAGTCCATGCAGTCGGTGTCGAGGTCGCCGTGGTCGGCATCAGCGATGAATTCGGCGACGATGCCGGCAAAGCAGGGGTCGGTCGAGACGATGTGCCCGCGCCCGCGCCCGATCAGGTGCAGGCTGTCGGAATACTGGCTCGCGGCCTCATTGCCATATTCGGGCGGGGTGACCGGGTCGAGTTCTCCGGACAGCGCCAGCACGGGCACGTCGCGGTCGAAGGGCTGGTGGAAATCCGCCGGTGCCTCGCCAGCCGGCCACCAGGAACAGACCTGGTCGTAGAATTCGAGCATGGCATCGCCAAGCAGAGTGTCGGCGGTATCTACATCGCGCGGCCAGTCCGGCCAGTCCTCGGCGCAGCCGACGGCGAAGTTCAGGCCGATGGCGATCATGTCGTCCATCTGGTCGGTCACGATCATTGCCTGGCTGGCCAGCCGCGACGGGTCGCCGGTGGCGGCCGCCTCGTGGACCAGGTAGGGAATCAGCGCCTGGGTCTGCGGGTTGTAGGCCAGAAAACGCAGCGCGCTGGCCAGAACGTCGCGCGAAAACTCGATTTCGGTGCCCACCCCCGAGCGCGGGTGGGTCACGATCAGGTCTTCGCGCGTGTCGCGGTAGCGAGTGACCAGTTCCCGGAACGCCTCGGGCAGGCCGGGAAACGCATCGCCACAGCTCGGGTCGTCGGCGCAGGCGGCGAACAGCTTTTCCAGGGCCTTGTCGAGCTTGAGCGCGTGCTCCGAGCCGAGCTTCAGGCGGGTCGGCACCACGCCGTCGAGCACGACGCTGCGTACCCGGTCGGCGTGTTCGCGCAGATAGACCTGGGCCAGGCGCGTGCCGTAGGAGCCGCCGATCAGGTTGATGGTTTCGAAGCCGTAGCGCGCGCGCAGCGCTTCCAGGTCCGCCGCGGCGTGGCCGGTGGTGTAAAAGCGCACGTCGGCATCCCACTCGGCGTGGCATTCGCGCAGCTGACGGTCGATTTCATCGAAATCCTGCTCGAGCCAGTCGTCGAGGCCCTCGAAGGAGCAATCGAGCGGGTTCGAGCCACCGGTACCGCGCTGGTCGAGAAAGATCAGATCGCGCTCGAGATTGACCTCGCGCAGCGCCCGATCCATCAAGGGCAGCGCGTCGCGGGCCGACTGGCCCGGGCCACCGGCCAGGAAGAACACCGGATCCGGGGCCGGCGACCCGCCGCGCGCCGGCAGCACCGCGTAGGCCAGCTCGATTTGCCGATCCTCCGGGGCATCCGGGTTTTCGGCGACCTGGAACTCGCCGCAGCGCGCCGAGGCGGTCAGGCGCCCGCCGGCCGCCGAAAGCTCGCAGGAGCGCAGGCCGTCGAAGGTTTCCGCGGCTGTCGCCGGTAGCGCGGCACCGCCGAGCAGCAGCGCGCCAAGCAGGTAGCGATTGATTCGTGAGATGTTTACCCCAATCATGTTCAACTTCGGGCGCAGGCACAAGCTGCCCATTGTGCCCCGGACCCGCGACGAATCCAACAGGCCACAAGTCATGCATGCACTTCAAGTCAGGAATCTCGCCAAGACCTACAAAAACGGCGTGGAGGCCTTGCGCGGCATCGACCTGACCGTTGCCGAAGGCGATTTTTTTGCCCTGCTCGGGCCCAACGGCGCCGGCAAATCGACGCTGATCGGCATCGTCAGCTCACTGGTCAATGCCACTGGCGGCGACGCCGAGGTGTTCGGCATCAGCGTACGCAAGCAGCGTTCGCAGGCCATGGCCGAGATCGGCCTGGTGCCCCAGGAAGTCAACTTCAACCAGTTCGAAAAGCCGTTTGACATCGTGGTCAACCAGGCCGGTTACTACGGCGTGCCGCGCGCCCAGGCCCGCGAGCGCGCCGAGTACTACCTGACCAAGCTCGCGCTGTGGGACAAGGCGTTCAACACCTCGCGCACGCTGTCCGGCGGCATGAAGCGCCGGCTGCTCATCGCCCGGGCGATGGTTCACGAACCGAAACTGCTGATCCTCGACGAGCCCACGGCCGGGGTCGACATCGAGATCCGGCGCTCGATGTGGAAATTCATCGAGGAGATCAACGCCGCCGGCACGACCGTGATCCTGACCACGCATTATCTCGAGGAAGCCGAGAACCTGTGCCGCAACATCGCCATCATCGACCAGGGCCGGATCATCGAGGACACCAGCGTCAAGGAGCTGCTCGGCAAGCTCGACGTCGAAACCTTCGTGCTCGACCTGCGCCGGCCGATCGACCGCGCCCCGGCGATCGAGGGTGTCGAGCTGGTGCTGCGCGATTCAACCACGCTGGAGGCCAGCCTGCCCAAGTCGCGCAGTCTTAACCGGATGTTCGCGGTACTCGAGTCCGAAGGCATCGAGGTGTGTTCGATGCGCAACAAGGCCAACCGCCTGGAAGAGTTGTTCATGCGCCTGGTCGACATGAACGCGGAGGCGGTGGCATGAGCGTCGAAGTCTCCGCCCGCAGTTACTGGATCGGCTACCAGACCATCCTGATCAAGGAACTCACGCGCATCCTGCGCATCTGGCCGCAGACGCTGATTCCGCCGGTCATTACCATGAGCCTGTACTTCGTCATCTTCGGCGCCATCATCGGCCGGCGCGTGGGCGAGATGGAGGGCATGCCCTACATGGACTTCATCGTGCCCGGGCTGATCATGCTCACCGTGATCACCAACGCCTACGGCAACATCACCAGCTCGTTCTTCGGCGCCAAGTTCGGCCGTCACGTCGAAGAGCTGCTGGTCTCGCCGCTGCCGCCCTGGATCATCCTGGCCGGCTACGTCTCCGGCGCGGTGTTCCGGGCGCTCACTGTCGGGCTGCTGGTGCTGCTGGTCGCCGGGATGTTTTCCGGCTTTCACCTGCACAACCTGTTCGTGGCCACGAGCATCATCCTGCTGACCGCCATCGTGTTCTCGCTGGGTGGCTTCATCAACGCGATCTTCGCTCAGAAGTTCGACGACATCTCCATCATCCCGACCTTCGTGCTCCAGCCGATGACCTACCTCGGCGGCGTATTCTTCGCCACCAGCCTGCTGCCCGGGATCTGGGCCCAGATTTCACTGGCCAACCCGATTGTCTACATGGTCTCGGCCTTCCGCTACGGGCTGCTGGGCGTCAGCGACATCCCGCTGTGGATTGCCTACGCCCTGGTGCTGGCATTCGGTGGCGTGCTGTTCGTCATCTGCCTGACCCTGCTCAGCCGCGGGGTCGGCCTGCGCAGCTGACCGCCTGGCCTTTTTTATGCAAGCGAGGGCGCTGGAATTCACGATTTGCTAACACGCGGCTGAGTAGTTTCCACAGTTCGCTGGCCGGACTGTGATCGCTCCGAGCGACCCGTTGGCCTTCGGGGGAAAACCTCAAACCGTGGGAGAAATTGAATAATGAAGGATTTATTGCCTGCACGCTTGCGTATTAAAGCGGCCATAGGAGGTGTGTGCCTCGCCGCCGCGCTCGCCGCCACCGCGGCGCCAGTGGCGCCAACCGACGATGGCGCCCAATCGCTTCAGGAGAACCACTCCCAGGTCGGCGCGATACACCGCGAGGACGCACCGGACCTGGTCATCGTGCAGCTTGCTGAGGCGCCGCTGGCGACCTACTCCGGTGAGATCGCCGGGTTGAGCCAACCGGCGCGGACCGAGAGCGGCCGCCTCGACGTGCGTTCCGGCAACGCGCTGGCCTATGTCGAATTTCTCGAGCAGCGCCAGGCGGAAGTGCGCCAGCAGGCTCAGAGCTTGCTCGGTCGAAACATCGAGCAGCGCTTCGGCTTCCAGCACGCCTTCAACGGCATGGCGCTGGAGATCACGACCGACGAGGCCGAGATCCTGCTCGAGCGCGGCCTGGTCGAGCGGATCGAGCCCTACGCCGAATATCCGCTCCTGACCGACGCCGGGCCGGAATGGATCGGTGCCCCGGAAGTCTGGTCCGGCGCTGCCGACCCCGATGGCGCGGGCACGCTCGGTGAGGGCGTCGTCGCCGGCATCATCGACAGCGGCATCAACCTGGGTCACCCGTCGTTCGCCGAAGTGGCCGAGGATGGATACGTTCACACCAACCCGCTGGGCAGCGGCAACTTCATCGGCTGGTGCAACGAAGGGGTGGGGACCGTCACCGATACCTGCAACGACAAGCTCATCGGCACCTGGGACTTCGTGTCCGACGTCGATCTGCCGCCTGGCTCCTCGGTGATTCCGGGTGGCGAGGACGAAAACGGTCACGGGACCCACGTTGCCGGCACGGTGGCCGGAAACCCGGTTGATTCCAACTTCGGCGGCGGTACCAACCCGCCGGTCAGCGGCGTTGCACCGCGCGCCAACGTGATCGCCTACGATGCCTGCTACACCAACGCCGATGGCCAGGGCCTGTGCCCCAATGTTTCGACCCTGGCCTCGATCGACCAGGTCGTTGCCGACGGAATCGTCGATGTCATCAACTACTCGATCGGGGGCGGCACGTCGCCCTGGAACCAGGCCATTTCCCTGGCCTTCCTCAACGCGGTCGATGCCGGCGTGTTCGTGTCCGCCTCGGCCGGCAACAGCGGCCCCGGGCCCGACACCATGGGCCATCTGCAGCCCTGGGTCGCCTCGGTCGCGGCAGCCTCCCACAATCGATTCTTCGCCGCCGCCAGCGTCTCGGTTACCGATGACGGCGCGCCCGACGGGCTCGACGGCATCGGCGCGACCGCCTCCCAGGGCCCGGCACCGGGCGGCGAGGCTGGCGAGCTTCGCTTCGACGCCGACAACCTGCTCGGCTGCGATCCCTTCGATGCCGCCTTCTTCGATGGCGCACTGGCCTACGTCGAGCGAGGCGCCTGTGCCTTTTCCCAGAAGATCGACAACGCCGCCGACGCCGGCGCCATCGCGGTCGTGGTCGCCAACTCGGTCTCCGGGGCTCCGATCATCATGGGCGGCACGGAAGGCACCACCATTCCTGCCGGAATGATCTCGCGCGGGGCCGGCGATGAGCTGTTCGCCTACCTCCAGGCCAACGATCCCGTCGAAGCCCGCCTGGACGCCGAAGTCCCGCAGATCCAGGTCATCGACGATTCGGTCGGCGACATCATCACCAACTTCAGTTCGCGCGGGCCGAACGATTTCAACGTCACCAAGCCCAGCGTGGCCGCGCCCGGCAGCCAGATCCTGGCGCCGGTCGAAGCCGGCGGTGGCGAGGGTGACCCGGCCTTCGGGCTCAAGAGCGGTACCTCGATGTCGAGCCCGCACAATGCCGGCGCGGCCGCATTGCTGCGCGCGCTCAACCCGACCTGGCTACCCAGCGAGATCCAGTCGGCGCTGATGCTTACTGCCTTCGACGGCATGCTCGCCGACGGCACCGCAGGCGTCGGACCGGCCGACGTCTTCGACCAGGGCGCCGGGCGCATCGATGTCGAGCGCGCCGCGGGCACGCCGCTGGTACTGCGCGAGACCACGCTGAATTTCTTCCTGGCCAACCCGGCCGAGGGCGGCGACCCGCGCACCCTCAACCTGGCCGGTATCAGCGACAACGACTGCCTGCTCGGCTGCAGCTTCGAGCGCAGCGTGAAAAGCGTCGCCGACGAGCCGAAGCAGTTCGCCGTGTCCTTCGAGTCCGACAGCGACCTCGACGCCACGATCACCCCGTCGCAGTTCACCATCCTGCCCGGGCAGAACCAGACCCTGACCATCGACGTTGATCCTGGCGAGGGTATCGGTGACTGGAAGTTCGGCCGCGTGGTCCTCACCCCGCTCGTCGAGCTCGGTGACGAGGTCTTCGGCGACCGCTTCGAAGGCACCGTTTCGACCGCCAACGTCGCCCCGGATCCCGCCAATGCCCTGGGCATGCCGGCGAGCATCTTCGCGACCGAGCCGTTCCCGACCATTGATGTCGACGACACCCCGCTGTCGGCCAGCGTCGAGGCCGGTGAGGTGACCACGCTCAGCCTGGATATCGGCAATATCGGTCTGGCGGGTCTCGCCTGGCAGAGCTTCGACGGTATCGCCCGCGGCGAGACCATCTTCGAACAGACCGGCAGCACCGGCGACGGCATCGTCAGCGGCTTCTTCACCGAGGATCCCGAGGACACCGGTGCCTACAGCGCCGAGGCCTTCGAGCTCTCCGGCACGACCGCGATCGGCGGGTTGTTCTTCGAGGGCTTCGTCTCGGGCGGCCTGCCGCTGGACGGTACGGCCAGCGACGTGCGCGTGTTCATTTACGAGGACGACGGCGGTGCCCCGGCCGGCCATCCGGAAGACGGCATGAACAACGAAGTCTTCTCGGCCATCCTGCCGGTCGGCGCGCCGGGCCTCGATCTGTCCGACAGCGATATCGATCTCGACCTGGGCCTGGCCGGGCTCGGTGTCCCGGTGCTGTCTGCCGGAACCTACTGGGTCACGGCCGCCCCGGCCGTGCCGACCCAGAGCCCTCGCTGGAACTGGGTCAACGCCACCAGCGGTCCCGAAGTGGATATCGCCAAGCTCATCACCCCGGGCGCGGCCTTCGGTGGTGCGTTTGCCGACTGGACCGATCTCACGGCGGTCAACCCGGCTCTCGAGCAGCTGTCCTTCGCCGTCGATGAGGGGCTCGACTGTGGCGCGCCCTGGTTGACGCTCGACCCGGACAACGGCTCGGTGGCACCAGGCGACAGCCAGACCATCGACGTGGTGCTTGACTCTGACGGCCTCGGCGCTGGCGAATTCACCGCCACCCTGTGCATCGAGAGTAACGACCCCGAGACCCCGGTCGTCGGCGTGCCCGTCACCTTCGAGATCGTTGAAGAAAGCGTCCAGCTCCAGGTTGCCCATCTCGCACCGTTTGCCGAGGGTGAAGGCTCGGCGGTCGACATCGCGCTCAACGGCGATGTCGTGCTCAGTGGCGTGGAATACGGCGACTCGACCGGCTACCTGTCGCTGGTGCCAGCCACCTACACCATCGAGGTTTTCCCCGCCGACACCACCGACGCGGTGATCACGGCCACCGTCGAGCTCGAGGAGGAGACCAGCTACACCGCCATCGCCAGCGGCGATGGCGACAACCAGGGCCTCGACCTCGCATTGCTGGTCGACGACCTGACCGCGCCCTCGGCCGGCAACTTCAAGCTGCGCCTGGGCCACCTGGCGCCGTTCGATAGCGGTGCGGCCTCGGCCGAGGTGCGCCTGGCCGATGGCACGCTGCTCGAGGAAGTCGATTTCGGCGACATCACCGGCTTTACCGAACTGTCGGCTGGCGCCTATGACCTCCAGATCACTGCCCCGGGCGGCGAGCCGGTGTTGATCGACCCGGTCGAGCTGAGCTTCGATGACGGCGACATCATTTCGGTCTTCGCGGTCGGCGACGGCGCCATCCAGGACCTGGGCGTATTCGCCTACCCGCCGAATACCCCCGGATTCTTCGTGCCGGTTGTGGTCTCGTCCCTGGTCGAGGACTTCAGCGGCACCTTCCCGCCCGTGGGCTGGACTGTGACCGATGCCGCCGGGCCCTGCCCCTGGCTGACCACCGACGACTACCCGATGGCCGAAGGGGCGTTCGGCGACAACGAATGGCTTGGTGTCGGCGAGGGCCTGCGCGGTGCCGCCGTAGACTCCGATTCCTGCACCTCGGCAAACACCCCCGCCGACACATCGCTGATCACACCACCGGTCAACATGAGCGACTTCGGCGCCGCCAGCCTGCTGGAGTTCGATCTGGCCATCAACGCGCTGTCCTCCACCATTGTCACGGTCGATGTCTCCACCGACGCCGGCGGCAGCTGGACCAACCTGGAAACCTGGGAGGGTGAGGACGTTGCTCATCCCGACGAGATCTCCGAGCGGATTTCGCTCGACGTCGGCAGCCTCGCCGGCGAGGACAACGTGGTCTACCGGTTCCGCCACCAGTCCGGCTTCGACTGGTGGGTCTACCTGGACAACGTCGAGCTGGTCGATGCAGCTCCCTAGGACGTGTTAACCGCCGGGCTGACCGGCAATCACACAAAAAAGGCGGCCCATGTTGGCCGCCTTTTTTGTTGCCGGTTCGCTCGGGCGTTTTCGTTCACAGTTTCAGGCCACCACCGGGCATGCCACCCTGGCCGCCGCCCATTCCGCCACCGCCCTGGCCGCCGCCCTGCCCCGGCACCATGATCGAGGACTGGGACTCCTGCTGCATCTTGCGGATTTCTTCCATCGCCTCCTGGATGCCCTGCTCGGCGCCGGCGGCGAACTGGCCTACGGCCTCGCCGAGCGTCGGGCCGGCGAGTTCGAAACTCAGCGGCAGCGCGCCGGCCGGGGTCATGACCTGGGTCTGGCCGACAAAGCAGACCTTGCGGCTGCTGTCGGTCTGGCCGTCGCTATCGACTGGCGTGAGCCGGCGGATCGAACCGGTCTGGCGGTCGGTGAAGACCTCTTCGCGGTAGAGCTGATCGGCGTTCATGGTGAGTTGATCGAGTTGTTCGTCGCTGCTCATCGGAGCTAATCCTTGTCTGTTGGGGTTTACCGCCCGGCATCATGCCATGCCCGGGCGGCAGGGTTGGGCCGGAACGATTCGACGGAACCATTTACCCGCTTGTGTTCCACGCTGTTTCACGATAAATTCCCCGAACGGGGAAATTGCTGTCCCGTGACGCGCCCAGGGAAACCCGGGATGTTGGTATTCGTTTCATCCTGTTCGATCAGGGAGTAAGGACTTATGAGATTACCGTTTGGTACCGGGCCAGCACTGGCCTTTTCGAGCCTGTTCATGGCTCTGTTGCTTGCCCCGGCGCTGGCCGTGGCACAGCCTTCGGGCGCCGGGGTTTACGGCACCGAGGTCACCACCGCCGAGGACGGCATGCCCCGCACGGTCAGCCGGGTTGTCCCGGCCGATCAGCACGGGCGCCATATGCACGTCGTGCGCTTCGTGGAGGCACCACTGGCGCGATACGACGGCAGCCTGCCCGGCCTGGCCGCGACCAGCCCCCGGGTGACCGGTGCGCGGCTCGACGTCAATGCGCCGGCCGCGGTCGCCTACACGGATTTCCTGCGCGAACGCCATGGACGCTACCTGGAGACCATGCGCGGTTTCCTCAATCGGCCGGTCCAGCCAGCGTTCGAGTATCTCAATGTTCTCAACGCGGTGGCCCTGCCGCTCACGCTCGACGAGGCCGATCGCATGCGCGGCCTGCCGTTCGTGCGTGGCGTGCATATCGACCGTCTCGACGAGCTCGAGACCGACGTCGGCCCCGATCTGATCAACGCCCCGGCCTTCTGGGACGGGCTGACCACCAGCGGCAATGCCAACCAGGGCGAGGGCGTGGTCATCGGTATCATCGATTCCGGTTTCAACCACAGCCATCCCTCGTTCGAGGAAGTGGCACCGGGTGATGGCTACGTCCACACCAACCCGCTCGGCGACGGCGTTTTCCTCGGCGCCTGCGCCGACGGCGCACCGCTTTGCAACAACAAGCTGATCGGCGCCTACAACTTCCACCCCGACGACAGCGCCGGCCCCGAAGATACCAACAGCCACGGGACCCACGTCGCCTCGACCGCCGGGGGCAACCCGGTCACCGCCAGCTTCCAGGGTATCGAAGTCGACATCAGCGGTGTTGCCCCGCGCGCCAACCTGATCAACTACAAGGTCTGCGAACCGAGCTGCCCGCAGACCAGCAGTGTCGCGGCCGTCAACCAGGCGATTGCCGACGGCGTTGTCGATGTGCTCAACTTCTCGATTTCCGGGTCCGATAACCCCTGGAATGCGATTACCGATCTGGCGTTCCTCGAC
>CAYQJJ010000015.1:16484-24176 GCA_964417745.1 uncultured Wenzhouxiangella sp.
GCATTTTCGTCGCCGCCTCGGCAGGCAACGACGGCCCGGGTGCTTCGACCGTCGCCAAGACCGGACCCTGGAATGCCGCCGTGGCATCCAGCACCCACTCGCGCCTGTTCGCCCAGGAGGTCTCGGTGACCGGTGGCGTCAGCGGCATCGCTGCAGTGCCGGGCTCTGGTCCGACTCTGACGGCCGACTTCACCGGCAACCTGCGCTACGCCGACGACGTCGACCCGGGCAACTTCGAGGGCTGCGATCCCTTCCCCGCCGGTGCCTTCGACGGTGAGGCGGCGCTGATTTCGCGTGGCTCGTGCACCTTTGTAACCAAGGTTGACAACGCCGAAGCCGCCGGTGCCGCGATGGTCGTGATGTTCAACAGCCAGGGTGGTCCGCCGATCGTCGCCGGTGGGCTCGAGGGGTCCGGTATTCCGGCCGTGATGGTCTCCGACACTGCCGGGATCGACCTGGTGGCTGCCGTCGACGGCGATGTCGCCGAGATTACCGTGGGCGCCGATATCGCCTACCTGACCGATCCGGAGTTCGAGAACGTCATGGCCGGCTCCAGCTCGCGCGGCCCGAGCCAGTTCAACGTGCTCAAGCCTGATTTCGCGGCACCCGGTGTGTCGATCCTGGCTGCTGCTACGGACGCTGCCGGCGGCTTTGCGGTCATCGGCGGCACCTCGATGGCCTCGCCGCACGCGGCCGGCTCGGCGGCGCTGATCATCGCCGAGCACCCGGACTGGACGCCGGCCGAGGTCAAGTCGGCGCTGGCACTGACCGGCACCGAAGCCCTGCTCAAGGAAAACGGCACCACCCCGGTGGATCCGCACGACGTCGGCTCGGGCCGTCTCGAACTTGGCGGTGCGGCAACCATCGGTTTTGTCATGGACGAGACCGTTGCCAACTACGAAGCGGCCAACCCGGAAGAAGGTGGCGAGCCGGCCACGCTCAACCAGCCCAGCATCCAGACCTGGCGCTGCCCGGCCGAATGCAGCTTCCAGCGCACCATCCGCAGCGTGGTCGGTGAGCCGGTCGACTACGTTGTCGACACCAGCGCGGCCGGCGACATGGTGGTCTCGGTTACCCCGGCGAGCTTTACGCTGGCGCCCGGCGAGAGCCTGACGCTGGATATTGACATCGACGTCTCCGCCAGCCCGCTGGAGACCTGGCTGTACGGTGATATCGCAATCAACCAGGCGCCGGAGACTGCCGGTTCGGCAACCGCGCTGGTCGACGAAGATTTCGAAGGCAGCTTCCCGCCGGCCGGCTGGAGCGTGACCAACGACGACCCCAACGGCTGCCCCTGGGCGCGAACTGACGAAATCCCGATGCCCAACTTTGCCGGAACCGGCGAGGGTGCCGGAGCCGACTCGGATGAATGCGGATCGGGCTCGACTACCGACACTTCCCTCTTCAGCCCGGTCTTCAGCCTGGAGACGCTGTCAGAGGCCGAACTGAGCTTCCTTGGCGTCTACAACCACCTCGGCAGCTCCTCATTCGAAGTCGATATCACCACCGACGGTGGCGCGACCTGGAACAACGAGTTGACCTGGACCAGCGACCAGAACCCCGAGGGTCCGGGAATTCCGGTCAGCATCGACCTGGCCACCTACCTGGGTGAGCCCGAGGTGCAGGCGCGCTTCCGCTACCAGGCCGGCTGGGACTGGTGGGCCAATATCGACGACGTGCGCATTGGCGAGCCGGTCGAACCGCTGCAGGTCTCCGACAGCCGCTTGCCGCTGGCGATCCGCGGCGTCGAACCAGTACCGCGCCTGGCGATCGCTCCGGAATTCCTGATCGCCACCCAGCAGCAGGACGAGGTCTCGAACCCGCCGCTGTCGATCATCAACGAAGGCGAGATCGACCTCGTCTGGGAGCTGGTCGAGGCCGACACGGCACCAACCGGCACCGGCTTTGTCGGCCCCGGCGTGATCTGGGACAACCCGCAGTCGGGTACCTCGGGGCGAATCAACAACTTCTCGAACCCCGATGACACCGGCATTTACCAGACCGACGCCTTTGCCGTATTTGTCGACACGCAGATCGAGACCATCGAGTCGGCCGGGTTCTTCCTCGGCGGCACGCTGGCCGATGCCACGGCGTTGAACTGGTTCGTCTTCCCGGATGACGGCGGTATGCCGGCCGGTGACCCGGAAACCAGCCCCGGCCAGGCCGTGTGGAGTTACACCGCAAGCGTCGGCGACCCCGGCGTCAGCGTTGCCGGCCAGGACATGTTCCTCGACCTGGCCGCTGCCGGCGCTCCGCCGCTGGAGCTCGGCCCGGGCACCTGGTGGCTGATGGCCTATCCCGACGTTCCCACCTTCAGCCTCGGGCCGAACGTGCTCTACGCCTGGTTCCACGGCGAAGTCGTCCCGACGGGCCGCCAGATCGGCCCCGGCGGGCTGCTCGGTTTCCCCACCGACTGGGAAGCCGTGCCCGAGGGTCGGGCATTCACCCTGACCGGTTCGGTCGACTGCAGTCCGGGCAATATTCCCTGGCTGGACGTCACGCCGACCTCCGGGACCCTGGCACCGCAGTCGAGCGAGGCCCTTTCGGTCACGGTCGACTCCAGCGGCCTGGCCGAGGGCACCTACAGCAGCGCCTTGTGCGTGACCAGCAACGACCCCGACCGGCCCTTCGCGCTGGTCCCGGCCCAGCTCAATGTCGTCAACATACCGATCGCCTCGATCAGTCCGGAATCGTTCGTTTTCACGCTCGATCCCGATCAGACCGACAGCGGCGTCGCGACCATCAGCAATGATGGCCTGGCCGAGCTGAGCTTCGATCTCATCGACGAGCCCGAGCCCGGCTGCGATGTGCTCGACGACGTGGACTGGCTGACGGCCGCGCCGGAGTCCGGCACGGTGGCCGCCAACGGCAGCGAGGACATCACCGTCAGTGTGGACTCCACCGACCTTTTGCCGGGTCAGTACGAGGCCAGCGTCTGCTATGCGACCAATGATGACGAAAACCCGCTGCTCAGCGTGTTCGTCGAACTCACGGTCAGCGTTCCGACGGGCCAGTCTTTCGTCGAAGGCGTGGTCGAATCCCTCGGGCGCTGCAGTGCCGAGCCGTTTGCCGCGGCAGGCGCCGAGGTCGTGATCGTCGGCGAAATTGACACCATCACGGTGTTTACTGACGCCAACGGCGAATACGGCGCCCTGCTGGGCAGCGACAACAGCAGCGTCGACGTGACCGCCAGCGCGCCGGATCATTTTTCCGACACGGTCTTCAACGTCGACCTGGTCGACGGCGAAACCTCGGTGGTGAACTTCGGGCTGGTGCTCGATGCCGGTTGCGCGACCGTCGACCCGACGTTCCTCGCGGCCACCCTCGAACAGGGAGCGAGCACCCAGTTCGCGCTCGAGATCGGAAATGTCGACGGTGGCGGAGTGCTCGCCTGGGCGGTGCAGGAAGCTCCCCTGGGCACGGCGACCTACACCTACGGCCTGCCCGGCGGTGGAACGATCCATTCCACCACCGGAATCGACCGCTCGCGCGCCGATGACAGTGTCGAGACGACGCCGCAGCAGCGCGAGCGTGTGGTCGAGCCGGCCGCCCAGTCCAACGGGCCGATCGCGGGCAACTGGAGCGAGGGCTTCAGCGACATCCAGACGCTGCCCGGTGCCGGCTGGTCGCTGCAAAACCTCAGCGAGCCGCTCGGGACGACCGACTGGTTCCAGGGCAGCCCGACGACCTTCCCGGCCCATCAGGGTGAAACGGATGCCTACATCGGTGCCAATTTCAACAACACCACGGGCGGCACCGGGGTGATCAGCAATTGGCTGATCACGCCGGAGATGGTGCTGGCCGACGGCACAAGGCTGAGCTTCTGGACGCGTGTTCCGAATGACCCGGCCAGCTGGGCCGACCGACTCGAGCTGCGACTGAGCCGCTCCGGCACCAGCGTCGATGCCGGATCCGGGGCCCAGGACGTGGGCGACTTCGACGAGCTCCTGCTGTCGGTCAACCCGGACCTGACTGCCACTGGCTACCCGGGCGAATGGACCCGCTTCGAGGTCGAACTCGACGGCATCGGCGAGCCGATCAGCGGCCGGTTTGGTTTCCGGTACTTCGTTACCGAAGCCGGACCCAGCGGCACCAACAGCAACTACATCGGCATCGACACCGTCGAAGTCGTCCAGCCGTTCGTCGCCCAGGCCTGTGAGAACCCGAGCGAGGTGCCGTGGCTGTCGGTCTCGCCGTTCTTCGGCTCGGTTGCGCCTGGCGGAGTGGCCACGACCACGGTGACGGTCGATACCACCGGGCTCGACAGCGGCCAGAACCAGGCCGTGGTCTGTGTCAACACCGACGACCCCGGCGCGGAGATCATCCCGGTCGTGGTCGACATCAACGTGCTCGGCGATTTCATCTTCCGCGATCGTTTCGAGCAATAACGGCCAGACACGGCCCCTCGACCATCGAGGGGCGGTGTTTTCGAACAACCCGGCCGGGGTCGCCCCGGCCGGTTTTTTTAATTTTTGCGCGCCAGAATTTGACAACCCCTTGCCGATGCCATACGGTTTTGCACTGCTGAGAAGCTTGCAAGTGCGATGAGGCCGCGACCTCATTTGCCTCATTCGAGGGATTCACTTCCAACAATCCGGGTCAAGGATCAAGGCCGCCGATTAGGTTCGGCAAATGGTCATCTGTCTGTTTCGGCAGGCTTTTTGACGCGGAGTTCAGCGAAAAACAATCAAATCTAGTGCCTGGGAGGGCTCATGAAACCGGCTAGAAAACTAAACTTTTTACTGATACTCCTGACGAGCTGTCTGATAGCGGCCGCGAACTTCGCGGTTGCCGAAGACCAGTTGTTCGTCGAACCCGGTCTGGAGAACCGGATCAACTCGGGCGAGGAGATTGACCTGCTCGTCCGTTTCCGCGGCATGCCCGACCTCAGTCCCGCCTATGGCATGGACTGGGAACAGCGCGGCCGCTGGGTGTTCGACCAGCTCGACGCTGCCGTCGAACGCGAGCAGACGCGTGTTGGCCGCCAATTCAAGGCCGACGGGATCAACTTCCAGTCGCTGCGACTCGGCAACATGATGGTCGTCGAGCAGGCGGGTACGCAGGCGTTCAACGAACTGCTCGCCGCGCCGGAAGTTCAGGCCATCAACGCCTACCCGGATTTCGAGATCATGCCCGAGGAAAAGCCCGGTCAACCGGCGCCCCTGCAGGGTGAGCCGGTCACCAACCTCGAACAGATCTTTGCTACCGACGCCTGGGCACAGTTCGGCGCTGAGGGCGAGGGTATCGTCATCGGCCTGAACGACTCCAGCCCGCGCCACACCCACGAGCTGATGGTCGACAGCTACCGCGGCAACACCGGCGGCGGCAGCTTCGACCACGACTACAACTGGTGGGATCCGAGCGGCGGCAACCTCGAGCCCATCGCCGACTTCCACGGCACCCTGGTGCTTTCGATCATGGTCGGTGATGACGGCGAAAGCCGCACCGGCGTTGCGCCGGGCGCGGAATGGATTGCCTGCCAGGGCTGCGAAGGCACCGGCTGCGCCGGCGTCATCCAGTGTCTTGACTGGATGGTCGCCCCGACTGACGTCAACGGCAACAACCCGGATCCGGACCAGCGTGCCAACATCGTCAACAACTCCTGGGGCAGCTGCGAGACCTCCTACAACGGTGGCCTCTACGAACCGATCTGGGATTCAATGTACGCCGCCGGCGTCATCCCCTACATCTCCAACGGCAACTCCAGCAACTGCGGCTACCCCTCGCCGCCGGGGCTGAACACCGTCGGCAACCCGGCCCGCGGCGGCCGCGTGATGGGTATCGGTTCGACCACCATCACCGGAGACCTGGGCGATTACGCCATCCATTCCAACTGGGGCCCGACCGACAACGACAACCCCGGCCTGGCCGGCGGCTCGTTCGACCACTTCGGCTACCCGGACCTCAAGCCCAACGTGGCCGCTCCCGGACAAGATGTCCCGGGCGCCGGTTCGGGCTCGGACACCGCTACCACGACCAGCACCGGAACCTCGTTCGCTTCGCCTGGCGTTTCGGGCGCCGCGGCCGTGATGATGAGTGCCGCCCCCTGCCTGATCGGTGACCATGTGAACATCAACACCATCCTGCAGGAGACCGCGACCCACGTCCCCTATGATGGCGGGCCGGACGACGCCGACGTCGAGCCGGGTGTGAACCACCCGAACTACGCGACCGGCTGGGGCGAGATCAACGTTCTGGCCGCAACCCAGGCCGCCGTGGCACTTTGCGGCGCTCAGGGCACGATCGCCGGCAACGTTACCGACAGCGCCACCGGGGCGCCGATTGAAGACGTCAACGTCTTCATCAACAACCCCGAGCCGCCGCCGGATGACTTCATCGACTTCACCAACGAGTTCGGTGACTACAGCATCGATCTGCCCGAGACCGACGGCTTCACCTACGACGTCGAATTCGCCCGCAACGGCTACCAGGCCGCGACGGTGACCGATGTCACGGTCGAAGAGGGCGACGTGACGGCAGTCGACATTGCGCTCGATCCGGTCGCCGGCTTCGAAGTCAGCGGTGTGATCGACGATGCCAACTTCGCCGGCGATTTCGTCGAAGCCGAAGTGCGCGCCTTCGACCAGGACGGCTTTTCCTATGGTCCGGTCCTGAGCGACCCCGTCGACGGCGAGTACACCCTCGCGGTTCCGGGCGGCTTTGACCTCGACCTGGAAGTCAGCGCGGACGGCTACGAGACCGCCACCCGCAACATCGGCGAAGTGACCGCGGACATCACCGAGGACTTCACCCTCAACGCCGGCGTGATCGAACTGCCGGAAACGGCTGCCCTGTCGGTCGACCGCGGTGATACCGGTTCGACCACGGTGACCATCGACAACACGGGTACCGCCGATGCCGAGATCACCCTGTCGCTCGACGGTGACTCCCCCCTGCCATTCCTCGTCGAGGACTTCGAAGACGGCGATTTCCCGCCGGAAGGCTGGTCAGTCACCGACGACAGCTCGCCGGCTTGCCCCTGGCTGACGACCGATGACTACCCCATGGCGACGTTCCCGGGCCTTGCGCCGGGGAGCACGCGTGGCGCTGCGGTCGACAGCGACAGCTGCGGCAGTGGCGTGGATGTAGACACATCCCTGATCTCGCCGACAATAAATTTGGGCGGCGCGACGACCGCGCAGCTGGAGTTTGATTTCAGCCAGAATGATTTCGGCGGCACGACCACGACTGTCGAAGCCACGACCGACGGCGGCGACAACTGGCAGGTTCTGGAAAGCTACACGGGCGCGGTCAACGACGATGAAGTTGCTCTTGAAACGATCGACCTCGACGCGTTCGCGGGCGAGCCGGAGGTACAGGTGCGTTTCCGCTATGTCGCGGGCTGGGACTTCTATGTCTACGTCGACAACGTCACCTTCAGCGCTGACGGTGTCGGTGTAGGCTCGCCGTTCGCCGATGTCGAACCGCAGACGGTCACCGTGCCCGAAGGCGGCTCGGTCGACGTCGATCTTCTGGTCGATGCCAGCGAACTCGATGTCGGCACGTATGATCTCGATCTGAACGTCATCGCCGGCAGCGCCTATGCCGTCGACCCGACCGCCTTCACGGTCACCGTCGACCCCGTGCCGGAAATCATCCTGCCCGAACTGGTCGAGATGACCGTCGAGTTCCCGACCATCGATTCGACCACCATCGATATCGAGAACATCGGCGGTGCCGCCGGTGATGTCG
>CAYQJJ010000016.1:0-15005 GCA_964417745.1 uncultured Wenzhouxiangella sp.
TACACCCTTGACATCGATAAGCCGGCTCTCGTCGCCGACGAACACGGCGGTGGACAGGGTCACGATCTCGGCGGTTTCGAGCTGATGCTCGCGCGCGGCCTCCAGCCATTCGCTCGGCGCCCGCTCCCGGCCGGCCACGACCAGGTCGGCGGCCAGTGCCTCGCCGGCCTCGCGCTCGAGAGCGCGGCCGACCCGGTCGGTGAACAGGCTGACAGCGACCAGCGCAGCAGTTGCCACGATGAGCCCGGCAGCCATCAGGCCGAGCGAGCCGGAGCGCGACTGGCGCCGCAGCAGGCGCAAGGAGAGGGACAAGGTGTTCATTGGCTATTGCCTAGTGGCCATCGGCGATGGCGGTATCGATTGCCCTGGCGCGATGGCCGGCATGCCGCGTGGCGGGCTTGGTCGGATCGAGCACGCGGTTCACGGCTGCCGGGCGGTCGCAAGCCCGCCCGGCGCGGGCCGGGTCCGGGTCGGCGCGATGAGCCGGCCGTCCTCGATTTCCTGGACCCGGCCGCAGCGCTGCGCCAGCCTCGGATCATGGGAGACCACGACCAGAGCCGTGCCGTGGTCGCGATTGAGGTCGAACAGCAGATCGGCGATCGAATCGCCGGTGGTGCGGTCAAGGTTGCCGGTCGGCTCGTCGGCGAACAGGATGACCGGCTCGCTGGCAAACGCGCGGGCGATGGCGACTCGCTGCTGCTCGCCGCCCGACATCTGGCGCGGGTAGTGCTCGGTACGGTGGCTCAGACCGACCTGGTCAAGGGCTTTGAGAGCGCGCTCGCGCGGCTTGTCGACGGCGGCGATCTCGAGGGCGAGCATGACGTTTTCCAGTGCGCTCAGGCTTGGCAGCAGGTGGAAGGACTGGAATACGAACCCGACCCGACGCCGCCGCAGCCGGGCACGGGCATTTTCGTCGAGCTCCTCGAGCTTTGCCCCGGCCAGGCGAATCGTTCCGCTTGTCGGCTTTTCCAGGCCGGCGAGCAGACCGAGCAGCGTGGTCTTGCCCGATCCGGAAGCGCCGACGATCGCCAGCGTTTCGGCGCCGTTCAGCTCGAGGTTGATATCCTGAAGGATATCGAGCTGGCCCCCGGGTGCTGCGACCGAAAAGCCGACACCCCGGCAAGCCAGAATTTCCTGTCCATTGAGAGTCATGATGAAGCCTTCAATACCTTTCTGGCTGTTTGCCCTGAGTCTGATCGCGGCACCCGCCGCGCAGGCTGAAACCTTGCTGATCGTTGGCGACAGCTTGTCAGACCACTACAACATGCCGCGTGAAGCCGGCTGGGCCCATCTGCTTTCCGA
This sequence comes from uncultured Wenzhouxiangella sp., assembly GCA_964417745.1. GTDB lineage: Bacteria > Pseudomonadota > Gammaproteobacteria > Xanthomonadales > Wenzhouxiangellaceae > Wenzhouxiangella. The sequence continues at coordinate 1,303 of CAYQJJ010000016.1, forward strand.
GCAACTCGGTGAGGAGCACGAGGTCGTCAATGCCAGCATCTCCGGAGAAACCTCGGCCGGCGGGGTTCGGCGCATCGAGACTTTGCTCGAGCAGCACGACCCGGCGCTGGTGCTGATCATCCTGGGCGGCAACGACGGGCTGCGCGCGCTCACGCCCGGTCAGCTCCGGTCCAATCTGGCTACGATGATCGAAAAAGGCAAGGCCCGCGGCGCCCGGGTAGCGCTGATGCAGATCCGCATGCCGCCCAATCTCGGCCCGGCCTACGTGCGCCGCTTCGAGGCGGTCTACCCCGAACTGGCCGAGGAATACGGCATCGAACTGCTGCCGTTTTTCCTCAACGAGCTTTTCGACCAGCCCGGCATGATGATGGACGACGCCATCCACCCGACCGAAGCCGCCCAGCCCGCAATGCTCGAGAGCGTCTGGCCACATGTCAAAGAGTGGCTCGAGGGTTCCTGAGTGTACTGCCCGGTACGAATTGGTGATATCAGCGAGTCGCCAAGTGGGGCGAAAAACCCCGATTCGCTGGTTCTTCACGGTGCGGGCTAGTATGCTTTTACGGTTTACCACTCACCGCCAAACGGAATCGTGATGTCCGAACGCGAAATCATGGAATACGACGTGGTCGTCGTTGGCGCCGGCCCGGCCGGCCTGGCTTGTGCCATTCGGCTCAAACAGCTCAACGATGAGCTCAATGTCTGCGTTATCGAAAAAGCCTCGGAAATCGGGACCCACATCCTGTCCGGGGCGGTCATCGAGCCCGAGCCGCTCGATGCATTGATCGACGGCTGGCGCGACGACCCGCCACCGATTTGCGTTCCGGCCGGGCGCGATGAGTTCATGCTGCTGTCGAAGACCGGCAAGCGCAAGCTGCCGACCCCGCCGCAGCAGAAGAACCATGGCAATTTCATCGTCTCGCTCGGTGCCATGTGCGCCTGGCTGGCGCCGAAGGCCGAGGCGCTGGGGGTCGATCTGTTCCCCGGCTTCGCTGCGGCCGACCTGGCCTACGACGACCACGGCGCCGTGCGCGGCGTGATCATCGGTGACATGGGCGTCGATGCCGGCGGCAATCCCAAGGACTCCTACGTTCAGGGCATCGAGATCCATGCTGCCGTGACCGTCCTCGGCGAAGGCTGTCGCGGTCACCTGACCAAGCGCGCCATCGAGCGTTTCGATCTGGCCGCCGACGCCGACCCACAGACCTACGGTATCGGCATGAAAGAACTATGGCGCCTGCCGGAGGGCCGGGTGGAACCGGGGCTGATTCAGCACAGCGTCGGCTGGCCGCTGCCCAACGAGATCTACGGCGGCAGCTTCGTCTACCACCTCGACAAGAATCGAGTCGCCGTGGGTTTTGTCTGCGGCCTCGACTATCAGGACCCGAGTTTCACGCCGTTCGAGGCCTTCCAGCAGTTCAAGCACCACCCGGTCATGCACGAGTTTCTGGCCGATGGCGAAATCCTCTCGGCTGGCGCGCGTGCCCTGGTCGAGGGCGGCTATCAGTCGCTGCCGAAAGTCGAGATGCCCGGCGCGTTGCTGATCGGCGACTCGGCCGGCCTGCTCAACGTGCCCAAGATCAAGGGTACGCACCAGGCCATGAAGTCCGGCATGCTGGCCGCGGAGCATCTGGCCGAAAACCTCTCCAGCGAGGGCTTCGACGCCCGCCTCCGGGGCTCGGATGTCGTTGCCGAGCTCAAGAAGGTCAGAAACATCCGTCCCGGCTTCAACAAGGGCCTGTGGCGCGGCATGTCGACCGCGGCGATCGAGACGGCCACCGCCGGCAAACTACCGCGCACATTGCGCAACCACGCCGACCACGAGCAGTATCGCAAGCTCGATGAGCCGGGCCTGAGCTTCGACTGGGTCGAGCGCGACCTGCCGCCGCGCGATCGCCTGGCATCGGTCTACTATGCCGCCACCGAGCACGACGAGGATCAGCCTGTTCACCTCAAGATCATCGACCCGGATATCTGCTTCACCCGCTGCGAGGAAGAGTACGGCAATCCCTGTACCCGATTCTGCCCGGCCAATGTCTATGAAAAGGTCGAGGACGGCGACGGTAAACGCATCCAGATCAACGCCGCCAACTGTGTTCACTGCAAGACCTGCGATATCGCCGACCCCTACCAGGTCATCAACTGGGTCACCCCCGAAGGCGGCGCCGGACCCAACTACACCAATCTCTAGTCGGGATACTGGATCGTTCGTAATGATGATTGAAGCCACGACCAGCCCGAAGCACCCGCAGAGCAGGGCTGATCATTTCTTCGTGTTCTTCGTGCTCTTCGTGGTTTAATCAGGTTTTGTTGGCACTTTCACCCAATGGCACTTAATTCTTTCGGCCGAGTGATGACTGTGACGACCTTCGGCGAGAGCCATGGGCCGGCGATTGGTTGTGTGATTGACGGGTTTCCGCCCGGCCTGGCGATCACGCCCGAGGAGATTCGCGCCGAGTTGATGCGCCGGGCGACCGGGCAGAGTCGGCATACTTCGCAGCGCAAGGAAGCCGAGGATGTCCAGATTCTTTCCGGCACGTTCGACGGCCGCACCACCGGTGCGCCGATCGCGCTGCTGATCTACAACACCGACGCCCGGTCGAAGGATTACAGCAGAATCGCCGGCCAGTTCCGTCCCGGGCACGCCGACTACACCTATCACCACAAATACGGCATCCGCGACTATCGCGGCGGCGGGCGGTCCTCGGCGCGCGAGACGGCGATGCGCGTAGCCGCCGGAGCCCTGGCGCGCAAGTACCTGAAAGATCAGCTCGGGCTTTCGGTGACCGGCTGGCTGGGGCAGATCGGCGAGCTGGTGTGCGATCAGCAATTCGACCCGTCGGTCATCGACTCGAGTCCGTTCTTCTGCCCGGATGCCTCGATGATCGGCCCACTCGAGGACTACATGAAGCAATTGTGGAAATCGGGCGACTCGGTCGGCGCGCTGGTGCGGGCCCGGGCAACCGGCGTGCCGGTCGGGCTCGGCGCACCGGTCTATGCCAAGCTCGATGGCGATCTGGCCGCGGCCATGATGAGCATCAATGCCGTCAAGGGCGTCGAGATCGGCGCGGGTTTTGCCAGCGTCGCCCAGAAGGGCACCGAACACCGCGACGAGATCACCCCGGAAGGCTTTGAATCCAACCATGCCGGCGGCGTGCTGGGGGGCATTGCCACCGGCCAGCCGGTCGAACTCGCGGTAGCGTTCAAGCCGACTTCGTCGCTGCGCCTGCCGGGTCGCACGGTCGACACCCAGGGCCAGCCCTGCGAAATCATTACCACCGGTCGCCACGACCCCTGCGTCGGCATCCGCGCGGTGCCGATCGTCGAGGCCATGCTGGCGCTGGTCATCATGGATCACTACCTTCTGCATCGCGCCCAGTGCGGCGACGTGCCCGAACAAACCCCGAGGATTCCCGTATGAGTCAACAAGGCCTTCGCGTCGCCGTCGTCGGTGCCACCGGCGTGGTCGGCGAGGCGCTGCTCGAACTGCTCGCCGAGAGCAGCCTTCAGGTCGCCGAGGTGGCGGCCCTGGCCAGCAGCGAGTCGGTCGGCCGCGAAGTTTCCTACGGGCGCAAATCCGTGGTGGTCGATGATCTGGCGACCTTCGATTTCAGCGGCTGGGATCTGGCGCTGTTCTCGGCCGGGGGCGCGGTTTCGGCCGAGTTCGCCCCGCGTGCGGTCGAGGCGGGTTGTATTGTCATCGACAACACCTCGCATTTCCGCATGGATCCGGCCGTTCCCCTGGTAGTCCCGGAGGTCAATGGCGCGGTGCTTGATGATTTCACCGGCGGCATCATCGCCAACCCGAACTGTTCAACCATTCAACTGTTGCTGGCCGTTGCGCCCATCCACCGTGCCGTCGGCGTGACGCGAGTCAACGTGGCGACCTACCAATCGGTCTCCGGTGCCGGCAAAGCCGCGATGGAAGAACTGGGCCGCCAGTCGGCCGATCGCTTCAATTTCCGCGATCCGGTTCCCGAGGTTTTCAGCACGCCGATCGCGTTCAATCTCATCGCGGCCATTGACGAAATCGAAGACAACGGGTATACCCGGGAAGAAATGAAGATGCACCGCGAGACCCGGCGCATCCTCGACAGCGATGAGATTGCCGTCAATGCCACCGCGGTGAGGGTGCCGGTTTTCATCGGTCACGGCGAAGCGGTGCACCTGGAGACCTCGTCGCCCATCGGGCTCGATGAAGTCCGCGCGCTGCTCGAGTCGGCGCCCGGAATCTCGGTATTGCCCGACGGTGAAGTGGCGACACCGGCAACCCACGCCGCGGGGACCAATCCGGCCTGGGTTTGCCGACTGCGACGCGACCTGAGCCATGCCAACGGGCTTGATTTCTGGGTCGTGGCCGACAACGTGCGCAAGGGAGCGGCGCTCAATGCGATACAGATTGCTGAAAAACTGGCGGCACGACCGCAAGGGCTTGCCTCCGGCAGGGCCTGACCGGATTTTTTCCAGCTCGGCCGGGGGGAGCGGGCCATTTGCTCGTCAGTGGCTGAGGTCATTGGTATACTCGCTTGAAAATACGACAATTCAGACCCTGACAAGGCGGCCTGGCCATGCATCTGACCACCGGTAAACCGATTTTTTTCTGCGCGCTGATCGCGGCCTTGCTGCTGTTTCCGGCCGACGGGTTGCGAGCGCTCGGCCTCGGCGAGGCGCGGGTCGACTCGTATCTCGGCCAGAACCTGGACGTGCGCATCCGGCTGGTCGACGCCGACGATGCATCGCTCGACGCGCTGACGGTTGCCCCGGCATCCCCGGCCGATTACGAACGCCTGGGGGTTCCGCCCGAGGCGCTGGCGCTCGATCTCGACGTGCGGCTCAACCGCAGCGTGACACCGCCGGTGGTCGAGGTCCGCTCCTCGCGGGCGGCCAGCGACCCCGTTGTGCAGGTGCTGATCGACGCACGCTGGTCGAGTGGACGCGTGCTGCGCGAATACACCCTGTTTCTCGACCCGCCGACGCTCGACGTGGCCCCGGACGTGCGCACCGAACCCGCCGAGGCAGCTGTCGAGGACGCGCCCGAACCAGCCCGGGAGCCCGAGCCGGAAACCCGGGACGAAGAGCGTCCTGCACGCGCTGCGCCAGCCGAGCGGCCCGCGGAGCCGGAGCCTGCTGAACGCACCGATCCGGAACCGAGTCCGGAGCCCGAAGCCGCAGCCGACCGGCTCGGACCGGTCGAGCCCGGCCAGACGCTGTGGAGCATTGCCTTTGGCTGGCGCCCGGATACCGGCTTGAGCATGAACCAGGTGATGCTGGCCATCTTCGAGCGCAACCCCGACGCTTTCATCGACGGTAACGTCAACCGCCTGCGCCGCGGCGCTGAGCTGGAAATGCCCGACCTCGACGAGGTTCAGTCCGTGTCGTCCGCCGAGGCCGATCGCCGGATTCGCGAACAGATGCAGGCCTGGCAGCAGGAAGCGCCACGCGAAGTGCCGCGCGTGACCGAGGCGGCGGTTCCCGAGGTTGCCGAGCCCGAGCCTGCTCCCGAAGCCGAGCCCCAGGCCGAACCCGAACCCCAGGCCGAACCCGAACCCGAAGTTGCAGACACAGCCGAGGCAGTGGATGCGGCCGACGAGGATGTCGTCCATCGCCTCGAGGTCGTCCCGCCCGAAGGGGAGGTCTATGACGAGGGCGCGGCCGTGGCCGACAGCGAGGTCAGTCGGGCGCGTCAGGAGGCGGCCGAACTCGAGGACCAGATGTATGCCGAGGGGCTTGAGGACGAGGCGCTCGTGGCCCAGCTCGAGCGCATTCGGGAAGCGATCGAGTCCCGCGAGGCCGCAGGTCTCGCGGTGGCCGAGGAGGAAATGGCCTCGCTGGAAGCCGGCCTGCGGGAAGCCCGGCGCGAGCGCGAGGAAGCTGCGCGTCTGGCCGAAGAGGCCGAAGCCGTGGCCGAATCCGACGATGACGTCGAAGCCTATTTCCGCGAGCTCGAAGATGAACTGGCTGACGAGGGCCCGGCTGATCCGGTGGTTGAGGAGCAACCCGAGGCCGAGCCGACCGATGCCACCGAGATCGATGAGACGGTTGCCGACGAAGCGATTGCCGAGCCCGAGCCAATGCCGATGCTCGATGCTGACGATCCGTCCGGGACCGGAATCTGGATGTGGCTGGTGCTGGGCCTGATCGTGATCGGCCTGGGTGGCGGCGCCATCTGGATGCTGTGCCGCCGCCGCGCCGATACCCCGGAAGGTGTGCGCGCGGCCGGTTCGGATATCGCTGCGGCGCGGGCCCGCGTGGCCGCCAACCCGGGCGACACGGCAGTGCACCTGGCGCTGTTGCATGCCCTGTCGGTGCACGACGACCGTGATGCTTTCTCCGGTGCCCTCGATGACATGTATCGCCAGGTCGACGATGATGCCGACGCCAACTGGCAGGAAGCGCTCAACCTGGCCGTGGTTCATGCACCGGATCATCCGCTGCTGACCTCGCCCGAGACCGGTATGGGCGATGATGAGGAAGGGCTCGACGACCGTACCCGAGAAATGCTCGGCATCCTCGAATCTTCGGAGGGTGATGCGGACCGGGATGCGGGTGGCCGCACCGAGACCGACGACTACGAATTCGGCTCGGACGCCGAATTCGACGACGAGGACGATGCCTCCTTCACCGCCGATGACGCGTTTTTCGATACCAGCGACGCTGCGGATTCCGCCAAGGAAGACGTTTCGGAAGGTAGTGGAGATGACAAGACGCCGGCCCGACCCGGAGACAACGGTGACTTCGATCTCGACATGGATCTGGCCGAGTTGTCGGATCGTGTCGACACGCCCGACGCGTCAACGTCCCCGGATGCTGCAGGCGAAGACGCCGATTCCGGGTCCGATGGCGGGCTGGACTTCGCGGGTCTGCCCGGGTCCGATGAGGATGAGGATGAGGATGAGAACGCGCCCCGGGCTGATGCCGGCGCCGGCGATGGCCCGGAAAGCGAACCGGACGAGCCGGCCCTTGATTTTGATCTCGACGAGCTTGCCAGCGATGACTCGGCGCCCGGAGAGCTGGCAAGTACTGGCGAAAGCACCAGCGAGGCCGATGACGAAGACGCGTCGAAGTTCTCCGGCGGGCTCGAGTTCGGGGCCGATGAAAAATCTGATGAACCCGAATCCGGGGCGGCGGACACGGCGGCCGGATCAGGGGCGGAAGTTCCGTCCGGCGATCTCGAGGATGAGCCCCTGGACTTCGACCTCGACGATGAGTTCGATGCCGGCCAGAAAGATGACTCCGCCGGAGAGTCGGCTGACGAGATCGAGTTCGGCGACGAGGTCGATGACGAGACCCTCGATAGCCTGGCCGCTGACGATGACGAGGATCTGCCGGCAGCCGGTGCCGGGGCTGAATCCGACGAGCCGGAGGATCTCGAGGAAATCGGTCGCGGTGAGCTCGAGGCATTCCTGAGCGGTGAATCCGGGGCCGGCGATTCTGTCGACGAAGGCGCCGATGAGGCTGGCGAGCTCAGCGACGAGGACGCCGAGGTCAAGCTCGATCTGGCCCGGGCCTACCTGTCGATGGATGACCCGGATTCCGCGCGCACTTTGCTCGAGGAAATCATGAGCGGCGGTTCGACGCGCATGCAGGCCCAGGCGCGTGATCTGCTCGACGACCTCTAAGTTGCTGGCCGGAGGCAGGTGCCGACGCGCGCCTGCTCTCTGGTGCGCGCGCAAGCCGGAGCCTGTCGGCCGCATTCCCGGCTGACCGGGTGAATCATGCGCCTCGCGGCCGGCGTCGAGTATGACGGCAGTGCCTTCTATGGCTGGCAGCGACAGCGCCAGTCACCGACCGTGCAGGCCTGCCTGGAAACCGCCCTGGGCGGGATTGCCAATCACCCGGTCGTTGTCCACGGCTCGGGCCGCACCGACACCGGTGTCCACGCGCGCTGCCAGGTCTTTCATTTCGATACCAGTGCACGGCGCAGCGAGCGATCCTGGGTGCTGGGTGCTAACTCGAGTCTGCACTCAGCCGCCAGCCTGCTGTGGGTGAGGCGGGTCGACGAACGTTTTCACGCCCGGCATTCGGCCGCCAGCCGTCGTTATCGCTACCGGATTCTCAATCGCCGGGTGCGCCCGGCCCTCGACCGCGGGCAGCTTGCCTGGTGCCGTCAACCACTCGATGTCGAGCGCATGGCCTGCGCCGGGCAGGCGCTGCTTGGCGAGCACGACTTCTCCAGCTTCCGCGCCGCCGGCTGCCAATCGATTTCTCCGGTCCGCTCGGTCCACCGCTTCGATGTCACCCGGACCGGTTCGGAAGTCTTCATTGACATCGAAGCCAACGCTTTTGTCTACCATATGGTCAGGAACATCGTCGGCTCCCTGATCATGATCGGAACCGGCGAACAACCAGAGACCTGGCTCGAAACGCTGCTGGCGGCTCGCGACCGGACCGTGGCGGGGCCAACTGCCCCGGCCCGGGGCCTGTGTTTCGAAGCATCTCGCTACCCGGATTACCCGGCGTTGCCGATCGATCAGGCCAGCGACTTTCCCGAGGATGACAGAACATCTTGAACCCGCGAAACCAACGCGTTCGAACCAAGATCTGCGGCATTACACGAGCCGACGACGCACGCGCGGCCGCTGCGGCCGGTGTCGACGCGATCGGACTGGTGTTTGTGCCGAAAAGTCGCCGCTGTGTGAGCTGCGATCAGGCCGTGGCGGTCTGTGATGCCCTGCCGCCCTTTGTCGGGCGCGTCGGATTGTTCATGGATGCCGACGCCGCGCAGGTTGAATCAGTACTGGAACGCGTCGGACTGGACTGGCTGCAGTTCCACGGCAACGAATCGGCTGCTTTTTGCCGGCAGTTTCGCCGCCCCTGGATCAAGGCATTGGCGATGAATGCCGGGCAGCCGGCCTCGCTATTGAACGACTTCGCTGGAGCTGCGGCGCTGTTGCTCGACTCGCACGCCGGGGGCGAACTCGGGGGCACCGGTCAGGTTTTCGACTGGTCGCGCGTGCCGGCCATGGAGCGGCCGTGGATTCTGGCCGGCGGTCTGCACCCCGGTAATGTGGCCGAGGCCTGTCAGCGGCTTCGACCCGATGCGGTGGATGTCTCGAGCGGCGTGGAAACGGAACCGGGAATCAAGGATCATACCCTTATGAACGACTTTCTAAAGGCGGTACACGATGTCTGAACCAGCAACCCCGCTGGACAACGCGGTCCAGTTCCCCGATTCGACCGGACATTTCGGTGTTTACGGCGGCCGATTCGTCTCCGAGACGCTGATGCCGGCACTCGAAGAGCTCGATCAGGCCTGGCGCCGGTTCCTCGACGATCCGGATTTTCTCGCCGAGCTGGACCGCGACCTGGCCCATTTCGTCGGCCGACCGTCGCCGATTTACGAAGCCGCCAACCTGACCCGCCAGGTCGGCGGGGCGCGCATTGTCTTCAAGCGCGAGGACCTCAACCACACCGGCGCGCACAAGATCAACAACACCATCGGCCAGGGCCTGCTGGCGCGGGCCATGGGCAAGCGCCGGGTGATCGCCGAAACCGGCGCCGGCCAGCACGGTGTTGCCACGGCCACGGTCGCGGCTCGACTCGGCATGCAGTGCGTTGTCTACATGGGGGCCGACGATGTCCGTCGCCAGGCCGTCAACGTGTATCGCATGAAGTTGCTCGGCGCCGAGGTGGTCAGCGTGGATGCCGGTTCGCGCACGCTCAAAGACGCCCTCAACGAGGCCATGCGCGACTGGGTGACCAATGTCGACGACACCTTCTACATCCTGGGTACTGTCGCCGGGCCGCATCCTTACCCGGCCATGGTCCGCGATTTCAATGCGGTGGTCGGCCGCGAGGCGCGCGGCCAGATGATCGAAACCTACGGCAAGCTGCCGCGCGCACTCGTGGCCTGTGTCGGCGGCGGCTCCAACGCCATCGGGCTGTTTCATCCCTTTCTTGAAGACAAGGACGTGGCGTTCTACGGTGTCGAGGCGGCCGGGCGCGGTCTGTCGGGCATGGAGCATGCGGCCAGCCTGTGCGCCGGCCGGGTCGGCGTGCTGCACGGCAGCCGCACTTACCTGCTCGACGACGAGGCCGGCCAGATTCGCGATACCTACTCCGTGTCGGCCGGGCTGGATTACCCCGGCGTCGGCCCCGAACACGCCTGGCTCAAGGATACCGGCCGGGCGACCTACGTCGGCATCGACGATGATGAAGCGCTGGCGGCATTCCATGCGCTGACCCGCCAGGAAGGCATCATCCCCGCCCTGGAAACCGCGCACGCGATCGCCTATGCCATGAAACTGGCCCCGGAACTGCCGAAGGACGACGTCGTGCTGGTCAATCTGTCAGGGCGCGGTGACAAGGATATCCAGACCGTTGCAGACCTCGAAGGGATTGAATTTTGAACCGTATAGATCGTCGTTTCAAAGCACTCGGCCAGGCTGGCCGAACCGCGCTCGTGCCATACGTCACGGCCGGCCATCCGCACCCGGACTGGAGCGTGGATATCCTGCATGCGGCCGTTGACGCCGGCGCTGACCTGGTCGAGCTGGGGATGCCGTTTTCCGATGTCATGGCCGACGGACCGGTGATTCAGAATGCCTGCGCGCGCGCGCTGGGTTTCGGGACCGGGCTCGATGAGGTGTTTGCCATGGTCGAGCGCTTCCGCCAGAAGGACTCCGAAACCCCGCTGATTCTGATGGGTTACACCAACCCGATCGAGCGCCGTGGCCCGGAGCGCTTCGCCCGGGAAGCTGCCGAGGCCGGCGTGGATGGGCTGCTGGTCGTCGATTGCCCGGCCGAGGAGGCCGAGAATCTTCGCGATCAGCTGGCCGGCCACGGCCTGCACCAGATTTTTCTGATTGCGCCGACCACTACCGACAGCCGGTTGACCCATGCCGCGCGGCTGGCCGGCGGTTTTGTGTACTACGTCTCGATCAAGGGTGTAACCGGGGCGGCGAGCCTCGATCTCGACAGCCTGGCCCCGAAGATCCGCCAGGTGCGCGAGTACGTGCAGCTGCCGGTTGCGGTTGGCTTCGGAATCCGGACCCCGGAACAGGCCGCGGCCGTTGGCGAGCTGGCCGACGCCGTGGTTATCGGTTCGGCACTGGTCGAGCGGCTCGACGCGAGCGAATCATCCGCCGATGCGGTATCGGTGGTCGGCGAATTTCTTGCCCCGGTTCGTCAAGCGATGGACAATACCACCCCGGTTCCCGTCGAACAGGAAGGCAATAGCTCATGACCTGGTTTCAGAAACTCATGCCCGGTCGCATCCGGACCGATGGTGGCAATACCCGCAAGGTTCCCGATGGGCTCTGGACCAAGTGCCCGTCGTGCGAGGCGGTGCTCTATCAGCCCGAGCTCAAGCGCAATCTGCAGGTTTGCCCGAAATGCGACCATCACATGACGCTGTCGGGCCGCGCGCGCCTGAAGGCCTTTCTTGACGAGGGTGAGCACGTCGAGCTCGGTGCCGACCTGATGCCGGTCGACGTGCTGAAGTTTCGCGACACCAAAAAGTACCGCGATCGCCTGGTCGCTTCCCAGCGCGCCACCGGCGAAAACGATGCCATGGTTGCGCTTCGTGGTGAGCTGATGGGCCAGCGCGTGGTGACCTGCGCGTTCGACTTTCGCTTCATGGGCGGGTCGATGGGTTCGGTGGTCGGAGAGCGCTTCAGCGCGGCGGTCAACGAGTGCCTCGAGCAAGGCCTGCCGCTGGTGTGTTTCTGCGCTTCCGGTGGCGCGCGCATGCAGGAAGGACTGTTTTCCCTGATGCAGATGGCCAAGACCTCCGCCGGCCTGGCGGTCATGGCCGAGCAGGGCCTGCCGTACATCTCGGTGCTCACCCATCCGACCACCGGTGGCGTGTCGGCCAGCCTCGGTATGCTCGGCGATATCAATCTGGCCGAACCCAATGCCCTGATCGGCTTTGCCGGTCCACGGGTCATCGAGCAGACCGTTCGTGAGACCCTTCCCGAGGGCTTTCAGCGCTCGGAGTTCCTTCTCGACAAGGGTGCCATCGACCAGATCGTCGACCGCCGCGAGCTGCGCCACCGTGTCCACGTGTTGCTGGGCATGTTGATGGGCGCACGGCGTTCTCCGGTCCAGCAGGGCGAACTTCTCGACCCGGATCCCCCGGCCGCGCCCGAGGAAGCAGCCCCCGAACCCGCCCCGCCGGCCGAGGAGCCCGAGGGTGTCGAGCCGGCCACTGGCGAGCGCGACTAGTGGGTCATTCGGCTGATCGGGTAACACCCGGCTACAGCAACAGCGCGGCTTGAACTCTCGCACTGCGCTGTCTGAGTGGCTGACGCGCCTGGAGCAGCGTTCCCCCGAAGCGCACATCGAGCTCGGGCTGGAGCGCGTCCGGCGGGTTCTGGATCGGCTCGCTCCCGATCTTTCCGGGCGGCCGGTGGTCACCGTTGCCGGCACCAACGGCAAGGGTTCGGTGGTTGCTTTTGCCGAGGCGATCTGCCGCTGTGCCGGTCTGCGCCCGTTCGCCTATTCCTCGCCGCATCTGTACGATTTTGCGGAGCGCTTGCGCCTCGACGGCCGGCCCGCCTCGGCTGAAGCAATCGTTGCCGCGCTCGAGCAGGTCGAGCAGGCCCGTGGCGATGTCGCACTGACCTATTTCGAGCACATCACCCTGGCGGGCCTGGCGCTGGCCGCCGAGGCCGGGGCCGATATCCTGTTGCTGGAGGTCGGCCTGGGCGGCCGGCTCGACGCGGTCAATGTACTCGACGCCGACGTTGCCGTGATCACCAGTATCGGCCTCGACCATCAGGAGTGGCTGGGCTCGACCCGCCTGAGCGTGGGTCGCGAGAAGGCCGGCATCCTGCGTCCGGGCCGCCCGCTGGTTGTGGGCGAGAAGCGACTGCCGCGCCGCCTGCAGCCTGAACTCGAGGCCAGTGGGGCGAAACTCCTGCTCGCCGGCCGCGACTTCAACTGGCGGGCCACCCGTTCCGGGTTCAACCTGACCACACCCGCCGGACGCCTGGCGCTGCCCGAACCGGCCCTGCCGGGTAGTTGGCAACACGCCAATGCGGCGTGTGCGGTGGTGGCCCTGCAGCAGCTCGCGCCCCGGCTGGGCTTCGATGAATCGACGCTGACCGAAGGGCTTGCCTCGGCACGTTTGCCCGGCCGCTTCGAGAAGGTCGGCAGCGGTCCCGATACCTGGGTCGATGTGGCGCACAATCCGGCGGCCGCCCGCGCTCTGGCGGGTGCCCTGGGGCCGGCTCGGGGGCCGAGCGTCGCGGTATTCAGCGCGCTCGAGGGCAAGCGCATCGACGGTATCGCGCGCGCCCTGGACCGCTGCTTCAGCCACTGGATCGTGGCGCCGCTGAGCGTGCCGCGCGCCCGGCCGGTCCAGGAAATGGCCGAAGCACTGCGTCGCCGGCCTGTTGCTGGCGGTGTTGAGACGGTAGAATCAATGCCCGACGCGTTGAAGCTGGCGCGTCGACGTGCCGGGTCGGCTGGCCGGGTGGTGGTGTTCGGATCCTTCCACACCGTGGCCGAGGCCTGGCCGCTGTTGCAAACGCCTGAGAGCGAGAGGTCATGGACAAGGTCTTGAAACAGCGCCTCATCGGCGCCTCGATACTCATCGCGCTGGCGGTAATCTTTGTGCCCATGTTTTTCGATGCGCCGCCCGACGAGCCAAGCTCGCGTGATCTGACCATCGATCTGCCCGAGCCTCGCCAGGATCGCTCCGAGGTCCGTCGTCTTCCCCTCGACCCGGACCGGGCGCGCGAGGTTGCCGATGCGCCGCCGCC
>CAYQJJ010000016.1:15105-23510 GCA_964417745.1 uncultured Wenzhouxiangella sp.
CCGCCGCCGGGCGAGCCGGATGGCCGCGATGCCGCGCGTGCCGATTCGCCACGCAGCGAGCCCGGGCTGGTCGAACCGGAGCCTGAAACCGAGACGCGCCCGGAGCCTGAACCTTTGCCGGAGCTGGAAGCCGACCCTGAACCGGAACCCGAGCCGGAAGCTGAGCCAGAGCCAGAACCGGAACCGGAACCGGAAGTTGATTCCGAACCCGAACCCGAGCCGTCGCCGGAGGACCCGGCCCAGCCAGTGGTCACCGATACCTCCGAGGGCGAGATGGTCTGGTTCGTGCAGGTCGCCAGCTTCGGTTCGGCCGACACGGCTGACGAGATCGGTCAGCGCCTCGATGATCTCGGGCATATTGCGCGTATCGATGAACTGGTGCGCGGTCAGACGACCCTGCATCGGGTACGCACTGGCCCCTATGGCAGCGCCGAGGATGCCGAGCGCGCGCGCGGGCAGATCAACCGCACCATCGCCGGCATCGAGCCGGTGGTGCGCCAGGAGCGCGTCGATGAGGACCAGGCGCCTGGTGAGGATGCCGGATTCTCCGTACAGGTCGGATCGTTCGCCAGCCGCAACAATGCCGACCGCCTCAAGAGCCAGCTCGACGAGGCCGGTTTCGAGGCGGTGATCCACGAAGACAGTGGTGGCAATCGCACCATCTGGCGGGTTCGTGCCGGCCGGGTGGCCGACCGCGAAGCGGCCGAGGCGCTGCGCGAGCAGATCATCGAAAGCATGGGACTCGAAGGCCTGGTTGTATCGCTGCCATGAACCCGGCCGACCTGGTGATTCTGGGCGTTTGCCTGGTGTCGATCCTGGTCAGCCTGTTTCGCGGCTTTGTTCGCGAGGCCTTCTCGCTGGTGGTGTGGATCGCTGCAGTGTTTGCCGCACTGCAGGCATCCGGGCCGCTGGCTTCAGCGATGGAACCCTGGGTGGAAATGCCCTCGGTGCGGCTGATCGTGGCGTTCGTCGGCGTGTTCGTGCTGGTGCTCGTGGTCGGCGGGCTGATCAACTACCTGCTCGGCAAGCTGGTTGCCGGCACCGGGCTGAGTGGCACCGACCGGCTGTTCGGCGGTCTGTTCGGCGCGCTGCGTGGCATGGCGATCGTCATGGTGGCCGTGATCATCGCCCGCTTTACGCCGTTTCCCGGCGATCCGTGGTGGCAGGAGTCGCGCCTGTTGCCCGAATTCGAACGGTTGGCAGCCTGGACCGTGGTCCAGTTTCCCGAGTCGCTGCAGGATCATCTTCCGTCCGATAACGGCATCGAAGCGCCGAAGAATCCGGAGCCGAGTAATGAGCTGGAAAGCGACTCAGCCGAACCTGAACCCTGAAACCTGAACCCTAGATTGAATTAAAAATATGTGTGGAATTGTTGGAATTTTCGGCCGCTCCCCGGTCGCGGCCCGGCTCTACGATGCCATGACCATCCTGCAGCATCGCGGCCAGGATGCCGCGGGCATGGCCACGCTCGATGGCGGCCGGATGCGCACGGCACGCGGCATGGGCCTGGTCCGGGACGTGTTCGGCGAGCGCCTGGTTTCCGGGCTTACTGGCGATGTTGGCATCGGGCACGTGCGCTACCCGACCGCCGGCTGTGATCAGCCCGACGAGGCCCAGCCGATGTATGTCAATTCACCCTGCGGCATCGCGCTGGGTCACAACGGCAACCTGATCAACTCCGAGCAGCTCAGCGCGGAATTGTTCGTCCGTGATCGTCGCCACATCAACACCGAGTCGGATTCGGAAGTGCTGCTCAACTGCCTGGCCGACGAGCTGGCGCGCCAGTCGGAAAGCCGCCTTTCTCCCGACGTGGTGTTTTCGGCCGTCGACGGTGTCTTCGAGCGCGTGCGTGGCGGCTTCGCAGCGGTTGCGTTGATCGCCGGTGTCGGCCTGCTGGCCTTCCGCGACCCGCACGGTATCCGCCCGGCAGTCATCGGCGTGCGCGAGACCGACCATGGTCCGGAATACATCGTCGCCTCGGAGTCGGTGGTGCTCGATATTCTCGGTTTCGACCTGGTCTCCGACCTGGCGGCCGGGGAGAGTGCGCTGATTACCCCCGACGGCAGGCTTCATCGCCGAGTCAGCCGGCATGCCCGTCCGCCGACGCCCTGTCTGTTCGAGTATGTCTACTTTGCGCGGCCGGACTCGATGATCGATGACCTGTCGGTCTACAAGGTGCGCTTGCGCATGGGCGAAGCTCTGGCCGAGAAAATTCTCGCGACCTGGCCCGATCACGACATCGACGTGGTCATTCCCGTGCCCGATACCAGCCGCACCGCCTGCCTGCCGCTGGCGCACATGCTGGGTGTGAAGTATCGCGAGGGCCTGATCAAGAACCGCTATATCGGACGGACCTTCATCATGCCCGGCCAGGAAGAGCGCGCCCGCTCGGTGCGGCGCAAACTCAATACCATCGGTCTGGAGTTCAAGGACAAGAACGTACTGCTGGTCGATGATTCCATCGTTCGCGGCACCACTTCCAAGCAGATCATCCAGATGGCCCGGGAGGCCGGCGCGCGCAAGGTCTATCTGGCCTCGGCCTCGCCCCCGGTTCGCTACCCCAATGTCTACGGCATCGATATGCCGGCCGCCAGCGAGCTGATCGCCGCCGGCCGCGGTGAGGAGGAAGTGCGCCAGGCCATCGGTGCCGACCGCCTGGTCTACCAGGATCTCGAAGCGCTCGAAAAAGCGGTCCGCGGCAAGAACCAGCATCTGGCGGGGTTCGACAACTCGTGCTTCAGCGGCCGGTACGTGACCGGGCTCGACGAAGGCTACCTGGAAAACCTCGAGCAACGCCGCTCCGACGCCGTTCGCACCCGCCGGCGCGAGGCCTCCTGAGGGGTCGCTGCCGACGCGATTCACGAACCGTTTACGAGCAGCTGGCCAAGCTGCGGCCATGAGTGATACCGCGATCGTCTGGTTCCGGCGCGACCTGCGCCTGGCCGATCATCCCGCCCTGGACCGCGCGCGGGGAGCACACGCGGCCGTGGTTCCGGTGTTCGTCTGGGACCCCGAGGCCGAGGGTGACTGGGCGCCGGGGGCGGCGAGCCGCTGGTGGCTGCACCATTCGCTGATTGAACTGGACAAGGCCTTGCGCAAGCGCGGCAGCCAGCTGGTCATCGCCCGGGGTGATACCGCATCGGAGCTGCTTCGCATCCGCAATGCCTGCGGTGCCAGCGCCGTGTACTGGAACCGGGCCTACGAGCCGGCCCTGGTCGAGCGGGACCAGCGCCTCAAGAAAGCGCTGCGCGAGAAGGACCTGACTGCCGAAAGCTGCAATGGCAGCCTGCTTTTCGAGCCCTGGGAAATGCTCAAGGACGACGGGCAACCGTACCTGGTTTTCACGCCGTTCTGGAATCGAATGCAAAAGCGCTGGGAAACCCCGGCACCATGCCCCGCGCCGCGCGTGCTTGACGCCCCGCGGCGCTGGCCGGCCAGCCTGGCGGTCGATGCGCTCGGGTTACTGCCCGGGCGCGACTGGGCCGAGGGATTCTGGCAGCGCTGGCAGCCGGGTGAGAAGGCCGCGCAAAGACGCCTGGATTGTTTCATCGACGAGGCGGTGAGCGGTTACGATCAGGCTCGCGATCGCCCGGCCGAACACGGCACCTCGCGGTTATCGCCGCATCTGCACTGGGGCGAAGTTTCGCCGCTGCAGGTCGCGCGCGCGCTTGAGCCATCGGGCGAGATTCCGACCGGGCAGGGGCGCTGGGGTTTCCTGCGCGAAATCGCCTGGCGCGAGTTTTCGGCCCATCTTCTCTATCACTATCCGCACCTGCCGGAGGCGCCGCTGAAGCGACAGTTCGAGGCCTTCCCGTGGCGCGCGAGAAGAGACTATGCCGACGACCTGCGCGCCTGGCAGCAGGGCCGCACCGGCGTGCCGATGGTCGATGCCGGCATGCGCGAGCTATGGCAGACCGGCTGGCTGCACAATCGCGTGCGCATGGTCGTGGCCTCGTTTCTGACCAAGAATCTGCTCATCCCCTGGCAGGAGGGCGCGCGCTGGTTCTGGGACACGCTGGTCGATGCCGATCTTGGCAACAATACCCAGGGCTGGCAGTGGTCCGGCGGCTGTGGCGCCGATGCCGCGCCTTATTTCCGGGTTTTCAATCCGGTCCTGCAGGGGCAGAAATTCGACCCCCAGGGCGGCTACGTGCGCCGCTGGTGCCCGGAGCTGGCCCGGCGATCGGCCCGGCGCCTGCACGAACCGCTGGCCCCCGGCGAGCATTGCGGCGATTACCCGCGCGCACGCGTCGATCTCAAGGCCAGCCGCCAGCGCGCGCTGGATGCCTATGATGCGATCAGGAAGGCCGGCTGAGGGTGCTGCTGTTGCCCGTCAGGCTCCGGGCCGATGGTGGTAGCACCAGTGCCAGGGTTCCCAGGCGAGGCCGTGGCGGTTGTTGCGCGGGTAGGACTCCTTGAACCCGTAAATTCCGGCGTTCGATTTCAGCCAGTTGTAGGCCTTGGTGTCTCCGAACGATTCCTCGAGCGGTTTGCAGCCCGGCGTGGTCAGGTCGATCGCCCGGCCGCTGTGGTGCTCGCTGAAGCCGGGAGCGGCCGATACCGCCAGAATCTGGTTGACTGACTGGCCGTCGGAGAGCTTGCGCCGGAACAGGTTGGTCTGATAGGTGACGCCGCGGTAGGCCGAGACCAGTTGCAGCTCGACGCCGCGGCTGGCAGCGGCGTCCTGCAGACGTTTCCAGGCGGTGGCCGCGGCCGGGTTGAGGCGCTGATCGCGGTCGAAGATGTCGCGGCCGATGGGCACCAGCGTTTCGGCCTGCGGCATCAGCTGCAATCGATGCCGCACACCGTAGTTGGCTGGTATGCCAAGTTCGTCATGCAGCTTGATCAGTTCCTGTAGCTCGGGACGCGCGCGCTCGAGCAGGTCCTTGGCCATGGTCTTGACCCCTTCGGGGTCGTCGGCGTCCTCGTCGGTCTGAAAACCCAGCGAGGTCATGAATCCGCCGATCTGCTGCTTGACCTGGCAGCGCAGCACGCGGATGCCGAACGAGAGCGCGAGTTTTTCGGCGGCCTGGAACAGCTCTTTCGGCGTCTCGGGCGATGCCGTCTCGGGGTCGAGATAGCAGGCCAGCAACAGACTGTTGTCGAGATCAACCGCCGTTAGCCCGGCCAGGCGGTTACCGCGGGTAGCCAGGATCAGCGCCTGATCCGGAATCAGGCTGGACAGATGTTGTTCGATATTTTCCGGTCGCCTGCGTCCGGCCATCATGTCCGGGAGCTGGTTCCGGATCAGTTTGGCCAGGGTCGGCAGCTCCGCGGTTCGGGCGGGTCGGATCTTGATGCCTTGATTCATACACGCTCCGGCGATTCTTGTTTTCAAAACGCGGTCTGTTTCGCGATCTGGTAGCCCCCGAGATGCTGGCTCGGCCAGCAGCCCCTATCGTGCTATATTGCCGCCACCATGCCAAGCCCCCTGAACGATTGGCTGCATCGAATGCTGCTGGCACTTGGTCTGCTTGTGCTTATTGTAATGCTCCCCTGGACAACCGCGCGACACACATTGACCGCGGTCTGGCCCTGGCCGGTCGAAGAGCGCGTGATGCCGGCAGGCAACGCGGGGCGCCTGGAGCGGGTGTTCGTGCCGCTGGATGAAGCCAGGCGTCTGGAGAACGAGGCTCTGGCGCGCAGTCGGCCGCACGCATTGACCGTCGTGGAGCTGCGTTCCGGGTCGGCGCAGGCCGGATTTGTGGTCGGCGTTCGTTCCGGCCCGGACGCGCCGCTGAGCCCACCGCCGGCTGACACCGGCAAGTCGCCGGATTTCGAAGCGCTCGCGCCCGGGCAGGTGCTGGTTCTCATGCTGGCCGACGAAAGCCGCCTGGAATTGGCTACCGAGGACATCTCGCGTGTTTATCAGCCCAACCGCATGGGCCCGCACGAGCGCGCCGAGCTGGCCGGTCAGCGGTTGACCGAGCGGATCGAGGCCAGGTTTCGATAGCCCTCATGCAAAGGCCTGGGTCGCAGCGATATCGTGCTGCCCGTTCAGGGCCATCAACAAACGTTCGATGCCCAGCGCCACGCCCGAGCACTCGGGCAGCCCGTGGTTCATGGCAGCCAGCAGGGCCTCGTCGATCGGCATGGGCTCGAGGTCGAGCGCCCGGCGGCGGGCGTTGTCACGGCAAAAACGCGCGCGTTGCTCGTCGGCCGAGGTCAACTCACGATAGCCATTGGCGATTTCGAGATTGCCAAGGAAAACCTCGAAGCGCTCGGCCAGCTCCGGCCGGCCCGGTTTCAGGCGTGCCAGTGCAGCCTGTTCGGCCGGGTAGTCGTGGATGATGGTCAGCGCGTCACCGGGCAGGGCCGGTTGAACCCGGGTGGCGAATATCCAGTCGAGCTGCATGGCACGATCGCAATCGGCCGGCAGGTCGTTGGTGGCCTCGCGCAGGGACGCCTCGCTGGCAGTTGACGGGTCGAGCCCGGTCGCTGCCTCGAAGGCTTCGTGCCAGTCGACATAACGCAATTGCCATGGCTGCTCGCTCAGGCTGGTGACCAGTGCAATGATCTCCTCGGCCAGGTCGCGCCAGCCCCAGTCGAGCCGGTACCACTCCAGCAGCGTGAATTCGCGCCGGTGGTAGCGCCCGTGCTCGCCGGCGCGGAACACCGGCCCGATTTCGAACAGATCGCCGAAACCGGCAGCCAGCAGACGTTTGTGTGCGTACTCCGGCGAGGTGCGCAGGTAGCCGGAGCTGTCGGCCAGCGCCAGGCTGTCGATGTTCGGATCGGTAATGCCGGTGCGCGTAATGCAGGGCGTGGAGACCTCGAGAACGCCCCGGTCGGCGAAAAAGGCCCGGATCGCGGCCAGCGTTCGGGCACGCTCGCGCAGTCCCTCGAGGCTTGCGCCGGGCTTCCAGTGCGGCGCGCTCACGACGCCGGGGTGTCGAAGCTGACCAGCTCGAGCTCGATGTCGAGGCGGCGCAGGCAGCGCTGTTCGGCGGCCAGATCATGCGCATTGAGCGGGTGAGCCTCCAGCCAGCCGTCCGGCAGGCTCAGTATCAGGCGCTCCTGCCGGGCTTCGAGCCCGAACCGACCGACCTGACTGTCGGCGCGCGCCCGGTTCATGGTGACGGCCAGGCGCAGCAGGGTGGCAGCCCGGCGAGCCGGGTCGCGCAGGCGCGCGGGCAGGGCGTCGAGTGCCGTGTTCGACGGCTTGCGCCGCTGCAGACGCGCCAGGGCGGCAAGAAATCGCTGCTCGACGCGGCCGAAGCCAGGCATGTCGGCGTGCTCCAGAATGTAGGCGCCGTGATCGGCCTGGCCATCGTGGGCAATGGCCAGGCCAATCTCGTGGACCAGGCAGGTCCAGGCCAGCAGATCACCGTGTTCTTCGGACAGGTGCCAGTTGCTTGCCACCTGCTCGAAGCCCGAGCGCGCCCAGTCGGCGACCCGCGCAGCCTGCTCGCGGTCGCACTGGTAGCGCTCGGCCATGGCGGCGCTGGGGTTGGCGCGCGGGTCGCGGTGTTCCAGGCGTCCGAGCAGATCCTGTAGCAGGCCTTCGCGCAGGGCGTAGTCGGACACCGTGAGTCGCTCGATTCCGAGTGCGCTCATGACCGCGTCGAGTATCAGCACGCCGCCGGCAATCACCGGAGCGCGGCGCCGCGATAGTCCTTCGAAGGCCAGCGTGTCGCGATGGCCCTGGCGACAGATCTCCCGAGCCAGCTCCTCGACCCCCGCGGTGGTAATGGTGCCGGCCGTCGACGGGTCGTGCGCGGCGAGCATTGCGGCCACGGCGCGCATGGTGCCGGATGCACCGATGGCCTGCTGCCATCCTGCCCGCCGGAAGCTGGTGGCAAGACCCTGCATTTCGGCCAGGATCTCGCGTTTCCCGGCCTTCCAGCGCGCGGTATCGATGCTGCCGTCGGGGAAGTGGTCACGGCTGATCGACACGCAGCCGTAGTCGAGGCTTTCGGTCAGTTCCGGCTCCAGCCCGGTGCCGAGCGCCAGCTCGGTCGAGCCGCCGCCGATATCGATCACCAGCCGCTTGCCGGCCGCCGCCGGCACATCCTGGCTGACGCCGAGATAGACCAGGCGGGCCTCTTCGCGGCCGCTGATGATGTCGATCGGGCAGCCAAGCGCGGTCTCGGCGACCACCAGAAAGGATTCCGGGTGGCGCAGGCGCCTCAGGGTCTGGGTGCCGGCAGCCCGGATGCGGGCATCGGGAATGTCGTGCAGGCGCTCACCGAAGCGAGCCAGGCTGGCCAGGGCGTGTTCGCGCACGTCGCGGTCGAGCCGGCCCTCGGCATCGAGTCCACCGCCGAGGCGCACCATGTCCTTGAGGCGATCGATGACGCGCATCTGGCCGTGCTCGACGCGCGCCACAATCAAATGAAAGCTGTTGCTGCCGAGATCGACGGCGGCATGGATATCACCCTCCAGCATGGCTGGTCCGGCTCATG
>CAYQJJ010000017.1:0-23013 GCA_964417745.1 uncultured Wenzhouxiangella sp.
CGGACTGCGCACGGTCAACACGACCCGCGGCGCCCCCCCGGCGGCCAGTATTGCAACCAGAACTGCGGCCGGAAGCGGACGCCAGGCGTTGGACGCCGGGCGATAGCCCTGAACCGGCAGCGAACTGCCGGAGGTGGTGATCGGATGGAGAGAGCCGGCGAGACGTCGCTCGATTGCTGACACGGTTGTCAGCGAGTCAGCCACCGCCGGAGTCTTCAAACAACTGTTGCGCGCGCTCCGGCAGCGCGTCCATCACGGCCCGCCGCTGATCGGAGGTGTAGCTCAACCACGCGGCGATCTCTTCGCCGGTTCGCAAACAGCCCATGCACAAGCCGCCGGGACCCAGAGTGCAGGTCCCGACGCAGGGCGATTCAATAACCGGCAGAGACTGTGCGCCTTCACCCATGGGGTTACTGGCCCGGCGCCTGCGGCGCGCCTTCGTAATCTTCGGGCTCGCCGATCTTGACCAGGCGCAGGTCGAACTGCAGCGCCTCGTTCGGTCCGATCACCGGCGGATCGCCACGTACACCGAATGCCAGCTCGGGCGGCAGGAACACCTGCCACATCGCGCCCTCGCGCATCAGCGGCAGCACTTCCTGCCAACCCTCGATCACCGAGTTGACCTGGAATACCGCCGGCACGCCGCGGCGGAAAGAGCTGTCGAACTCCCGGCCGTCGGGCTTGGAGCCGCGATAGTGAACGGTCACGGTATCGTCGAGACTCGGGCGGCTGCCTTCACCTTCCTCGATTACGCGATACTGAACGCCGCTGGGCAGCGTCTCGATGCCGCTCTTGGCGGCGTTTTCGTTGAGAAAGCGCTCGGCTTCGGACTGGTTGTCCTCGGCCAGTTGCTGGAATGCTTCCATGCGCTCCTGCCGGATCTTTTCCTGCAGCGCCATCATCAGCTGGCGCATTTCGGAAATTTCCATGTCGGGCTCGCGCTCGGCGTAGGCATCCCGTGCAGCCTGGAAAACGGCATCGAGATCGATGTCGATGTCGTAGCCCCGCAATTCGGAGCCGAATTCATAACCGATCGAGTAGCCCAGCTTCTGGGGATCGGCTTCCAGGTCCTGAGCCATTGCCGGTGCGAGTGCCAGCGCAAGCGCGCCCAGGCCCAGATTCAGAATTGCCTTCTGCATGTTGCCTCCAATATTGGGAGAGATAACGATTTGATAAAGCGAGCCATTCTAACCGACCCGGCTGGCCACCGCCACGCAGCCTCGGGTCGCCGGGTGACATGTCACCGAATCATCATGTACAGGCCGGGAGCCGGCCTGGTCGGAACGAAACAATGGACCCCGGAGACAGCATCATGGTTCCCGGCCCCTATAGGCCAATTTGACCTGCCCGTTTGGTATTTTTCACCACACTAAAACCGAAGGCACCTCCAAGCTGTTGTTTTTTATGGTTGTCGCACCATTGGCACGGCATTTGCTTTGTAGGCGGGTGAACGGAAAATTTCCGCAACCGCAAACCGGAGAATCGAAAATGGGCATTTTTTCGCGAATGGGCGACATCATCAACGCCAACCTCAACGCCGCACTGGAAAAGGCCGAAGATCCTGAAAAGCTGATTCGGCTGATGATCCAGGAAATGGAAGACACGCTGGTCGAAGTGCGCTCGGCAACCGCCAAGTGCATCGCCGAGAAGAAGGAACGCACGCGTCTACTCAAGCGACTCGAAGAACAGCAGCTCGACTGGGCGCGCAAGGCCGAGATCGCGATCGAGAAGGATCGCGAGGACCTGGCCCGGGCCGCGCTGTCGGAAAAGACTGCGCTGGGTGATCGCATCGAGAGCCTGCGCGAGGAGCTGGCCGAGTACGACGATCAGCTGAGCCGTTACGACAGCGACATCTCCAAGCTCCAGGCCAAGCTGACCGACGCCCGCAACCGCCAGCGCACGCTGGTCATGCGCCACCGCTCGGCCAGCCATCAGCTCAAGACCCGCAAGCACCTGTACAACGACAAGATCGACGAGATGATGTATCGCTTCGACAGCGCCGAGCAGCGCATCGACCACATCGAGTCCGAAGCCGAGTCGCTGGACATGGGCCGCAAGGGCCAGACACTCGAATCGGAGTTCCGCCAGCTCCAGCAGGACGAACGGGTCGAAAACGAGCTCGCCGAACTGAAGTCAAAGAAGAAGGCCCAGTGACATGGACATCCTGACCACCACAGTCGGCGGGTTGGGCATGATCTTCTCGCTGCTGGTCGT
Organism: uncultured Wenzhouxiangella sp.; assembly: GCA_964417745.1. Taxonomy (GTDB): domain Bacteria; phylum Pseudomonadota; class Gammaproteobacteria; order Xanthomonadales; family Wenzhouxiangellaceae; genus Wenzhouxiangella. Next base: position 2,215 of record CAYQJJ010000017.1, read on the forward strand.
CTTCCTGGTCATCGTTGCGCCGATCTGGCTGATCCTGCATTACGCCACGCGCAACTCGGCCAACCGCAAGATCAGCAGCAAGGACGAGGCCCTGCTCGAAGACCTGCACGAGAACGCCCGCAAACTCGAGGAGCGTATCCACACCCTGGAACGGATCCTGGATGCCGACTCGCCCCAATGGAGGAACCGAACATGACGAGCACGACACCCGCGCCGGAGACGCGCAATCGAAACCGGCTCTACCGAAGCCGCGATTCGGCAATTCTCGCCGGCGTCTGCGCCGGCATCGCCGACTGGCTGGGCTTCAACCTGACCGCCCTGCGTGTCATCGTGGTTCTGCTGGCCCTGCCATTCACGGCAGTGATCGTCATCAGCTACCTGGCACTCTGGATCCTGGTCCCCAAGAAGCCTCGCAACCTCTACCGCGATGCCCGCGAGGAGGAGTTCTGGCAGGAGGTGCGTCGCTCGCCGACCGATAGCGTGAGCGGGCTCAACCGGCGCTACCGCAGCCTCGATGAGCGCCTGCAGCGCATGGAAGCCTGGCTGACCTCGAACGAATACCGCATCGACCGGGAACTGCGCGACTGAGCGCAGCGCCCCTGGAACGGTTCGAGCATCATGCGCGCACTACTCCATCCACTCGGTATTGCGATCCTGATCCCGGTCGGTATGGCCGGGGTCGGGGCCGGCCTGCTCCAGCTGGTCGAGTCGCGCGAGGAACTCGGCCTGCTCCGGGCGCGGCTTGCTGAAACGCTTCAGGCGCTCGACGGTTGCCTCGGCGGGCTGTCGCTGCTGGCTGCCGGAGTTCTGGTGACCCTTTGCGCGGCGATCGTGCTGATACGTGGTTTACAATTCGACGATTCCTGAATCAGACCCACGAGAGTCCGGCCAACATGTCTTTTGAAAATCTGTCCGTCGTAACCCGCGGCGGGGTTCACACCATCACCGTCAAACGCCCCAACAAGCTCAACGCGCTCAATCGCCAGACCCTGCAGGAGCTCTACGCCGCGATCATCGACGCCAGCGGCGACGACAAGGTACGCGCCATCGTGCTGACCGGCTCCGGGGACAAGGCATTCGTCGCCGGGGCCGACATCAACGAGATCCGCGAGCAGTCCGCGATCGAGGCGCGCCAGTTCTCGGAGTTCGGGCAGAACCTGATGAGCATGATCCAGAGCCTGGACAAACCGGTCATCGCGGCGATCAACGGCTTTGCCCTCGGCGGCGGGATGGAACTCGCGCTGGCCTGTCACCTGCGCATCGCCACCACCAACGCACGGCTCGGGCTGCCGGAAATCAAGCTCGGCATCATGCCCGGCTTCGGCGGCACCCAGCGGCTGGTGCGGCTGGTCGGGTCGACCCGGGCGCTCGAGCTGGCACTGAGCGGCGAGCCGATCAGCGCCGAGCGCGCCGAGTCCATGGGCCTGGTCAACCGCGTGGTCGAGCCCGATGCGCTCGAGACCGCGATTGCTGAAATTACCAGGCCGCTGGTCAAGGCCGCACCGGAGGCGGTACGCGGCATCCTGCAAGCCACACTGCAGGGCTCGGAGGTCAGCCTGGAAGCGGGCCTGAGCCTGGAAACCGCGCGCTTTGCACTGTGCTGTTCTACCGAGGACATGCTCGAGGGCACCAGCGCCTTTCTCGAAAAACGCGCACCGGAATTCAAGGGCCGCTAACCCGGCCAGCTGGGCACGAAACTTATCGCCGTTGAATGTCGGCCGGGTCGGTCCCGCTGCCGCCGGTGTAGGTCAGCTCGCCGGCCTCGACGGCCACGTCGAGCCGGTTTTCCGGCGGTGGCAGCGGGCAGGTCGAGAACTCGGTAAACGCGCAAGGCGGGTTGTAGGCCCGGTTGAAGTCCAGCACCACCTGCCCGTTATCGGGCTTGTCGGCGTAGAGAAATCGGCCCAGGCCGTAACTCTCGCGACCCGAGGTTCGGTCGGCGAATATGAAGAACAGCTGTTCGCCGGCATCCACCGCTTCGAGGCCGAAGGTCCGGCCATCGACTTCGAATTCGGCCATGCCCGGATTGGGCTCGTGCACCAATTCGCCGAGCACGTTGGCCACCAGTAGCGTGCGATCTTCCGGGTGCGCGACCCAGCGTGCCTCGATGCGCCACTGCGGGTCGAAGTCGAAATACTTCAGGCCGGCGAATTCGAGGCGCGTGGGCGCCTGGTGATCGCGCACCCGAAGCGCCAGGCGATCGCCGCGTTCGAGGAGTTCGAGCCGGGCCGAACCGGCCTCGATGTAGGTCGGCTCCTCACTGCCGGCGGGCCGGAACTCGGTCTGGCTCTCATCGCGCCCATCGACGCGCACCCCGGAGCCGGCCGCCACGTCGAACCAGGCCCGGTCGCCGGCAACCGTGATCTCGCCCCAGTGTTCTGGCCCGGAGGTCACGACCAGGTCATTGTCCGGATGATTGCCAACGCGCCAGTGCCCGTCTTCGAGAAACTCAAGACCGACCAGGCTGAGCCAGCCGAACGGTTCTTCGAGCCGCGAAATGCGCCGCTCGCGCCAGTCCAGGGCTTCGGCGCGTGCCTCGGCATGCGAGTCTTCCCCTTCGGACTCAGCGACCGGACCAGTGACGCCGCAGGCGGCCAGCACCAGCACCGCAGCCAGTGCAAAGACAATCACCCGCCCGGCTTCCGACTCGGCAGCAAGGCGGTCAGCCGGGGCCGTAGACGTCCTCGAGGCGTTCGATGTCGTCGGCTCCGAAATAGCTGCCGGTCTGAACTTCAATGATCTGAACATCGGATTCTCCTCGGTTTTCCAGCCGGTGTGCCTGCCCGGCGGCGATTTCCACCGTCTGGCCGGGGCCGACTTCGAATTTCTCTTCACCGAGGCTGACCGTAGCAAGCCCCGCGATGACCGTCCAGTGTTCGCTGCGATGGCGGTGGCGCTGCAATGACAGCACCCCGGAAGGGCGCACCACCAGGCGTCTGACCCGGCAGTCCTCGGCATCCTCGATGACCGTGTAGTGCCCCCAGGGCCGGTGGGTGGTCCGGTGATGGATGGCCGAATCGTGATTCTGGCGACTCAGCTCGTCGACCACGCTCTTGACTTCCTGGGCGCGGTCCCGGCTGGCCACCAGCACCGCATCTCCGGCGTCGACGATGACCAGATTATCGACCCCGAGCGCGGCGATCAGACGCTTTTCACCCTGGATGAAGGTGTCCCGGCTGTCGATGACCACCGCCTCGCCCTGGACCTGATTGCCGAGGGCGTCGGTCTCGTAGAGCGCCGAGATGGCCGCCCAGGAGCCAATGTCGCTCCAGCCGCACGAAACCGGCACCACGGCCCGGCGCGAGGCCCGCTCCATGACCGCGAAATCGATCGACTCCGAGCGCACCTGGGCAAAGCCCGCGGGATCGAGCTCGAGCGGGCCGGCATCGGTGTCCGAAGCGGCCCAGGTCTGGCGGACCTGGTCCATGATATCGGGCGCCTCGGCTTCCAGCGCCTCGATGATGCTTCCGGACCGGAAGCAGAACATGCCGCCGTTCCAGAGATATTCGCCGGACTCGTAATAGCGCTTGGCGGTATCGAGCTCGGGCTTTTCCACGAATGCCTCGATGGCATACGACGACGCGCCGATGGCCTCACCAATGCGCAGGTATCCGAAGCCGGTCTCGGCATGCGTGGGCTGGATGCCCAGGCAGGTCAGCCAGCCGGCATCGGCCAGGCGATGGGCCTCGGCCACGGCGGTTGAAAAGGCATCCAGGTCGCGCACCAGGTGATCGGCCGGCAGCACCAGCAGGCAGGCGTCGGGGCCAAAGCGCTGCTCGACCCAGAGCGCGGCCGCAGCGATCGCCGGGGCGGTATTGCGGCCTTCGGGTTCGAGCAGGAAATGGTGCTCGCCGATCGCTTCGCCGGCAGCGTAGAGATCGCGCGTGAGAAAGTAGTAGTCCCGCCCGGTCACCGTCAGCGACACGCCCTCGGTGGCGACTGTCATGGCGCGCTCGACGGTGCTTTCTGCCAGGGTCTTGCCATCGGCCAGGCGCATGAACGGCTTCGGGTGGGCCTTGCGCGAGACCGGCCACAGGCGCGTTCCGGCCCCGCCGGAGAGAATCACGGGTATCAGCATCGACCTTGTTTCCATTGTTCGAGACACGCGCGCAGTGCGCTATCGACGCGCAGGCGCTGGTGATTGCACAAGCGCTCGAAGCGCTGGCTGTCGAGCACCGACCAGGCAGGCCGGGGCGCTGGTTGAGGCCATTGGGCACTGCTGATGGGCTCGACCGGCACCGGACGCTCGATAACACCCAGCTCATGGGCCAGTGTAACCGCCCGTTCGGCAAAAGCGTGCCAGCTCATCGCCTCCGGACCGGCGATATGGTAGGTCTCTGGCCCGCCAAGAAGGGAAAGACGAGCCTCGAGAAGACGCCAGCTGTCTTGCGCCAGCATGCCGGCCCAGGTCGGTGAACCGGTCTGGTCAGCCACCACCCGCAGGGCCTCGCCGCGAGCAGCCCGCGGCAGGATGGCCGACAGGAAGTTTCCGGGAAGTGCGCTGTAGACCCAGGCGGTGCGAACCGTTAGAGCGCGCGCCTGGCTGCCGGCGATGGCCTGCTCTCCGGCCAGCTTGGAGCGGCCGTAGACCGAGGCCGGGTCGGTGGCATCATCCTCGCGCCAGGGGCGCTCGCCCTGGCCGGAGAACACGTAGTCGGTCGAATACGACACCAGCACCGCCGAATTGCGGGCACACCAGTCCGCCAGCAGCGCCGGCAGGTCGCGATTGAGGCGAAACGCGGCATCCGGGTGGTCCTCGGCGGCGTCGACGGCGGTCCAGGCAGCCGCGTTCAACACGACCTCCGGACAGTGGTGCTCGAGCAGCGCGTCGACAGCATCGAAATCACTCAGATCGACCGCCGCATCACCGCCCGAGCGCGCGCTGGTGATCAGATCGATGCCTTCGGGGGCGCTGTCTCTCAGGTGCCGGCCGAGCTGGCCGTTGGCACCGGTCAGGAGTACTTTCACCGGGGCAGATCGGCGTGATCGATCGCCGCCAGCCTGGGCGCAGCGGCATCCTTGGCCGAAAGGTCAGGGGCCTCGATCGGCCAGTCGATCGCGATTTCGGGGTCGTCCCAGGCAATCGCGCGATCGTTCTCGGCGCTGTAGGCACGGGTGCACAGGTAATGGAATTCGGCCCGCTCGCTGAGCACCAGGAAGGCATGCGCAAAACCTTCGGGAACCCAGAGCTGATGATGTTCGCGCGCGTCCAGCTCGACGCTGACCGACTGGCGGAAATGCGGCGATTCGGGGCGAATATCGACGGCCACGTCGAGAACCCGCCCGCTGGAGACCCACACCAGCTTGCCCTGGGGTTCGGGCCACTGGTAGTGCAGGCCGCGCAGCACGCCGCCGGCCGAGCTCGAAGCGTTGGCCTGGACGAAATCCGGGCCGATGCCATGTTCGGCGTAGCGCTCGCGGCGCCAGGTCTCGAGAAACCAGCCGCGCGCATCGCCGAAAACCCGCGGTTCGATGCGCTTGACCCCGGGCAGGCCGGTCTCGACGACGTTCACGGCCGGACTCCGGTATTGGCGACCATGCGCAGGTAATCGCCGTAGCCACTCGAGACCAGCGGTGCGGCCAGCTCCAGCAGCGCTTCGCGGCTGATCCAGCCCTGGCGGTAGGCGATTTCCTCGGGACAGGCAACGCGCAGGCCCTGGCGGGCTTCGAGGGTCTCGATGTAGCTCGCCGCCTGCTGCAGCGAGGCGTGCGTCCCGGTATCGAGCCAGGCGTAGCCCCGACCCATGGTCTCGACCGTCAGGTCGCCGGCCTCGAGGTAGCAGCGGTTGAGATCGGTGATCTCCAGCTCGCCGCGGGCCGAGGGCTCGAGCCCGGCAGCAAAGTCGCAGGCGCGCTCATCGTAGAAATACAGGCCGGTGACGGCATAATTCGAGCGCGGCTCGGCGGGTTTTTCTTCCAGCGACAGGACCCGGCCTTCCGGGCTCATTTCGACCACGCCGTAGCGCTCCGGGTCGCTGACCCAGTAGCCGAACACCGTGGCGCCCTGCTCGCGCGTCGCGGCCCGCGCCAGCAGCTCGCGCATACCGCCACCGTGAAAAATATTGTCGCCGAGAATCAGGCAGGAGGGCTGACCGCCGATGAACTCCCGGCCGATGATGAAGGCATCGGCCAGGCCGCGCGGCTCGTCCTGGACGGCATAGGTCAGCTCGATGCCCCAGCGCCGGCCGTCGCCCAGCAGGCCCTTGAACAGCGCCTGCTCCGAGGGCGTGGTAATGAGGAGGATCTCGCGAATTCCCGCCTGCATCATGGTGCTGAGCGGGTAGTAGATCATGGGCTTGTCATAGACCGGCAACAGCTGCTTGCTGATGACCTGGGTCAGCGGATACAGCCGCGTGCCGGCTCCGCCGGCCAGAATGATGCCGCGTCGATTCATGCCGACTGCCTCGGCGCGCGGCCCGTGCCGAGCCGTTCCGATCGATAGCGGCCATCGCGGATGCGTTGCCACCATTCACGGTTGGCAAGATACCAGTCCACGGTCCGCGCCAGGCCGCCGGCGAAATCCACCTCCGGCCGCCAGCCGAGCTCGTCGCGAATGCGTCCGGCATTGATGGCGTAGCGTCGATCGTGCCCTGGCCGATCGGTGACGAATTCAATCAGCTCACGGCGCGGGCGCGCCGCCGGCACGCGCTGGTCGAGCAGATCACAGAGCAGCTCGACCACTTCGAGGTTGGTCATTTCAGCGTCGCCACCGATGTTGTAGACCCGGCCCGGCTCGCCGTCGGCCAGAACACGCGTGATCGCCCGGCAATGGTCGGTCACGAACAGCCAATCGCGGCGCTGCTGGCCGTCACCGTAGACCGGCAGTCGCTCGCCCTCGAGGGCGTTGATGAGCATCAGCGGAATCAGCTTCTCGGGAAACTGGAACGGGCCATAATTGTTCGAACAATTGGTGATCATTACCGGCAGGCCGTAGGTGCGGTGCCAGGCGCGCGCCAGGTGATCGGCCGCCGCCTTGGAGGCGGCGTAGGGGGAGTTGGGCGCGTAGCGGTGGTGCTCGTCGAACGGCGCCTCGTCGCTGGCAAGCGTGCCGTAGACCTCGTCGGTCGAGACGTGGACGAAGCGAAAGTGCTCCGGCCCATCGCCGCGCCAGTAGTCGAGCGCGGATTCGAGCAGTACATGGGTGCCGTTGACATTGGTGCGGACGAATGCACTCGAGTCGTCGATCGAGCGGTCGACATGGCTCTCGGCGGCAAAATGCACCAGCGCGTCGGGCCGATGATGCGCAAGCAGCTCGTCGACCCGGGCCTTGTCGAGGATGTCGGCCTCGACCAGGGTGTGACGCTGTGCATCGAGATCGGCCAGTGATTCCCGGTTGCCTGCATAGGTCAGGCAGTCGAGATTGACGACGCGAACGTCGCTGTCGCCGAGCAGATGATGGATGAAGTTAGCGCCGATGAAGCCGGCACCGCCGGTCACGAGAATCGTTTTCATGCTGTTCATTCCGGGAGTATCCGATCGTTCGCGGGGCGCATCGGCTATCGACGCGGGCCCGGCAACGCCCGGCGCGGGCCCCGGCCCGCGCTGAGCGTCGCCGGCAATCGCCGGCTCAGAAGGGGATATCGTCCTCGAGGTTGCTGCCGCTGTTGTCCGAGGGGCCGGACTGAGGGCGCGAATCACCGTAGCTGCCGCCGCGGTCTTCCAGCGGCTCGGCACCGCCACCGCCCCGACCGTCGAGCATCTGCATGTCGTTGGCCACGATTTCGGTGGTGTAGCGGTCGTTGCCGTCCCGGTCCTGCCACTTGCGGGTCTGGATACGACCCTCGAAGTAAGCCTTGGAGCCCTTGCGCAGGTATTCACCGGCCACTTCGGCGACCTTGCCGAACAGGACCACGCGATGCCATTCGGTCTTTTCCTGTTGCTGGCCGGTCTGCTTGTCGCGCCAGCTTTCGGATGTCGCGACCGACAAATTGGCAACGGAGTTGCCTCCGGCGGTGTGTCGGACTTCGGGATCGGCACCAAGGTTGCCGATCAGGATGACTTTATTGATGCCTCGAGCCATGGCTTGCGGCTCCTCCTCGAAGGTTGTTTTTACAGCGGCCGAACGGCGCCATTTTTCTCGGGAAATTGTAGCACAGGGCCAGGATTCGGCCCCTGCGAGAAAGTCTCACGACACGCTGGGAAATCGGCTCGTATAATTGGCAGCCATGAATGATTCGAGCTCCTGTATCCGGCCGTCCGGCATGGCCGACGTCATGGCCCTGACCGAGGCCAGTCGCGCCGAAGTCGACGCGCTGATCAGGCGACGGCTTGCGTCCGACGTGGTGCTGGTCAACCAGATCAGCGCTCACATCATCGGCGGCGGCGGCAAGCGCCTGCGGCCGCTGGTCCATCTGCTCTCGGCACGCGCGGCCGGCTACCAGGGCAATGAGCACATCAAGATGGCGGCGATCATCGAGTTCATTCATACCTCGACCCTGCTGCACGATGACGTGGTCGACGAATCGAACCGACGGCGGGGGCGCGAGACCGCGCATCGCATCTGGGGCAATTCCGCTTCGGTGCTGGTCGGCGATTTTCTCTATTCGCGCAGTTTTCAGCTGATGGTCGAGATCGAACAACCCGAGATCATGCGAATCCTGGCCGATACCACCAACACCATCGCCGAGGGTGAGGTGCTGCAGCTCATGCAGATGGGCAATGCCGATCTCGACACCGAAGACTACTACCAGGTCATTTCCGACAAGACCGCCTGCCTGTTCGCCGCCAGCGCACGCCTTGGCGGTGTATTGGCCGGGCGGGACGAAACGGTATGCGCGGCGCTGGCCGAATTCGGGCTCAAACTCGGCCAGGCTGTCCAGATCACCGACGATATTCTTGACTACCGCGCCAATCACACCACGCTCGGCAAGAGCGTCGGCGACGATCTGGCCGAGGGCAAGGTGACCCTGCCGCTGATTCTGGCCATGCGCGCGGCCGAGGCATCCGACCAGCTCGTCATGCGCGAGATGATCGAGCAGGGCGGCAGTGCCGAGCATGCCCGCGTACGCGCCATCATGGACCGTACCGGGGCGCTCGACGAGGCCGCCGACATCGCTCACCAGCTCGCCGGTCAGGCCCGCGAAGAACTTTCACGGCTCGATTCGAGCAGCGAGCGCGAAGCGCTGACCCTGCTCGCCGACTACGCCGTCGACCGATCGCTGTAAGCGGCAACCGCGGCCCGAAAGCGCTCTCCGCGCTGCTCGAAATCCCTGAAATGCGGAAAACTGGGCGCCCCGGGCGAGAGCAACACGGTGGCGCCGGGCTCGGCCAGCTCCGAGGCGGTGCGAACGGCGGCTTCGAGATCAGGGGCATGATGAACCGATCGCGCCGCAAGCACGCCAGCGTCGACCATCGCCGAGGCGATGGCAGGCCCGTTGTCGGGCAACACGACCAGCTCGGCAAGCTCGTGACGGCGGCACCAGTCGATCACCGGTTGCCAGTCCGCATGGCGGTCGAGTCCGCCGGCGATCAGCACCACCGGCGTCCCGCCGAGTGCCTCGAGCGCGGCCAGCGTGGCATGCGGTGATGTTGCGATCGAGTCGTTGATCCAGCGGCGCCCGCAATGGGTCTCGACCGGCTCCAGGCGATGGTCCAGGGCGTGAAAACCGTGCAGGCTGGACAACAGCTGCCGCACATCGTTGTAGCCAAGCAGGTGTGCCGCCTCCAGCGCCAGGGCGGCGTTGTCGAGGTTGTGGTTGCCCATCAGCGGCAGGTTGCCACCACCGGCCAGCGGCATCTGGTCAAGGTAGAGGCGGTCACCCTGGCGATTGAAGCCGGGGGTGCGATTGCCATCGATGCGCCCCGGCACAGCCACCGTCGCCTCGCGCAGCAGCGGATCGGTAGCGTTGATCAGCAGCGGCCGGCCATTCAACAGGTCGACCATTCTCAGCTTGCAGTCGATGTAGCGCAGCCGGTCGCCGTGCCAGTCGAGATGTTCGTCGAACAGGCGGGTCATGATGCCAAGATCCAGCCGGCCCTTGATATCGGCCAGTTGATAGCTCGACAACTCGACCACCGCGGTGGTCGCCGAGGTATCAATATGCGCGGGCAGCGGATTGCCGATATTGCCGGCCAGCAACACGTCCTCGCCCGCCATGCGCAGCAGATGAGCCAGCAGCGACGCCGTCGTGCTCTTGCCCTTCGAGCCGGTCACCCCGACCACGCGCACATCGGGCCGCTCGGCGAACCATACCGAGGAGGGATTGACGACCTGCCCGCCGCGGCTGCGGTAGTCAACCAGAGCCGGATGGTCGACCGGCACGCCCGGCGAGCGCAACACGAGGTCGAAGTCGCCGAGCCGCTCGTCGAACCGCGAGCGGATGACCGGGCCCTGCTCGGGGGCCGCGCCCGACTCGACCCAGACGGTCAGATCCGACCGCTCGCAGTGGCTCGAAAGAAGATTGGCAATGGCGCGACCCTCGCGACCGAATCCGAGCAGCGCAATCCGGCGACGGCACAGCTCAGCCAGCTGCATCACGCCACTCGTCCGGAATCAGATCGGGCCCGCGGGGCCGGCAAAGCGATTCGATATCCGGCCCATCGTCCGTTGGCAGCCGGTCTGCCAGCGCGGTAACAACGGCATGGTCGCGCCAGGCCGGCTGGCCGGCCAGCGCCCGCACCGCGGCACGCGCCTCATCTGCTTCGCCGACGCACTCGAACGGCTTGTCGCCGGACAGGTCGAGCAGCGCGGCAAAGCCTTCGGTCAACGCCGGGTCGGCGAGCAGATCGCGCCCGAAAATCGCCGATAGTCGGGCGGGTGGCAGGAACGGTGCCAGGCCGAGAAACACGAAATGGCATTTCGGACACCGGCCGCACCAGCGCCCGGTTCGCGGGCCGTCGAGGTGGAAGTTGCGATTGCAGGACGAAAACGTCGCGTGGAAGCGCTCGAGGCCGGCGAACTGGCGGCAGATCGCCAGCTCCGAGTCGCGTCGTAGCAGCGAAAAGACCCGCAGCTGTGGATCGACATAATGGCGAACCCACTCGTCGAAGCGTCGCTCGAAGGCATGGGACTTCGAGTACTGATGATTGACCGCCTCGCCATCCGCCGCGGTCAGCGTGGCTGCATCGGCCGAGCGCTCGTTGGCGAAGACAACGCGGTCGAACCCTTGCGTCAGCGCTACAAGCACAAGAACGGCGGCGTTGATCGCGGTGATCGGGACGTGGCCGTTCCAGGCACCCTGGCGGTTGAGCTCGGCCAGACCGGGATCGACCTGGCGAGCGATGACCAGGTGCTCGCCCCCGAGCTGTCTGGCGACCTGCCCGATCAGCGGCGCCTGCCCGACCTGGACCGTGACCGGGCGCTCGCCGAGACCACGCAGCCGCGCCCAGGCCACCAGCGAATCCTTGCCACCGCCCATGGGCACCAGCGTTCGGCGCGGCAGGCCCGAGGCGGTTGCAGCCGGCGAGTGGTCGACATCAGCTGGGAATCGGGGCCAGGCGCGGCGTTCGATCCGGTTGCGGTGGGCGAACTCGGCCAGGCCGTGCCAGTACAAGTCGGTCAGCCAGTCGGCCTGCCAGGCGTCCGGTCCGGTCCCGCGGTAGGACAGCTCGGGCGGGCAGCCTGCTTTCCAGTAGCTGATCCCGGCGGTCCAGTGCAACAGGGCCAGCGCAGCATCCACAGCAGCGCGGCGCGGCGCAGACAACTCTGACGAGGCTGCCGGCAGGGCCAGGGTCTCGCAAAACTGCCAGTCATCGAGTTGATAGCCCAGACGAACCACGCCACTGGAGGCGCAAAAGCTTCGCTCGGAAAACGCGAAGTGGCGGAAGCCCTCCGGAAAGCTCTGGGGCTCGCTGTTGGCCACAAGCGGCTCAGACCTGCGCCGGGCCGGAGCCGGTAGCCGGATCATCGGCATCGACCCGGGCCCGTGGCCAGGCACGCAGGACGGCATTGACCAGGGTGGCCAGCGGGATGGCAAAAAAGATACCCCAGAACCCCCAGATGCCGCCGAACACGAGCACGGCAATGATGATCGCGACCGGGTGGAGATTGACGACTTCGGAAAACAGAATAGGCACCAGCACGTTGCCGTCCAGCGCCTGAATGATGGCATAAGCCACGATCACGTACCAGAATTGGGCGGTCGGACCGAAAGCCACCAGGGCCACCAGGGCCACCGGAATGGTTACCACCGCCGCGCCGATATAGGGGATGATCACCGATAGACCAACCAGCATCGACAGCAGCATGGCAAACGGCAGGCCGAGCAGTGCGAAGACCACGTAAGTCACCACCCAGACGATGAGGATCTCGAGGACCTTGCCGCGCACATAGTTTCCGATCTGCGAGTCAACCTCCTGCCAGACGCTGGTGACCAGGGCATGATCGCGCGGCATGTACTTCGCGCCCCACCCCACCAGCGCGCGCTTGTCCTTGAGGAAGAAAAACACCAGCACCGGCATCAGGACCAGGAAGATCAGCAGGCTGACCACCCCCAACACGCCGGAAAGCGATACCAGGGTAGCCCCGTAGTTGACCAGCTCGGCACCCAGATTGTCGAGCATGCGAGAGAGCTGCTCCTCGGAAATCAGCGCCAGCTGCTGGTCGGCTTCTTCTGCCGCACGCAAATCACCGTTATCGGGTTGATCGGTGACTGCGGCTGCATCAACACCCTCACCGGCATCGGCGGGCGCGACAAGCTGTGGATAGCGCTCTGGCAGGGTCGCCAGCCAGTCCTGGGCCTGGGCGATATAGCCGGGCAGCTGCTGAACGATGGCAGCGAGCTGACGCGTGAGCATCGGCAGCAGGCCAAACAGAAGGAAAAAAAGCATGGCCATGAAGCCAAGAAAAACGCTGATGACACTCATCAGCCGCGGCAGGCCGAAGCGTTCCAGGCGCTGGACCGCACCTTCGAGCAGGTAGGCAATGATCAGGCTGGCAAGCACCGGCGTGAGCATGCTGCCGAAGAACACCACGACCGCCAGGCCGAGGGTCAAAAACAACGCCAGGATCACGACCTGAGGGTCGGAGAAATGGCGCTGGAACCAGTTGGTGACGCGCGCGATCATGAGCTGATTATAAGGGTATGACGACAGACGGGGCCTCGAAAGGTCCGTCCGCTGGCTCACGGGCGAGACAAACGGCCGTTCCCTGCCCCGGCCCGGTGAACCCCTCCCCGTGAAAGGTCACCGGGCTGGCCGTCTCAGGAGTGTTGCTGCAACGGGGAATCGAATGCCATCAAAAATCGAAGCGCAGAGTGGCGCTGAACTCGAGATCCTGATCGAACCTGTCGGAGGCGACGCCGAGCACATTGCCGCCGAAAGCGAATTCGGGGGGCGCGTAGGCCGCATCCAGGTGCAGACGGGAGCGTTCACCGACCCCTTTGGCCATGCCTGCCGAGAAGGCATTCTGAGCCAGTTCCGGGCCTAGCACCGAGGCCAGCGACGACGCCGAAGGCATCGGCTGGGAGCGCGTGCGGTAATCGGCGTAGAAGGTCAGCGACTTGCTGTAATCCCAGTTCCAGGCGACGTTGAAGACGGTCAGGTCATCCCAGGCAAAACGCGGGCTGGTGCTGTCCCCGAGCAGGGCATTGAATCGCGCCGGCAAGGCACGGCTCGGAAAGGCGCCGACTTCGCTGTAGAAAACCTGCGAAACCCCGAAACTCAGTTGCGACGACTCGGTTGGCCGCAGCCGCAAGTCGACGTTCAGGCGCGACGGGATGTCGAACTCGGCGCGGCTGCCATGCATGCCCTGCAGCGATGCGAATTCCGACATGTGGATTCGTGATTGATAGCTGGCCTCGACCGCCAGGCTGGGAAGAAGCTCGCGACTCAGGGCCAGGCGCATGCCGGCGCCATGACTGGCCTCGTATCCGGAATGGGGATGGCTGATGAAGTCCGGGTCGACCGGCTCGAATCGATCGCGCTCGGCAAGCTGGACGCCGGCGCGGTACCCGTATCGCTGGCTGGCGAGCACCGCGGAGACGGTCAGCGCGCTCAGGTCACTCACCCGGTGGGTAACGCCGGAGATCAGCATCGATTGCTCGAACTGCTGCCCGAGCGGCCCCTGGCGCGGCATCGACTCGCCCAGCGAGATGGCCGCACGGCGATGCTCCAGCGAGAGAATCAGGTCCGAGCCCTGCGAGGCCAGCAGCGGCACGGCGAAGTCGGGAATGATGAGCCGGTCGTCGAGTTGCAACCAGGACACGCGCGGCAGATCGTCGATTTCGAAGCGCTGGAAATCCGGCGTCAACTCATGGGCCAGATACCGCTCCCAAGGGCCGAGTTCGAGCGCAACGAGCAGCCAGGCAACGCCGCCATGCGAGGCCGTCGCCAGCCCGGGCGCGGCACGTGCGGCTGCCTGGCTGGACACCGACAGGCCAAGACCGGCAATCAGGAGCGTTATCAGAAGGTTTCGGTAGCTCACGTTTCAGGGGTGCGGAATCGATTCGACAACAGTGTACCCGCTGGCTTGGCAAAAATACAACACGGCCGGTCGGGTTTTTCGCGCATCACCGCGGCCAGCGCCCGCGGCACTGCGCATGCAGCTCCGAAACAATGTTGCAGATACGCCACAACGGCAACGAATCCGGCCGCCTCGAAGGGCTGAAAGGATTCAGCCCAGACGTTCGGCTATCGCATCGGTGAAGCTCTCGGTCGTGCCCTTGCCACCGAGATCGGGTGTGGTGCGATCGGCCGCCTCGATCGTCTCGGCGATGGCTGAGCGCAGCCGCTTGGCGCGCGGCAACTCGTCGAGATGTTCGAGCATCTGGGCGGCACCGAGCATCAAGGCGCAGGGGTTGGCAACCCCCTGCCCGGCGATATCCGGGGCCGATCCGTGCACCGCCTCGAACATCGCCACCTTCTCGCCGATATTGGCGCCCGGCGCCAGGCCGAGCCCGCCGACCAGGCCGGCGCAAAGATCGGAGATGATGTCACCGAACAGGTTGGTGGTCACGATGACATCGAACTGCTCGGGTCGCATGACCAGCTGCATGCAGGCGTTGTCGACGATCATGTCGTGAAATTCGATGTCATCGTAATCGGCGGCGACCTCGCGGGCCACGTTGAGAAACATGCCGGTGACGTCCTTGAGAATATTGGCCTTGTGAACCGCCGTGACCTTGCTTCGGCCGCAGCGCCGGGCCAGATCGAAGGCAAAGCGCGCCACTCGCTCGCAACCAGCCCGGGTAACGACCATTTTCGATTCGGCGCGGCTGCCGTCCGGCGCGGTAAATGCGCCCTCGGCCAGATAGGCCCCCTCGGTGTTCTCGCGCACCGTGATCAGGTCAATGTTCTCGTAGCGCGAATTGCTGCCCTTGAAGCTGATCGCCGGGCGCACGTTGGCGTAGAGGTCGAAGTGCTTGCGCAGCGCCACGTTGAGCGACTTGAAGCCGCCACCGACTGGCGTGGTCAGCGGTGCCTTGAGGGCAATCCGGTTGCGCTCGATCGACTCGAGGGTGGCCTCCGGGAGCAACTCGCCGGTTTCCTCCTGCGCCGCCATGCCAGCGAGCTGGAAGTCATACTCGAGCTCCGGCATAAGCGAATCGAGAATCCGGAGTGTGGCATCCATGATTTCGGGACCGATGCCGTCGCCCCTAATTACCGTTATCTGCTGACTCACGAGCGCTATATCCTTGGACCGCCCGGCAGGGCGCGATGAATTAACCCGGCATTATATCCTCTAGGGAACCTCTGAAATAAGTCTGCGCGGGACGCGATTCAGCTCAAGCCGAGCATTCGATCGAGCGCGCCCTCCTGGTCGAGCGCATCGAGGTCATCGAAGCCGCCGATATGCTCGTCGCCGATAAATACCTGGGGCACGGTACGGCGGCCGCTCCGGCTCATCATCTCGGCGCGCTTGTCGGGCTCGATATCGACCGATACCTCGGTCCAGGTCACGCCCTTGCCGCGCAAGAGGTTGCGTGCCGCCACGCAAAACGGGCACGACGTGGTCGCGTACATCACTACCGCATGTTCACTCATTTTCTCAGACTCCATCCATCAGCAAGGACGCGGACATCCTAGATACATCCTAGATACACCAGTCCGGCCTGGGCAGGCCGCCGTATTTGCAGGCCAGCCGCACCGGGCCGTCCGGAAACCATCGATACAATTCGCGCGTGGTCAGGCTCGAATCCTGGCGCCGCTCGCGCAGGGCCGCCACCACGCTGCGCATCAGCGGCGGGTTGCCGTAGGCGGCATGATACTCGCGCACGAAACCGATCAGCCACCAGCGATCCTCGTCGAGCTCGAGCCCATCGCGCCGGGCCAGCTCGAGGGCGACTTCCGGATTCCAGTCTCCGGGGTTTTGCAGATGCCCGGCCTCGTCGAGCGCGACCTCCAGCCCGGATGACAGAAGAAGCTTCATGGCGGGAACTCACCGACCCGGAGCACACCGCTCTGCCCGACCCGTGCCTCGCGATCGGCCGCATCGATCGGTTCGACGAAGGCCGGCAACTCGGCACTGTCGGCGTCGTGCGGGCAGGCAAGCATGGCAGCCAGGCCCTGATCGGCGAGCTGCGCCCAGGCCGAGGCAGTCTGACCACGCAACCGAACCAGCCCCGGGCCCTCGAAACAAACGCTCAGCGGCAGGTCGAGACTGGCGCCGGCCAGAACCAGTTCGAGCAACTCGCGCTGCCAGCGCGGGCAGGCCGGCAAGGCAACCCGCACCAGCCAGTTTGCCCGGACCGGCGACCAGCCACTCGACCAGACCCTCTCGGCCAGCTGCAGCCGATGCCAGAACTCGGTCAGGCTGCCCGGGCGAAAGGGCGCTTCGACCGGCCGGTCGAAGCGCCGCTGCCAGGACGCGCTGCAGACCACCTGCTCGTCCGGAGCGCCACGATTCGCTGCCCCCTCGGACCGGTCGGCACAGGCAACCGCCGGGCCGTGAAAGAAAATCCACCCGGGCGTCCCTGTGCGCTCGTCCGGGAGCCACCCGGCATCCTGATCCGGGTGGCTGATCAGCGCCATTGCCTTGTTCGATGTTTTCATTTCCATCAGACTGTCGGTGGTGCAATGAAAGAGGCTTGAATACGGGTCTACTATCGTTACGTAATCACGTATCGGCACGTTGCGGCCACTTTGGCCGCCGCCGCACTCGCGCGGGTTTCAAAAGAAGCCCGGATCGAAACATCTGACCGGATATCGGGTCTCACTGATGATGAATCGTATTGCCTACCATCTGGTGCTGCTGCTTACCATCCTGGCTATGGCCGGCACGGTCGCGGCCAGCGACCCGGTTCGCCTCCCGGATCTCGGCGGGACGTCGACCCGCGTTCTTCCGGCAGAGCAGGAGCGCACCTTCGCGCGGGATTTCCGACGCTACCTTCGCGCCAACAACATGCTCATCGAAGACCCGATGGTACTGGATTACATCGAGGACATGGGCTTCCGGCTGGTGGCCGAGTCGTCCCGGCGCGACGGTGAATTTCATTTCTTCGTCATCCGCGAACCCAGCCTGAACGCCTTTGCCAGCCTGGCTGGCGTCATCGGCATCCACGCCGGGCTGATTCTGGCCGCGCGCGAGGAAAGCGAGGTGGCCGGGGTGGTCGCCCACGAAATCGCGCATATCACCCAGGATCACATCGCGCGCGGGGTCGAAAATCAGCGCCAGACCTCGATTCCGGCGATGCTGGCCACACTCGGGCTGGCGCTGGCCGCCGGGGCCGCCGGGGCCGGCGGCGAAGCCAGTCAGGCAATCCTGATGAGCGGCATGGGTCTGGCCCAGCAATTCCAGATCAACCACACTCGTCAGGCCGAGGCCGAGGCCGATCGCATCGCCGTGCCGCTGATGGCGCGCGCCGGCTACGACCCGATGGGCATGGTGACCTTCTTCGAACAGCTCAGCGTGCGCGGCCGTGCCATGGGTGAAGGTCCGCCGGAGTATCTGCGCACCCACCCGCTGACCGTCAACCGCATCGCCGAGGCGCGCAACCGTGCAGACCGGGTCCAGGTTCGCAATCAACGCGACGACGATCGGTTTGCGTTCGTTCAGGCCCGCCTGCGGGTTCTGATCAGCTCATTTCCCGACCAGACGGTGGAGTTTTTCCGCATCCGCCTCGAAAACGCCGAAGACGCGGCGCCGCACCTGCGCTACGGGCTGGCCCTGTCACTGATCAAGGCACGCCGCCTGGACGCCGCTGCCGGCCACATCGAGCAGCTGCGCGCCGATCACCCGGACCGGCAACTGTTCAAGCTTCTCGAGGCCGACCTGCTGCTCGCCCGGGGCGCTCAGTCAGAAGCGATCGAGCGCCTCGAGACGCTCTACCACCGGTTTCCCGGCAATCGCCTGATCACCACGCAACTGGCCGAGACCCTCATGCACGAGCGCAGTCCCGAGCGATCCGAACGTGCCGCTACCCTGCTTCGCCAGCACCTGAGAAGTCACCCGGACGATCTGCAGATGACCCAGCTCTACGCGCGCGCAGCCGATGCCGCCGGAGACAGCGTGCGGGCGGCCGAAGCACAGGCCGACAGCTACTACATGCGCGGCGGCATCGACCAGGCCATCGAACAACTCGAGGCAGTCATCGAGCGCGACGACCTCAATTATTACCAGCGGGCCCGGATCTCGGCGCGCCTGGCCGAACTGCGCGGCGAACGCATCCGCCTCGGTCGCAGTTAGTCGCAGTTAAAGGGCGCACACGCCGCAGGCCCCGCAGTGGCCCGCTAGTGCGTGATGCAGTAACCTGAGCGACATCGAATTCGGATACAGTGACGGGTCGACCGATGAGCAGCCCAATCATGCCTCCGACCGCCATCGAGACCGTCGTCAAGGTTTCCCAGCAGGCCGCCGAGCTGACCGCCTGGGAAGACCAGGACCTGACGCCGCCCGAGCTCCTGTTCAACCGCGAACTTAGCCTGCTGACATTCACCCGCCGGGTGCTCGAGCTGTCCCGCGACCGGACCGTTCCACTGCTCGAGCGACTGCGTTTTTTGTGCATTTCCTGCACCAACCTCGATGAATTCTTCGAGGTACGAGTCGCGGCCATTCGCCAGCGCATGCAGCACGGCGCCAACCAGCCCGCACCCGATGGTCTGACACCGCGCGCCACCCTGGATGCGATCCGCACGGCGGTGGTCGAAATGGTCAATGAACAATACCGGGTCATGAACGATGAGCTGACGCCCGAACTGGCCGAGCAGGATATCCGCATCGTTCGGCGCAGCGACTGGAGCGAACGCCAGCTCGAGTGGCTCCACGAGCACTTCCAGCAAGAGCTCATGCCCGTCCTCAGCCCGCTGGGGCTGGACCCGGCTCACCCTTTCCCGCGCATTCTCAACAAAAGCCTCAACTTTGCGGTGTCGCTGGAGGGTCAGGACGCTTTCGGCCGCGACAGTGGCATGGCGCTGGTGCGCGCGCCCCGCTCGCTGCCGCGCATCATCCGCATCCCCGCCGAGCACAGCGACGGGCCCAACGATTTCGTGTTCCTGTCTTCCATCCTGCACGCCTTCATCGACGAGCTGTTTCCGGGCATGCAGGTGCGCGGCTGCTACCAGTTTCGGGTCACCCGCAACAGCGAGCTGTTCGTCGACGAAGAAGAAATCGAGGACCTCGCGCGCGCGCTCGAGGGCGAACTCATGGAGCGCGGTTTCGCCGAGGCGGTCCGGCTCGAGATCGCCACCAATTGCCCGGAGGACGTGGCGCGGTTTCTGGCCAGCAAGTTCGGTGTGGCCGACGAGGACACCTACCGCTGCGACGGGCCGGTCAACCTCAATCGCATGAGCGCCATCTGTGACCTGGCCGACCGGCCGGACCTGAAGTACCCGCCGTTCACACCGAACGTGCCCAAGGCGCTCGGCCCGGAAGGCAACCTGTTCGATGCCATTCGCTACCGCGACTGGCTGCTGCATCACCCCTATGACAGCTTTCAGCCGGTGCTCGACCTGGTCCGCCAGGCCGTCAGCGACCCCAGTGTGCTGGCGATCAAGCAAACGCTGTATCGCACCGGCATCGATTCCGAACTCGTCGGCCTGCTCATCGAGGCGGCACGGGCCGGCAAGGATGTGACGGTCATCGTCGAATTGCGCGCACGCTTCGACGAGGAAGCCAACATCACCCTCGCTACCCGGCTACAGGAGGCCGGCGTCCAGGTCGTCTACGGCGTGGTCGGTCACAAGACCCACGCCAAGATGATGCTGATCGTTCGGCGCGAGAACGACCAGCTGCGACGCTACGTCCACCTCGGGACCGGGAACTACCACCAGGGCACCACCAAGGCCTACACCGACTGGAGCCTGTTGTCGTTCGACTCCGGCCTGTCCGAGGACGTCCACCGCATTTTCCAGCAGCTGTCCGGGCTCGGGCGCGTTCAGTCGCTGCGCAAGCTCGTCCAGTCACCGTTCGGCCTGCACGATTTTCTGCTCGAGCGCATCGAGCGCGAGACCCGCCACGCCCGGGACGGCCGCCCGGCCTGCATCTGCGCCAAGATGAACGCCCTGACCGAGCCGCTGCTCATTCAGGCGCTGTATCGGGCCGCTCGCGCAGGGGTCGAGATACGCCTGGTGGTGCGCGGCATCTGCTGTCTGCGCCCCGGCGTCAAGGGCCTGTCGGAAACCATCCGCGTACGCTCCATTCTCGGGCGCTTTCTCGAGCACAGCCGGGTCTACCACTTTGCCAACAACGGCCAGCCCGAGACCTGGGCCTCGAGCGCTGACTGGATGGAGCGCAACCTGTTCCAGCGGGTCGAGACCTGCTTCCCGATCGAGGACGAGAAAGCGTCACAGCGAATTTTCCGCGAATCGATCAGCCTGGCATTCGAGGACAACATCCTGGCCTGGGAGCTGGACCCCGACGGCAGTTATCGCCTGGTTCGCCCGGTCGACAATGAAGCCGTCTGTTCGGCCCAGGAATCGCTCATG
>CAYQJJ010000018.1:0-21035 GCA_964417745.1 uncultured Wenzhouxiangella sp.
CAGCGCGGCGATGGTGACCACGCTGACCATGATGGCCAGTGCAATCGGCGCCTTGGCGGTCTTGGGCAGATCGACGCTGCCGTCGAGCACCAGCAGATCGGCGCCTTCCTTGACCCGGCCGAGCTGGCGCGAGGAGGCCTGGACCAGCAGCACGTCGCCCGAGCGCAGCACGGTATTGTCCACGCCCTTGGTGCGCGTTTGCTCGTCACGGTTGAATCGGTGCAGGGCCAGCAGGCGCAGGCCGTAGCGGGCCAGCAGACGCGCCTCGCCGATGCGCACGCCCAGCAGCCGCGACGAGGGCGTGATCGCGACCTCGGCGATTTGCTGGTCGTTCTTCTCGAGCGGGTGGGCTTCATCAATCTCGATATCGCCCGAATACAGCTTGCCGCCGAGCAGGTGGGCGAATTCGCGCAGGTTGGCCTGGGTGTTGGTGGTGGTCACGCGGTCGCCGGCCTTGAGCACCACATCGGGCAGGGGCGTGACGAACACCGACGGCCCGCGCTGGATCTTTTCGACCTTGAGCTCGCCGTTGCAGCGCTCGATGACATCGGCGAGCTTCATGCCCACCGCCTCGCTGGACTGGTCGAGGCGGATCTGGGCGGTGTAGAGGCGCTTGACGCCCGCGGCCATGGGCACCTGGCGCTGGGGGATCAGGCGCGGCGCCACCAGCCAGAGATACAGCCCGGCGACGGTGCCGGCGATTGCCACCGGCACCACGAAGTCGAACATCTGGAACGACGCCACGCCCATGTCGGAGGCCACGCCGACGACCAGCAGGTTGGTCGAGGTGCCGATGGTGGTGCTCATGCCGCCGATGATGCTGATCAGCCCGACCGGCAGCAGGATGCCCGAGGGCGACTGCCCGGTGCGAATGGCGACGCCGATGAGGATCGGCAGCAGCATGACCACGATGGGCGTGTTGTTGATAAAGGCGCTGAGCACCGCGCACACGACCAAAGTCAGCAGCATCGACATCGCCGGAGACTTCTTCCAGGACACCGCCAGAACGCGACCGATCGGTTCCAGCGCGCCGGAGCGGATCAGGCCCTGGCCGAGGATCATCAGCGCGCACACCGCGATCAGCGCCTGGTGGCCGAAGCCGAGGTAGAAATCGGTCGGGCTGAGCGTGCGACCGTCCGGGCCGGTGTAGGGGAACAGCTGAAAGCCCACGGTCAGCAGCGCCAGCACCACCAGCGAGCTGGTCTCGAGCGGAATGCGGTCGCGCGAGAACAGCACCAGCGCCAGGACCACGAGCGCCAGCACGGCCAGCGCGTGATAATTGGGCATCAGCAGGCTCATGAGAACGGAATTCTACTGGCTATTGGCCGGGCGCGTGTGCATCGTCGCCGGCCTGCCGGAGTCAGCGGGATGCGGCCAGCGCCGCTTCGAGCGCCTCGAAGTCGTGCGCGGGAGCCCGGCATTCCAGGCCGCTGCAGACCACTGCTGTGGCGCTCTGGCAGGCCTGCATGGCGGCCACGGTCGCCGGCGGGTCCTCGAGCTCGACGCCCGGGTCGACGCGGTAGACCCGAAGCTCCGGCTGGCCATGCAGTCTTGCGTGCCAGTCGTCGACCGGGTCGGCCGGCCCCCCGAGCAGCACCTGAACCGGCGGATTGCGCGCCTCCAGCGCGGCGCGCAGCAGTGTGGCGTGGGCCATCGGCGCGGCTGCAATATCGCCATGGGCGGCGCCGAGCATCACCCCGGCCAGGCGGGTCATTTCGGCATCACCGCACAGATGCCCGAGCCGGTTCAGGCCCAGCATGGCCAGGCCGCCGCCTGCCGGGGTTGCGTCGTCGGCCAGCGCCAGCGGCCGGGTGATCAGGGGTTCGTGCTCGAGCGGGGTCAGGTAGGGCGCGCCACTGGTCTCGTCGATGAACTGGCGGTCGATACGCCTCGCGATGCGCCGGGCCAGGTTGAACCAGCGCGATTCGAAGCGCCACTGCAGCAGTTCCAGGCAGGCCAGCAGTACGCCGGCGTGGTCGTCCAGGGTGGCCGGATGGGCACTGCGGCCGTCGCGCCAGACCGCACGCGGCGGTTCCTGGCCGAACAGGCGAACGGCGACCGCGTCCAGCCCGCCGGCAGCGGTCTCGAGCCAGTCGGCTCGCCCCAGCAGTCGGCCCGCGCGCGCCAGGCTTTCCAGTGCCAGCCCGTTGAGCGCGCCGATGAGTTTGTCGTCGCGCCCCGGTGCGGTGCGTTCGCGGCGCGCCTGGAGGAGTCGATGACAGGCCTGGTCGAGCATTTTGTCGACCGCTGCCTGGTCCCGCCCGGGCGCCACAAGCTCGTGCTCGCCTCGGGCAATGACCAGGTGCCAGGCCTTGCCTTCGAAATTGGGCGGGCCGTCGAGCCCGAAGCGCGCTTTGACCAGTTCGGCGGCGTCATCGTCGAGCAGTTGGTCGACCTGGTCGGGTGTCCAGGTGTAGTAGGCGCCTTCGCCGTCGGGGCTGTCGGCATCCAGGCTGGCGGCGAAGCCTCCGCCGGTCAGCGCCATTTCGTCGGCCAGCCAGGCCACCAGCGATGTCGCGGCACTCGTGAAGTCGGCCTGCTTCCAGCGCCAGCCGGCCTCGGCGTAGAGGCCGAGCAGCTGCGCGTTGTCGGCCAGCATCTTCTCGAAATGCGGGATCTCCCAGACCGCGTCGGTGCAGTAGCGGAAGAAGCCGCCGGCGAGGTGGTCGTGCAGGCCACGTCCGGCCATGGCCACGAGAGTGTCGTTGAGCATCTGGCCGGCCTGGTCGTCGTCGGCGGCCAGCTCGAGCAGCAGGGCCAGCAGCGGGGCCTGCGGAAACTTCGGCATCTCGCCGAAGCCGCCGTTGTCGTCGTCGAAGCGCGATGCGAGCTGGCCGACCAGCGCCTCGAGGGTCTCGTCGAGGGTGCTGTGCTGGTCGTTCGGGCGCGGCTGGGAGATCGCCTTCAGCGCCTGCTGGACCTGCAGGGTCTGGGCGCGCAGTTCGTCGCGGCGGGTTGACCAGACCTGGTGGATGCGCTCGAGCAGCTCGGGGAAGCCGAGCCGGCCTTCGCCGCCGGCGAGCGGAAAATAGGTGCCGGCAAAGAACGGCGCCTGGTCCTGCGGGTCAAGAAAGACCGTCAGCGGCCAGCCGCCGCCACGGCCGGTCAGCAGTTGGTGGGCGAGCTGGTAGATGCGATCGAGGTCCGGGCGCTCCTCGCGGTCGACCTTGATGCAGACAAAGTGGTTGTTCATGATCTCGGCCACACGCTCGTTCTCGAAGCTCTCGTGGGCCATGACGTGACACCAGTGACAGGCGCTGTAGCCGACCGACAGCAGAATCGGCCGATCGAGCCGGCGCGCCTCGGCGAGCGCCTCGGGCGACCACGGCCACCAGTCGACCGGGTTGTCGGCGTGCTGGAGCAGGTAGGGGCTGATCGCATTGCCCAGGCGATTGGCGCTGTCGGAGTCTGGCATCCGGTCAAGTCGGGTAATCGGCTGTAAATCGCCACTTTAGCAGGCGAGGGCGGGCGGATGCTTCTCCAGACCGCGCTGCCTTGCCCCTCATCGCGCCCAATGGCAGCGCGCAAGAAGGTTGTGCAGGTCGCCGGGCCTCCGGCCGGGGTGATGGGGAATCCGGTCGGGCTCCGGACGCGTGGCGACTCGCCCGACCGGATCCCCCATCACCCCGGCCGGCACGAAGCCCTGTTTCCGTCGCCGGTAGACAGGGCCGAGCCCGGGTGTAATCAGGATTTTCAGGATTTGGTAGGATTGAAAAAGCGAGGGTAATCAAATCGGTAGGAGGTTCTCGATGAGGCTCAATCCTGTCTCGGGGCTCGCCAGAGCCCTTGCATTCGGGGCGGTGGTCCTTGCGCTGGCCTGGGCATCTCCCGGCGTGGCGGCCAATTACGGCACTGTTTGTCAGAACTGCAGCAGCGCCGAGCGCGAAGCTTGTGCGCGGGAGACCGCGATACAGATGCAACTCTCACCTGAGAATCAGGTCTGGGTGTTCGATCTCGCTGCAGAGGACGCCGAACGGTTCCGGGTGCTTGGGCCTAAGGGCGATCAAAATCCTGGTGGTTCACAGCCGGGTGAATCTTCGCCGGCCGCCGCGCACCATGTCGAGGCGATCGATTTCACGCCCCGGCAGCGGGCGTTTGTCTCGGGTGGCATGCAGTTTGTCAGTGATGTGGTCATCCCTGCCGGTGGGCAGATTTTTCAGGTCTGCCAATTCTTGCCGACCGGCGAGCTGCAGGTTCTGACGCTCCCGGCGCCGCGCGGTGGTGAAGCCGTGGCCGAGCAGGTTTCCGTCCCCGAGGACATGCACGCCAGTGCCTACGATGTGGTGGGCAATCGGTCCGCGGCGGTGGCGATCGGTGACTGGTGGGCGAGTGAGCAACCGGCAGCCTCTTGGGTCAGCGAAGTTTCCGCGATAGCTGAGAATCTGCTGAACACGTCGTTCGATAGCGAAGTGGAACTCCTTGTGAACTTCTCCGACGGGAGCCGGGGAATGCTGGTTCCGGATCCATTTTTCGGGGGCTGGGTGCCGGATTTCGATACCTTCAGGGACTCGGACCACAACCTCATCCCGACCCATCCGGAAAATCTTCAACCCGGCTCGACCTTTCAATTCAGCGGTGATTCGCCGGGAGAGGACAACCTGCAGCGGTTTTTGAATCGGGTGAGCCTGCTCGGCATCCCGATGGCCGGCCCCAATTGTGGCTCCCCGCCGACCGATTGCACGATGGCCGCGGACGGGCTGAGCTGCACCTGCTGAATCCGGACTCGGGCCGATGGCCGGCACGAGTGGCGAGTGCCGAGTTCTGCGATAATCTCGACCCATGAACGAGTCGGCCTACTATTTTCATCAGCTCGACCCGGTGGCGATTTCCATCGGCGGTTTTGCCATCTACTGGTACAGCCTGATGTACCTGGTGGCCTTCGGCCAGTTCTGGTTGCTGGGGCGGTTGCGCGCCCGGCGGGCCGATGCGCCGCTGGGGCCCGAGCAGGTCGCCGATCTGCTGTTCTGGGGCGTGATCGGGGTAATTGTGGGTGGCCGGCTGGGGTATGTGCTGTTCTATGCCTTCGGCGACCTGCTCGGCGACCCGCTGTTGCTGTTTCGCATTCGCGACGGCGGCATGAGCTTCCACGGCGGCCTGATCGGCGTGCTGCTGGCGATGTTCTTCTACGGCCGCCACCTCGGCTGCGGTTTTCTGCGCCTGGGCGATTTCGCCGCGCCGCTGATCCCGCTCGGCCTGGCTGCCGGCCGGCTGGGCAATTTCATCGGCGGTGAATTGTGGGGGCGCAAGGCCGATGTGCCTTGGGCTGTGATCTTTCCCGAATCGATCGAGCACGGCGGCAGGGCTTCGCAGGCGCTCTACCACCAGTACCTGTCCGGCGCGCTGGACGAATTTGCCCGCCACCCGTCGCAGCTCTACCAGGCCGCGCTGGAAGGCCTGGCATTGTTTGTGGTGCTGTGGCTGTTTTCGCGGCAACCGCGACCGGTCGGCGCGGTCGGCGGCCTGTTTGTGGCCGGCTACGGAGTATTCCGCTTTATTGCCGAATTCTTCCGCGAGCCCGACGCCCACCTTGGTTTCGTGGCGCTGGACTGGCTGACCATGGGCCAGCTGCTATCGCTGCCGATGATCCTGATCGGCGTGGGCCTGATGGTCTTTGCCTACCGGCGCGGACAAACCCATGGGTGAGCGCTGTCCGGCGCGTGCGATTGCCGCGGCAATGGTCGCGGCAATGGCTACAGCATGAACAGCTATCTCGAGCTGCTGCGCCACGTCCGCGACCACGGAACGCGCAAGGGCGACCGCACCGGCACCGGCACGCTGAGCGTATTCGGCCATCAGCTGCGCTTCGATCTGGCCGAGGGCTTCCCGCTGGTGACCACCAAGAAGCTCCACCTCAAGTCCATCATCCATGAGCTGCTGTGGTTCATCCGCGGCGAGACCAATATCGCTTACCTGCAAACCCACGGGGTGCGCATCTGGAACGAGTGGGCCGATGAGTCGGGCAGCCTGGGCCCGGTCTACGGCACGCAGTGGCGGTCCTGGCCGGCACCCGACGGCCGCGCCATCGACCAGCTCGCCGAGGTGGTCGAGGCGCTCCGCAGCCGGCCGGACTCGCGCCGGCACATCGTCTCGGCCTGGAACCCGGCCGACCTGCCCGACGAGACCGTCTCGCCAGCGGCCAACGCCGCGGCCGGGCGCATGGCGCTCGCGCCCTGCCATTGCCTGTTCCAGTTCTACGTCGCCGACGGGCGCCTGAGCTGCCAGCTCTATCAACGCTCGGCCGACTGCTTCCTCGGCGTGCCGTTCAATATCGCTTCCTATGCGCTGCTGACGCGCATGGTGGCGCAGGTGACCGGCCTCGCGCCCGGCGAGTTCATCCACACCTTCGGCGATGCCCATATCTACCTGAACCATCTCGACCAGGTCGATGAGCAGCTCGCCCGCAGCCCGCGTCCGCGCCCGCGGATGCACCTCAACCAGGAACGCTCGCGCCTGGAAGACTTCGTCTTCGAGGACTTCGAACTCACCGGCTACGACCCGCACCCGCCCATCCGCGCGCCGATCGCGGTCTGATTCCAACTTTCCCGCCGTTGGCTGCGACGGATCAATGGCCCTCGGCTACTGGGCGGTGTAGCCGCCGTCAATGATCAGTTCGGAGCCGGTCACGAATTTCGATTCGTCGGAGGCCAGGTAGACCACACCCCAGGCGATATCGTCGGGTTCGCCGACATGCCCGATCGGGTGCTTGTCATCGAGCAGCTTGCGGAATGCCTCGACCCCGTCAGGGTGTTGCTTGCCCAGGTCCTCGACCAGCGGGGTCCAGATGTAGGCCGGGTGGATCGAATTGACCCGGATGTTTTCGCTGGCGTAGAACAGCGCATCGTTCTTGCTCATCAAGCGCACCGCGCCCTTGGATGCGTGGTACGGGGGCAGGTCGGCTGCCCCGATCAGGCCGTAGATCGACGACAGGTTGATGATGCTGCCGCTGCCGGCCTTGCGCATGTGACCGATGGCATGCTTGGTGCAGAGGAACACGCCGGTCACATTGATGTTGAACAGCGTTTCCCACTCTTCGCGGCTGACCTCGTCGGTCGGCTTGTCGACACCGGCAATGCCGGCGTTGTTGACCAGCACGTGCAGCCCGCCGAAGCGCTCCGCGACCTCCTCGTAACACTGCCGGATCGCTTCCTCGTCGGCGACATCGACATGCCAGTACCCTGCCTGGCCGCCAGAGCCTTCGATTTCGGCGGCCACCGCCTTGCCGGCATCGTCGTTGATGTCGAGCACGGCCACTGCCGCGCCCTCCTCGGCAAGACGAATCGCCGAGGCACGCCCGATTCCGAGCGCGCCACCGGTTACCACGGCAACTTTTCCTGCAACACGATTCATGACCTTCCTCCTGGGTGGTAGTGCAATCAATACGACGCGAAGCCGGGTCTTTTCGAGGCTGCTGGTGGCGCTCGAAAGCTGCCCCGGTGCCGCGTACACAGGACCGCCAGGCGTTGTATGGCTCGCGCTTGCGTCCTGAGAATATCCTACTCTTCTAATGTTGTCTTTGCAGGTTGTCGAGAGCGGCGAAACCCGGGTCGTTTTCGGTATCGATGACCAGCCGGTCGTCCTGCTCGTCCGCGGCCGGTGGCTGGTAGCTGGCGATCTGGCTGTCGAGCACGCTGGTGTCGGCATCGGAGGGGTCGGTGCCGGTTTGCTGGCGCTCGGCGATGCGCTCGCGCAGCCGCGTTTCCGGGGCATCGCAGACTACCAGCGTGAAGGCAACGCCGGCCCGGCCCGCCAGGCGGCGAAAACGCTCGCGCTCCTTGCGGCGCAGGCTGGCGGCGTCGACGACCACGCTGGTGCCGGCCTCGAGGAGCTCGGCTGCCAGCCCCTCCAGGCGCTGGTAGGTTTTTTCCGTCTGTTCCGGGCCGTAGAGGCCCTCGCCGAAGCCGGCCCCGGCGCGGGTGTTTGCATCCAGGCCGGCCAGGCGCTTGCGCTCGACATCCGAGCGCAGCCGCAGCGCGTCGAGCCGTTCGACCACGGCCCGGGCGACGGTCGATTTGCCGCTGCCCGACAGGCCGTGCATGAGCAGCAGTCGCGGTGCCGGTGGGCGGGTCTGCGCTTCGGCAACGGCGATATAGGCCTCGCGCATCTGTCGTGCTTTTTCGCGGGCTTTTGTATCAGCGTCCGGGTCATCGGCGCGAAGACCAGACACCTTGGCCCGGACCAGCGCGCGGTAGGCGCGGTAGAAAGGCAACAGGGCGACCCCGTCGTAATCGCCGGTTCGCTCGAAGTAGGCGCTGAGAAATACAGCCGCCAGATCAGGCCGTTGGCGCTGGCGCAGGTCCATGTCGAGAAAGGCCACTTCGTTGATGACATCGATCCAGCGCAGTTCCGGGGCGAATTCGATGCCGTCGAAAATGACCGCCCGACCGTCGACATCGACAATGTTGCCCAGATGCAGATCGCCATGGCACTCCCGCACACGTCCGGCCGCGCGTCGGTCCTGGAACCGTTGCTCGAACTCGCTCAGGCACGCCTCGGTCCAGTTTGAGAGCCGGTCGAGACGCGCTTCCGAGCCAAGCTGATCTTGAAGTTCGGTCAGGTTGTCGCGTGCCGGCTCGGCGATGGCCTCGATCGTGCCCCATTCGCTGTCGGGAGCCGCGACCGTGGCGGTCTGGTGAAATTCGGCGACCTGGCGCGCTACATCTTCGAGCGAATCGCTCGTCAGCGCACTGGTCTCGCACAAGCGGTCGAACAGCCGGCTGTCGTCGAAACGAGACATCTGCACCGCCCAGTCCAGCGTTGGCCCCTGGCCGCCGATGACCGGATCCTCCGGTGTGCCGGTAATCGCGATGCGCTGCAGGTAGAACTCCGGCGCCAGGCGCCGATTGATGCGCAATTCCTCGTCACAGGCCGCCCGGCGCCGCTCCAGGCTGGTGAAATCGAGAAATCCCAGGTCCAGCGGTTTCTTGAGCTTGTAGGCATGGGTTTCGGTGAGCAGCAGCGTGGAGATATGCGTCTCCACCGTTTCGATCGTATCCACCGGATGCGGAAAGCGCGACGGTTCGCGCAGTTTGCGCGCCATGCGTCGATGATCGTCCGGATCGAGCTCACGGTCGGTCATGGTGGCCTATTGCTTGACGTAGCTCCCGGGCGCCGGTTCGATGATGTCGAGCTGGCCGTCGCCGGGCTGGCGGGCCGGGACGCGGCGGCCGCTGCGGGACTTGAGCCACTGGTGCCAGTGCGGCCACCAGGAGCCCTCGTGGTAGTCGGCCCCGGCGATCCAGTCGTCCGGGTCATCGGCTAGCTCGTCGTTGGTCCAGTAACCGTACTTGTTGGCTTCCGGCGGGTTGATGACGCCGGCGATGTGGCCGGAGCCGGCAAGCATGAAGGTGACCGGCCCGCTGTAGATGCCGGTTGCCTTGTAGACCGAAGTGTAGGGGGCGATATGGTCCTCGCGCCCGGCCTGCAGGTAGACCGGGATGTCGACTTCGCGCAGATCGATCGGCACCCCGTCCATTTCGATCCCGCCGGGTTCGACGAGGCGGTTTTCGAGATACATCTTGCGCAGGTAGAACATGTGCATGCGCTCGGGCAGGCGGGTCGAGTCGCCGTTCCAGTAGAGCAGGTCGAATTCCGGCGGCGGGTTGCCCATCAGGTAATTGTTGACCACGAATGACCAGATCAGATCGTTGGCTCGCAGCAGGTTGAAGGTCATGGCCATGTCGCTGCCGTCAAGATAGCCGTGCTCGCGCATGCGCTTTTCAAGGTTGCCGACCTGCTTTTCGTCGATGAATACTCGCAGGTCACCGGCCTCTGAAAAATCGACCTGGGCGGTAAAGAACGTAGCCGAGGAGATCCGCTCGTCGCCTTTTTGCTTCATGTAGGCCAGGGTGGGCGCGAGCAGGGTGCCGCCGATGCAATAGCCGATGGTGTTGACCTGCTGCTGGCCGGTAGCCTGCTCGACCGCGTCGAGGGCGCTCAGAATGCCCTCGTGCATGTAGTCCTCGAAACGCTTGTAGCGCAGGGTCTCGTCGGGGTTGATCCAGGAAATGACAAACACTGTGTAGCCCTGCTCGACGGCCCAGCGGATGAAGGAGTTTTTGGGCTGCAAGTCGAGGATGTAGAACTTGTTGATCCACGGCGGGATGATCAGCAGCGGTTTCTGATACACCGTTTTGGTCGTCGGTGCGTACTGGATGAGCTGCATCATGTCGTTCTGGAAGACCACCGAGCCCTCGGTGGTGGCCAGGTTGGTTCCGACTTCGAAAGCGGACTCGTCGGTCATGCTGATCTGCAGCTGACCCTTGCCGCGGTCGAGATCTTCGAGCAGATGCCGAAAGCCACGCAGCAGGTTCAGGCCGCGCTCGGCGCGCGTTCGATTGAGTACCTCGGGGTTGGTCAGCAGGAAATTCGACGGTGACAGGGCATCGGCAAACTGCCGCGTGTAGAAGCGTATCCGCAGGCGCTGATCGGGATCGATGTCGTCCATGCGCGAGACGTTGTCGAGCATCCAGTCCGATGTCAGCAGGTAGGCCTGGCGCATCAGGTCGAAGATCAGGCGCTCGTCCCAGGCCTCGGATCGGAATCGACGGTCGCCGCGCGGCGGCACCGCGGCGGGTTCGGCGTTTTTACCGAAGGCCCGGTAGCCCAGGTAACGCAGCAGTCCCAGGTAGCGCCGGGTCAGGTCCCACTGCGCCAGGACGACCCGGTGCGGGTGGCGAAGGTTGCTCCAGGTCAGTGCCAGCACGGGACGGCGCAGGTTCATCGGATCGAGATCCGGTAGTTGCCAGCGCCGCGCCAGGCGTATCAGCAGGCTGGCGGAGAGCTGCGTGATCCTGCCGATCTCGGCAGGCAAATCGCGAATACGGGTCTGGGGCGAGTTCGGCATGGCTTGTTCCGTAGAGGTTGGGAATAACGGCCGGGAATAAAGAGTCTACAACCTCAGGCCGCCGTCGACAGCCAGGTCGCGTCCGTTGACATAGTCGTTTTCGAGCGCAAAGCGTATGGTCGAGGCGATTTCGTCCGGCTCGGCCAGGCGGTCGGCGGGGATGGCCTCGGTCATGCGCTCGAGGGCTTTTTCGGGCATCGCATCGACCAGTTCGGTGCGCGCAAAGCCCGGCGAGACCGACAGCGCGCGGATGCCGTGACGGGCCAGTTCCTTCGCCCAGGTCACGGCCATGGCCGCCACCCCGGCCTTGGCCGCCGAGTAGTTGGTCTGGCCGAAGTTGCCGCCGCGCGAAATACTGGCGATGTTGATGATCACGCCGGGGTTGCCGGCCTCGATCATGCGGGTGGCCGCTTCCCGGCCGCACAGAAAGACGCCGGTGAGGTTGACGTCGAGCACCTTCTGCCACTGATCCAGGCTCATGCGCGAGGCCACTTTGCCGTCCTTGACCTTGACCAGCAGGCCGTCACGCGTGATACCGGCGTTGTTGATCACCGCGTCCAGGCCACCCAGGGCGTGCTCGAGCTCCTTGAACGCCTCGACGACGGCGCTTTCATCGGTGACGTCGGCGACGACCGCGTGGTGCCCGTCTCCGGGCAGGCTCGCGCGGGCTTTTTCGAGTTCCCCGGCGTCGAGATCGATCAGCCCGATGCGGGCTCCGTGGCCAGCCAGGTCGGTGGCCATGGCGAGCCCGAGCCCGCCTGCGGCACCGGTAATCACGATCCGGCTTTGTGCAAGATTCACTGCGTTTTTGCTCCTCTGTTCTTGTTGTTCTTCTGCCCGGAGGGTTTCATCACGGGTTGCGGTCTGTCGCCGTGCCCTGCTCGTCGTCTTCTTCGGTGCTGCGCAGGGGCGGCGGGCCAATGGTTTCGGACCACAGCTTAAACATCTTTTTCTGGAATTTCTGGAATGGCTCGATGGAGGCACTGGCCACCCCGTCCAGGCCGGATTTTCCGAGCGTGGCTTCCCATGCTTCCTCGACGTCGTGCTGCCGGGATTCCAGGCCGGTCATGACGTGCTCGAGGTAGTCGCGGGTGAGCTTGCGCATGGGGTTGGAATTGATCCGGATCATCGCCTCGAGGAATTCATTGCTCAATACCGGACGGCCGAGCATTTCCTGGTCGGCCATGATCTGCAGCAGAACCGAACGGGTCACGTCGCGGCCGCTCTTGGCTTCGACCACCTGGACCGAAGCGCCGGCGCCGACCAGGTCGCGGACATCCTGCAGGGTGATGCTCTGGCTGGTTTCGGTGTCGTAGAGGCGCCGGTTGGCGTATTTCTTGATGATGTGCTTGGCCATGGCAGTCGCCCTTTTCATTCAACGAAAAAACCGGCAGCCCCGAAGGACTGCCGGCTCTCAAAGATCGATCAGCTGCTCTTGGAGGCAGTCTTGGGCTTGCTCTTGGACTTGCTGGCGGCTTCTCCGAACGGGAAAAGATCGCTGAAGTCCATGGACTTGGCCAGTTCGGTCCCGGCAGCGGTGAGCTGCTCACGGGATTCATTGCCGATGCTGGTCAGCGCTTCAACGTGCGCTTTCATGTGCTCGGCGTATTCCTTGAAGGCCTCGGTCTGCTTGGCCGCGTAGTCGTCGGCATCGGAAACGTCCTGCAGGCTTTCGAAGCGCTTGCGGTTGAGTTCCAGCATCTTCTCGGTCGCTTCCAGATTCTTCCGGGCGGTCTTGTCGATGGCGTCGACGAAAATGCTCTGGGCCTTTTGCAGTTCGGCGAATGCGGGGTGGTCCAATCCAAAATTGCTCTTGTCGCTCATGGTCTTTTACCTCTGTGGTGTCCTGGCGGAGTGGTGAATTTCCGCACGATTTGTGCGTTGCACAATAATCTAGCAAAAAAAATTGTGCAGTGCAACAAAAACCGCAGATT
This sequence comes from uncultured Wenzhouxiangella sp., assembly GCA_964417745.1. GTDB lineage: Bacteria > Pseudomonadota > Gammaproteobacteria > Xanthomonadales > Wenzhouxiangellaceae > Wenzhouxiangella. Next base: position 12,778 of record CAYQJJ010000018.1, read on the forward strand.
TTTTGTTCCGGCCCGGGCCCGAAGCGCCCCGGCGCGGCTGCGCCGGGGTCTGCCTGGCCGATTCAGTACATGTGCTGGCCGCCGTTGATCGACAGCGTCGAGCCGGTGATGAAGCCGGCGTCCTCGTCGACCAGGAATGCCACGCCACGGGCGATTTCGCTGGCCTTGCCGAGGCGGCCGACCGGAATACCGGCAACGATTTTTTCCAGTACCCGCTCGGGTACCGAGGCGACCATGTCGGTATCGATGTAGCCCGGGGCGATAGCATTGACGGTGACCCCCTTGGCCGCGCCTTCCTGGGCGAGCGCCTTGGTGAAGCCGTGAATCCCGGACTTGGCGGCGGCATAGTTGACCTGACCGTACTGACCGGCCTGGCCGTTGATCGAGCCGATGTTGACGATGCGCCCGAAGCTGCGTTCGCGCATGCCCTCGATGACCGAACGGCACATGTTGAAACACGAGCCGAGGTTGGTCTCGATGACCGCCTGCCACTGCTCGGGACTCATCTTGTGCAGCGTTCCGTCGCGCGTGATGCCGGCATTGTTGACCAGCACCCCGACCGGCCCGAGTTCTTTCTCGATGCGCGCCACGCTGTCCTGACAGGCCTGGAAATCGCTGACGTCGCACTGGTAGGTGGACGCCCCGGTTTCGGCCGCGAATTTTTCGGCTGCCTCGGTATTGCCGCCGTAGATGGCGGCCACTTTCAGACCTTTTTCGAGCAGCGCTCTGGAAATCGCCGCCCCAATACCCCGAGTGCCTCCGGTCACAATCGCTACTTTGCTCATCGACTGCTCCATTGTTTGAAGTGATTTTTTGCACATCGATTGTGCATGTTTTGCGCGGTGCTGTAATTGTGCGCTGCAACGAAGCCGGTGCGGGCCGGGTCGCTGCGGCGGCTTGCGAGCCCGGAATGACCATTTTTCGGACCCGTCCGGGCGCAGGCGGTTCTGGACAGGGCGCCGGCAATGGAGTACGCTCGGTTTGTGCATTGCACAATTCCGGCCCCGACCAGCGAGAATACCCGCCATGCTTTACAAGTTCTACGAGTTGCAGCGCAGTCTGCTCAGTCCGTTCTCGATCTGGGCCGAGGCCGGTGCGAAAACTTTCACCGATCCGGAGAGCGTACTATCGCGCACCCCCGGCGCGCAGCGCCTGGCGGCCGGTTACGAGTTGATGCATCGCCTCTACAAGGAATACGAGAAGCCCGAGTTCGACATCGACTCGGTCACCGCGCACGGCCATACGGTGCCGGTGGTCGAGCTCGAGCGCATGAAGCTCCCGTTCGGCCGCCTGCTGCGCATGAAACGCTATACCGATGAGCCGCAGGTCATTTCGGACCTCAAGGACGATCCGCCGGTGCTGGTGGTGGCGCCGCTGTCGGGTCACCACGCCACGCTCCTGCGCGATACCGTGCGCACGCTGCTGGCCGACCACAAGGTCTATATCACCGACTGGATCGACGCGCGCATGGTGCCGGCGGCCGAGGGGCCGTTTCATCTCGACGATTATGTACGCTACATCGAAACCTTCATCCGCCACATCGGTGTTCGGGATCTGCATATCGTCGCGGTCTGCCAGCCGGTGGTGCCGGTGCTCGCCGCGTTGTCGCTGATGGCCGCGCGCGGCGATGAGCTGCCGGCGAGCGTGACCCTGATGGGCGGGCCGGTCGATGCCCGCAAAAGCCCCACCGGGGTCAACAACCTGGCCGAAAAGCATTCGCTGGCCTGGTTCGGCGCCAACCTGGTCCATCGAGTGCCGCCGCATTTCCCCGGTGCCGGTCGGCGGGTCTACCCCGGTTTCATGCAGCACGCCGGGTTCATCGCCATGAATCCCCGGCGCCACGCCACCTCGCACTGGGATTTCTACCAGCACCTGATCGCCGGTGATGACGACGACGCCGAGGGCCACCGGCGCTTTTACGACGAGTACAACGCCGTTCTCGACCTGCCGGGCGAGTACTACCTCGATACCGTGCGCATCGTCTTCCAGGAATATCTCCTCCCGGAGGGTACCTGGGTGATCGACGATGAGCGTGTCGACGTCGGCGCCATCCGCGATATGGCCCTGATGACCATCGAAGGCGAGCTCGACGATATTTCGGGTATCGGCCAGACCCGCGCCGCACACGACCTGTGTACCGGCATCGAGTCCGACCGCAAGCAGCATTTCGAGGTCGAGGGCGCCGGGCATTACGGCATCTTCAGCGGCCGGCGCTGGCGCGACCAGGTTTATCCGCGCCTGGGTGAGTTCATCCGCCAGTCGCGCCCGGAGCCGGTAACCGACTGAGCTGCGGCGGGGCGGCCCGCGGGGCGTTGCCCCGAAGGCCTTGGGCGTGCTTGCGGTTTCAGTCCCGCGATACCGCCAGCGCCACGCCCTGGCCTCCGCCGATGCACAGCGTGGCCAGCCCGCGGCCGACGTCGCGGCGCTGCATTTCGTGCAGCAGGGTGACCAGCACCCGGCAGCCCGAGGCGCCGATCGGGTGGCCCAGCGCGATCGCCCCACCGTTGACGTTGACGCGCTCGAGGTCCCACTTCAGTTCCCGCGTCACCGCGATGGCTTGGGCCGCGAATGCCTCGTTGGCTTCGATGAGATCGAGGTCAGCGACCGACCATCCGGCGCGCTCGAGGCATCGCCGGGTCGCCGGAACGGGCCCGGAGCCCATGATGGACGGATCGACCCCCGCGCTGGCATACGCGCTGATGCGCGCCAGAGGCTCGAGCCCGAGTTCCCTGGCCTTGCTCGCCGACATCACCACTACCACCGCGGCGCCATCGTTGATGCCCGAGGCGTTGCCGGCGGTCACCGTGCCGTCCTTGGCGAACGCCGCGCGCAGCCGGCCGAGTCCCTCGGCAGTGGTGCCGGCCTTGGGGTGCTCGTCGGTGTCGACGCGTAATGGGTCGCCCTTGCGCTGCGGGACCTCGATGGGAATAATCTGGTCGCGGAAATACCCGGCTTCGATCGCCGCGCTCGCGCGCTGCTGGGAACGGGCCGCGAATTCGTCCTGTTCCTGGCGCGAGATGGCGTACTTCTCGGCCAGGTTCTCGGCGGTTACGCCCATGTGGTACTGGTTGAAGGCATCCCACAGGCCATCGCGGATCATGGTGTCGTCGAGCTTCCAGTCACCCATGCGCTGCCCGTTGCGCGAGTTCGGAAGCACGTGGGGCGCCTGGCTCATGCTCTCCTGGCCGCCGGCAATGATGATTTCGGCATCGCCGAGCGCGATCGCCTGGGCTGCCATGGATACCGCCTTGAGCCCGCTGCCGCAGACCTTGTTGATGGTCATGGCCGGGACGTGCTCGGGCAGGCCGGCATGAATCGCCGACTGGCGTGCCGGGTTCTGCCCGGTGCCGGCGGTCAGCACGTGGCCGAGGATGACTTCGTCGACCTGCTCCGGCGCGACGCCGGCGCGCTCGAGCGTGGCTCGAATGACCTGTGTGCCGAGCTCGACGGCCGTGAGACTCGACAGCGACCCGCCAAAGCCCCCGACCGGGCTGCGGTGTGCCGCAACTATGACTGCCTGTTCCATGTTGATCTCCGGGGATGAATTTTTTTGCAGGCGGTGGGCCGCTCGATGGCTGCCTGCCGGAAGCGCCGGATGGCAAGCGATCCGCCCGGCCAACGCAGCGGCTGCACCGGGCCTGCCACCCGAGTTTATGAGAAAATCCGAAACCAATCCAGCGGCCTTGTGCGGGCGTGCTGACGACGTGCCGACGATGATTCGCCTGGGTGGCCAGCCGGTTGGAACGACCGGGCTTCGGGGTGGTCTGAACCGGATGATGAAATGGCCGGCCCATGGGGCAACAATTGTCTTGAACCCGTTCAGTAGTATGTTTCTTTCCATCCCGGCATTTGCGCTGGCACTGGTGCTGGCGGGCGGCGTTGATGTCGCGCGTGGCGATGATGCAGGCGAGCACTTCGCTGCCTGCCTCGATGACCTCGCCGCGTCCGCGCGTGCCGAAGGGCTTTCCGTCGAGCTGGCCGAAGACGTGCTCGGCACGCTCGAGTTTCAGCCCCGGGTCATCGAGCTCGACCGTGCCCAGCCGGAGTTTCATCAAAGCTTTGCCGCCTACCTGCGCGGTCGGGTCACGCCCGCGCGCATCGAGCAAGGCCGCGCGCTGCTGGCCCGCCACCGCGAACTGCTCGATGGCCTGACGCGCGAGTACGGCGTGCCCGGCCACTACCTGGTCGCGCTGTGGGGCATGGAGTCGAACTTCGGACGCCATACCGGTAGCATGCCGATCCTGGATTCGCTGGCGACCCTGGCCTGCGATCCGCGCCGCAGCGCGTTCTTTCGCGACGAGCTCCTGACCGCGCTGCGCCTGGTCGAGCGCGAGTCGCTGGCCCCGGAGGCCATGCTCGGGTCCTGGGCCGGCGCCATGGGTCAGACCCAGTTCATGCCCTCGGCCTACTACGCGCATGCCGTCGACGGTGATGGCGATGGCCGTATCGACCTGTGGGACAACCCGGCCGACGCGCTGGCCTCCGGTGCGAACTATCTGCAGAGCCTGGGCTGGAACTCCGGCGAGCGCTGGGGCCGTGAGGTCAGCCTGCCGGGCGATTTTGCATTCGAAAAAAGTGGTGCCGGGCAAGCGCGGGCGCTGAGCGAGTGGGCCGAGCTGGGGGTCCGCCGGGCCGACGGCGGGCCGCTGCCGGTCGCCGACATGAGCGCGCGCTTGCTGGTCCCGATGGGGCATGCCGGGCCGGCGTTCCTGGTCTACGACAACTTCGATGTACTGCTTGACTGGAACCGTTCGACTTCGTTCGCGATCGCCGTTGGCCATCTTGCCGATCGCATCGCCGGAGCCGGTGCGCTTCGCGCCGAGCTGCCCGAGCGCGAGAAGGCGATTGCTACCTCCGAGATGGCCGAGCTTCAGCATCGGCTTGCCGAGCGCGGCTACACCCCGGGCACTGCCGATGGCATCCTGGGCCCGGCCACCCGGGGCGCGCTGCGCGAATTCCAGCGCGATGCCGGCCTGATTCCCGACGGCTACCCCGATGAGCAGACCCGCGCGGCCCTGCTGGAGGCGCCCGATACGGCCGACACGCGGCGAACCGGGCCCGAGCCCGAATGATGCGTCGCGGCAAAGTGGCATTGCTGCGCCTGCGACGTCTCGCGCGAGAGCTTCGAACGCGGCTGGTCCAGGCCCCGCGCGAAAGAGTGGTGGTGCTCGGTCTGGTGACCGGTTTGTCGCTGGCCGCGCTGGTGCTGATGGCCTGGATTGTCTGGCCACGGCCGGCACCATTGCCCGATTTCGGCGCGTACGAGGAGGTCACCGAGCTCAAGCTGGCGTTTTTCGAGTTCCTGCTACCGCGCATCGAGGCGGAAAACGAGCGCATCGCCGGACAGCGCGAGCGTCTGCTGGCCATCGCCGAGACCGTCGAGGCCGGCGCGAGCCCGGGCTGGCTCGACCGGCGCTGGCTCGCGAACCTGGCCGAGGATTACCGGGTCGACCCGCACGAGCAATCCATCGAGGAGACCATCGAGGTCCTCCTGCGCCGGGTCGACACCGTGCCGCCGACCCTGGCGCTGGTCCAGGCTGCCACCGAGTCGGGCTGGGGGCGGTCGCGGTTTGCCGTCGAGGCCAACAATCTGTTCGGCCAGTGGTGCTACCGGCGCGGTTGCGGCCTGGTGCCGGCCAACCGTCCCGAAGGCGCGCGCCACGAAGTCGCGGCATTCGACTCGCCGCGCGAGTCGGTGGCCCGCTATATCAACAATCTCAACAGCCATGAGGCCTACCGGCCGCTGCGAGTGATTCGCGCCCAGCTGCGCGAAGTCGGCGAAACGCCCACCGCCATGGCCCTGTCGGACGGGTTGATCCTGTATTCCGAGCGCCGCGAGGACTATGTCGAAGAAGTCCGCACGGTGATCCGCCAGAACCAGCCGCTCATCGAGGAGGTCCGCAAAGAATCATGATGACCAGAACGCTTTTGGCAGCCGTGCTGCTGTTCATCTCCGGCCTTGGCGTGGCCGGGCAGGGCGGGGTGGTGCTGCTGTATCACCATGTCAGCGACACCACGCCGGCCTCGACCAGCGTCACCCCCGAGCGCTTCGAGCAACACCTCGATTACCTGGCCGACAACGATTTTGCCGTCTGGCCGCTCGACAGATTGTTGAACCATGCGCTCGACCCCGACGCCGACCTGCCCGAGCGGGTGGTGGCGATTACCTTCGACGACGCCTATGAATCGGTCTACACCGAGGCCTGGCCGCGGTTGGCCGAGAAGGGCTGGCCGATGACGGTATTCGTCAATACCGACGCCATCGACCACGGCCACAGCCCCTACATGGGCTGGGACGAGCTGCGCGAGCTGGCCGAGGCCGGCGTGGCGATCGAAAACCACAGCGCCACCCACAACCATCTTCTGCACCGTGATGACGACGAAACCATGGACGACTGGCGCCAACGGGTGCGCGCGGATATCGAGCGCGCCCACCGGCGCATCGATGACGAAATCGGTCGCGAGCCGACCCTGCTGGCCTACCCTTACGGCGAGGAATCCCCCGAGCTGCGCGAGCTGGTCGAGGAAATCGGCTACCGCGCATTGAGCCAGCGTTCGGGCGCGGTGGGCCCGCACACCGACCCGCGCGCCGTGCCGCGCTTTGCGTTGGCGCAAGGATTTGATTCGATGGAACGTCTGGCGCTGGCGGCCAATGCCCGGCCGCTGCCGGTGGTCTCGGCCGATACCCGGCCGGAAATGGCCATGGGCTTCGTGCAGCACCCCCGGGCCGTCGAGCTCGAGCTGGCCGAGCCCGAGGGCTTCGGCCTGGGTCAGCTCAACTGCTTCTTCGGGACCGGTCAGCGACTCGAAATCGCGACCGAAACAGGCGAAAGTGACGCCAGGCGGCTATCCATCGCCGTCGATGGCATCGGCCGCCCCGGCCGTAACCGCGTCAACTGCACCGCCCCGGCCGGCGATGGCAGCGGTGCCTTCTACTGGTATTCGTTCCAGTGGCTGCAAAAGCGCGAGGACGGCAGCTGGCCACAGGGCTGATGGTTAGCCCTGGCGCTCCGGGTCGTCGCGCCCGTCGATGTAGCGATAGCGTGCCACCGGCGGGATGGCGATGAGCAGCTCGTGCGCGCCCTCCGAGCCGTCGGGCCGATAGCCGATATCGAGCTTGAACTCGGCTGCGTCCATGCCCTGCGCCACGGCCCAGTCGTACATCCGGCCGAAGGCCGAACCGATCTCGCTGACCGGGCCGTCGTGGCGGTGGCGGATGTAGCACTGGGCCGGGATCTCGATGGCGCGCATGTCCTCGGGCAGCTCCCCGATCCGGCTGACCCGCGCGCCGAGCATCTGCAGGTAGCTGCGCGCGAAGCGATCGAGTGCGACGTCGATGAGCACCTCGTCGACCCGGTGCGGGATGTCGGCCTGGCGCTCGAGCAGCGCGCGCCAGGTGCGGGTCAGGTTTTCGCTCAGATCCTCGTGCCCGGAGCGGGTCTCGAGGCCCACCATCCGGATGGTTTCGCGTTCGACGATTTCCACGGTGATTTCTCGTTTTCCCGAAAGCTGCGAGTCAGTGCGCCATTGTCCCCGCCGCGTGCGACCCTAGGCAAGCCCCGCTGCCAACGGCCCGGGGTTATCATCGCGACTCGAGCATTCAATCCCCACTCGCCTGGCTGAACGTTTCCGATATGTCTTCGCCCGAGATTGTCCTGGTCGCCGTCATGACCCGCCACCGTGTGATCGGCCGCGACGGCGGCATGCCCTGGCACCTGCCCGCCGACCTGGCCCATTTCAAGGCCGTGACATCGGATCATCCGATGGTCATGGGCCGGCGAACCTTCGAGGCCATCGGCCGGCCGCTACCCCGGCGGCGCAATCTCGTCGTCTCGCGCCGCGCCGGGGGCTTTGGCGAAGGCGTCGAATCATTCGCCAGCCTCGAGGCCGCGCTATCGGCCTGCCAGGACGCCGAGCGGGTGATGATCATCGGCGGCGGCCAGATCTACGAGCAGGCCCTGGCGCGGGCCGACGAACTGGCACTGACGTTCATCGATGCCGACATCGACGGCGATACCCGTTTTCCGGAGTTTTCGATCGCCGACTGGCGATTGACCGACATGCGCTCGCGCCCGGCCGATGAAGCCAACGCGCACCGCCTGGTATTCTGCACCCTGCGGCGGTCTTGCTATTAACCCGGCAGGTATGTAGATCGCATTCAGCCGCAGTGTGGCTTTCGGCAGCAAGGCAGCGAAACGCCGCTTTAGCACGCCTATTTGGCGCGCAGCACTTTACTCATGCAAGCACCGTTTGCAGGG
>CAYQJJ010000019.1:0-20626 GCA_964417745.1 uncultured Wenzhouxiangella sp.
TGGGTGTTTCCCTTTCAAGAGCGCGCAACGCAGCGGGTGGCCCGCAAAGGCCCGTCGCGCCCGTGCAGACTTGTTCAGAGCTTCCCTAGTGACTCGACTGAGCCTTGGCAAGGCATTAGGCTTGTCAGAACCAGCGACGGGGTACACGAAATGGGTGAATGGTTTTTCGACACGGTAAATTTCCTGGTGCACGTTCTGGAGGGCGTCGGGATTCTGGTGATTCTGAGCGGGTTTGTACTCGCCACCGTCGTCTACCTGTCTCACCTGGGGCGCTGGACGACCCACCAGGCGTATCTCGACTATCGCAGGCGCAGCGTGCGTGGCCTGATCCTCGGGCTGGAGTTTCTGGTGGCCGCCGACATCATCAAGACCGTGGCGGTGGACTACACCATGGAAAGTGTACTGATGCTGGCGATCATCATCGTCATCCGGACGTTCCTGGTTTTTGCGCTCCACCTGGAAATCGAGGGCCGCTTCCCCTGGACCGATCCTGCCGAGGGCGATGACTGAACCTGGAGGTGTTTCAGGGCGGGGAATACGCTCCGTTCGCGGCCCGGAAACTTCATTGGTGATAACATTGAAGGGTTTCTCAAAAGGCAACCCATCATTCCATGTTTGACAAGTCATACACCATTGAGGGTTTTGATTCCGAGCTGCTCGACGCCATTCAGAAAGAAGAGCGTCGGCAGGAAGACCATATCGAGCTGATTGCTTCGGAAAACTACGCCAGCCCGCGGGTCATGGAGGCCCAGGGTTCGGTGCTGACCAACAAGTACGCCGAAGGTTATCCCGGCAAGCGCTACTACGGCGGCTGCGAATTCGTCGACATTGCTGAAAATCTCGCCATCGAACGGGTCAAGAAACTGTTCGGTGCCGGCTATGCCAACGTCCAGCCGCATTCGGGCTCGCAGGCCAACCAGGCGGTATTCATGGCGCTGCTCCAGCCCGGCGACACCATCCTGGGGATGGACCTGTCCGAGGGCGGCCACCTGACCCACGGGGCCAAGGTCAACTTTTCCGGCAAGCTGTTCAACGCCGTGCACTACGGCCTCGACCACGCCACCGGCGAAATCGATTACGAGCGCATGGAAGCGCTGGCGAAAGAGCACCAGCCCAAGCTGCTGATCGGCGGCTTTTCAGCCTACTCGCGGGTCGTCGACTGGGCCCGGATGCGGCGCATCGCCGATTCGGTCGGGGCCTGGTTCGTGGTCGACATGGCTCATGTCGCGGGTCTGATCGCCGGCGGGGTCTACCCCAACCCGATCGAGCACGCCCACGCCGTGACCTCGACCACCCACAAGACCCTGCGCGGGCCGCGCGGCGGCATCATCCTGGCCAGCGGCGAGGACGAGAAGCTGACCAAGAAGTTCAATTCGCTGGTCTTCCCGGGTTGCCAGGGCGGGCCGCTGATGCACGTCATCGCCGCCAAGGCCGTGGCCTTCAAGGAGGCGCTCGAGCCCGGTTTTGCCGAGTACCAGCAGCAGGTGGTCGACAACGCCCGCGCCATGGCCGAGACCATCATCAAGCGCGGCTACAAGGTGGTCTCGGGCGGCACCGACAACCACCTGTTCCTGATCGATCTCATCGACGCCGACATCACCGGCAAGGACGCCGAGGAAGCACTCGGCCGGGCCAACATCACGGCCAACAAGAACACCGTACCCGGTGAGCCGCGTTCGCCGTTCGTGACTTCGGGCCTGCGCATCGGCACCCCGGCGGCGACCACCCGCGGGTTCGACGCCGACGATTGTCGGACCCTGGCAGGACTGATCTGCGATGTTCTCGACAACCTCGGCGACAAGGGAGCCGAAGAAAAGGCTCGCGAAGGCGCGCTGGCGTTGTGTCGGAAGCATCCGGTGTACGGGTGAGGCGTGAGGCGTGAGGCGGACGGGAAGCGTTCGCACCATGACCTGGTGGCCTGGCAGGTGGCTTTGGACCTGGTAGAAGCGGTCTACCGGCTGACTGATCGCTTCCCGTCGAATGAGCAGTTCGGATTGACTGCACAGATTCGGCGTGCCGCCGTAAGCGTCCCGTCCAACGTAGCCGAAGGTGCTGGCAGGATAGGCGAACGGGAGTTCCTGAGGTTTCTGGGTATAGCTCGCGGATCGCTCAGCGAAGTTGAAACCCAGCTGCATATTGCGCATCGACTTGGCTACGTTGATGACTGGAAAGAAGCAGACGAATTGATCAGCAGAACGTTCGGACTGCTTGGTGGTTTGATCAATCGCACAAAGGGTAGACTCGAGCAGTGAAATTCCACGCCTCACGCCTTTCGCCTCACACCTGACCCGCCATGTGGTGCCCGTTCTGTAATCACACCGACACCCGGGTGGTCGATTCCCGGCTGACCTCGGACGGGTTGCAGATTCGCAGGCGGCGCGAGTGCGCTGCCTGCGGGGCGCGGTTCAATACCTACGAGTCGCCGGCGCTCAAGGCGCCCAACGTGATCAAGTCGGATGGCTCGCGTGAGGCTTTCAGCGAAGACAAGCTGCGCGGCGGCATGGTCAAGGCGCTGGAAAAGCGCCCGGTCGAGACCCAGGAGGTCGAACGCGCGGTGCGGCGGCTGTTGCGCCAGATTCGCACGCTCGAAGAGCCTGAGGTCTCCAGCCAGCAGCTTGGCGACTGGGTGGCCAGCGAGCTGTCCCGGCTCGACCAGGTTGCCTACGTGCGCTTTGCTTCGGTCTACCGTCGCTTCGAGGACGTTCAGGCCTTCCGCGAGGAAATCGAGCGCCTCGAGCGCGACAACCCCGGCGTTCTCGATGGCCGTCAGATCTCGCTGCTCGGTGAGCGCGAGGAGTAGGGGCCCAAGGTCCGGGTCAGACCAGCCACCCCATGCCCAACCCAGCCGACAAGCCCGACCTTGAGCAAGCGCTACCGCTGAACTGGTCGGTTTTGCCGGCCGCCGGCGTGTGCCTGCTGCTGATCTTCGTGCCCGAAGCGCGCAACCTTCATGAGACAGCGGGCTTGTTGATCGTCCTGACCGTGGTGGCCCTGGTCATCGGCATGCGCCTTGCGCCGAAGGATGCCAGCCGGGCCACAAGGCCGGCGCTGACGGTCGGATCCTGCCTGATCCTGGTGGTTGTCGGTGCGGTCCTGACCGCCCTGTTCTGGTACCGCGCCTGGACGACGCTGCCCTCAGTCTGGGGTGCCCGTTCGCTGATGATGTGGACGCAGATTATTGGCTTCTGGTGGCCGGGCGTCCTGTTCGCCGCGCTGTGCCGTCACGTCTCGGAAGGATTCGCGCCGGCCAGTCGGGGACGCTTCGCTGGACAGTTGTGTTGGGGGGGGATCGGAGCCGTGATCGGGTTGGCGTTGCAGATCATGGTTCTTGGCATCCGTGAGGGGTGGAGCTGATATTCAGGTTGACAAACCCTTGACGAATCAGCCTGACTTGGCTAGATTGTGAGTGGAGGGGCAAACTGGCGTTGACGAGTGTCCGCGAGGGCGGAGTACACATTCGACTTGATCTTCAAGGGGGCGGGCTTCGGCCAACGCCATCCAATCAGGGAGAGTTGAATGAGTACAAAATTGTTTGTTCTTGCGGGTATCCTTCTGTGCTGGGGAATGGCCGTCCAGGCCGGGGACTATCCCGCTGCGTTCGCCACAGCGGATTCAGCTGATCCGCAGTTGTCCAGCCGAATGCAGCCGCTGGCTGAAGGTTGCCCGGAACAGGGCGGCGTTCTGGACTCAGTGGCTGTTCCGGCCCGCGACAGCATCGAGCTGGTGATCGTGACCTCCCAGCCGGCACCGGAGGGTGGCGCGACTTTCGTGCTGGGTTCGGGTGATCCGGCCGTCGCCGCCGCCGGTGATCCGCGCCAGGCGCTGTTGCCGCAAGTGCACATTCCAGAAGGCGAGACGGCCAGCAATCCATTCACCGTTTACGGCCTGGCAGTGGGTGACACGATGCTGAGCGCCACGTCGCTGACTCCGGGGTTCTTCGGCTTTTCCGTACCCCTGGGCACGTGGGATGTCGGCGAACAGGCCGATCGCAAGTTTCTTGATCCCAACGGACTTGTCGCGCACTGTCGCGAAAGCGACGATAGCTCGATTTTGAGCACGGACGAGTCGATTCTGGCCAATTGCGGTGTCACCGCCCGTGGCGCGGTGACCGACGGGACCAGCCGGTTGTTGATGCGCACTCGTTCGGGGCTCGAAGGTACCGCCTGTTTTCGAATTACCTCGGATGAAACGCACGACGGATCAATCGAGGTACCCGTGAAGCTGACCGAGCCGGTAGATTCCGTGCAGCAGGCATCGTCGTACTATCGAGCACCGGAATATTTCGAGGACCCCGGTTTCCTGCCTGCCCGTATGCTGGAAGTGGAGTTTGTATTCACCCCTGCTTTCGGTAACGGCAACACGACGCGGATGACCGGGTGGGCAAACCTGATCCGTCCGCCCCAGGTTCTCGTTCATGGGCTTTGGAGCGACAGTAGCGGATTCCGCTGGTTCTGGAATCGAGAAGACCTGTTCAACACCACCACCCGCGCCGACTATGAGCCGACCAATGACTCCCACTTCGTAGTCAATGTGCCCGAAGTGCGCCGGTCGATCGCCGAGGCCGTGGCATCGTCTACTGAAAAAGGCTTTTCTACCACCCGGGTGGATGTTGTCGGGCACAGCATGGGCGGCATCCTGTCTCGCCTGCATGTGCAGAGCGACCGGTTCGTGCGTCCGGATAACCTGGGCGAGGGCGACATCCGGCGCCTGGTAACCGTGGCCACGCCACACCTGGGTAGCACCTTCGCCAACTTGCTCGTGGCGCTTCATGAATTCAGGCCAGTAGAAGCCATGCAGACCGTTCGTTCACTGCTCGGCTCCGATGCGCTGATTGATCGGGGAGCCATTTGCGATCTGGCTGAAAACTCTGCCGCTTTGCAGGCATTCTCTGCCGGAACCAGCGTACCAACCCACGTGGTGACCGCTAACGGCGGGCCGTTCGGATCCCAGGACAACCCTGCCGACTATTTTGGAGGTCTGGCTGGCATCGGCAGCTTCGAGCGCGCTATGACCTATCGCTACTGCACACCTACGGTCGGGCCCTGTATCCCCGGAGATTTTCGATTTCCGCAGGACGTGGTCGATGGCTTCCGATTCCGCCAGCGCAACGATGCCATCGTACAACTCAGCAGTGCACAGGCCGGGTTCGATGCTGGCAGCACCGTCTTGCAGGACTTTGATCTGATTCATTTTGGCATCAACGCTCTGGGTTTTCCCGTCGTCAGTGGCGTCACCAATCGGCGCTCGGTACGTAACCACGTCCACTCGCGGCTCGACGAGCCGGTAGATAGCGACGCCTGGGCAGGTGGCTACCCCTCATTCGGAACCTCCGGTCATCCGGCCGATGGCAGCGGCGAGACATTGACCGTTCCGGGCGTTCCCGATCCCGATAACGATGGCATCAATGCGCTGATTTATGAGCTTCAGTGTGTGGACGGTCCGCTGGTTCCGGCGGGGTCGCCATCTCCTGAAATATCGCTCAGCAGTCGCAGTGACGGTGTTGAGGTTATTGCTCCGACACCTGGTCAGGAGTTTGCGCCCGGCGACGTAGTCGAGGTATCGGTTCAACTTGCTCCCGACATTGTTCCAGACGATGTTGCAGTGATGGTGCCGGGGCTTGGCCTGATTGCTGTCGACAACCTGGTAAATGGCACTTACGATGCAGTTTTCGGTGTGCCGATCGAGGCTGCAGGCAGCCTTGAGCTCGTTCCGGTGGTGCGCACCGACGCCGGTGACCAGATTGAAGGCAACCCGGTGCAGTTTGCCGTGGTACCAACCGAGCCGCCGCAGGGCCTCGAGTTGTTTCAGCGTGCACATCGACTCGATATCAACCGGGATCGCCCCCTACAGTTGCGAGTTGCAGGAATCTATTCCGACGAACTCGAACGTAGCCTCAGTGCAGGCGTTACCGGAACCAGCTACGAGTCGAGCGACACGGCAGTAGCAACGGTTGGTGCCGATGGCGAAGTTGATGTTACCGGATTGGGCAATGCCGTCATCACGGTGTCACACCGTGGGCTTACTGAATTTGCAATGATTAGTGTGCGCGATGCGTTCCAGCCATTGCCACCTTCCGACGTCACTTCCGAGGTCGCTGTTCGTGCAGGTGGCTATCGGCTCAATCGGAACACTGGTTTTTTCACGCAAGAAGTCGTTGTGGCCAACCAGGGAGCGATCCCGTTGTTTGGCCAGCTCCATGCGGTCATCGAAGGGATGGATGACGCGGTTCGAGTGGTCAATGCCAGTGGTGTGACCCGTGAGTTTCCGGCTACGGGGCTGCCGTTTTCCAATGTCGAACTGGCCACAGACGGGTTGCACTTTTATCCCGGGGACAGTAGCTGGATCCGGTTCGATTTTCTCAATCCCGACCTGGCATCCATTGCATACGAGCTTCGGGTCATCCAGTCCACTTTGACACCATGAATCCACGGGGCGACATAATGAAACGAACAATACTGATCATTTTACTTTGCGTGGCCTTCAATATGACAGCTGCCGCCGATCAATACTTCCGAGTCAATGTCGATACTTCCCCTCTGGAAGGGCAGGCCGGGTACCTGGCTTTCGATTTTGTCGATGGTGACGGAGCCGAAAACAATCAGGTTGAATTGACCGGATTCACTGGCGATGTAATTCTTGGCAGCCCATCGGCGGCCGGTGATGTCGATGGTGCGTTGATCCCTGGCCCGTTGCGCCTGGGTGATGCCGAGTTCTTCAACTCCTTCTTGCAGCCGCTGGAGTTTGGTGGCTGGCTGGAGTTCGACCTGAATGTCAGCAGTGAGGAAGGCCTGTTTTCGGTACCAGATACGCTGGCGTTCTTCGTCCTCGATGAAAGCCAGGCACCCCTTGCCAGTGAAGATCCGACCGGTGCCGATGCCAAGATGATCATTGAACTTGGCGCCGACCCTGCTGAACCAGTGATCTATCCCTCTGCTTTCGTCAATGTCAGTCTGGGAAGTGATCTGGCCATCGAGTCGATCATGGCCGACCCGGACCGGCTATGGCCGCCCAACCGGCGGATGGTCCCGGTCTCGCTGGATGTGGTGCTGGAAGATGGTTCGACCGGAGGGAGCCTGTGCGCCATCCAGGGCGTGACTTCCAATGAGCCGCTGGTCGAGAATGACTACGAGATCACCGGGCCGTTGAGCGTGGACCTGCGCGCCTGGCGCAAAGGCCAGGGCGATGGTCGCATCTATACCATCGAGGTGCTTTGCCAGGACGGGGCTGCGCAAGCCAGCGGCACAGTCGAGGTCAAGGTGCCGCACGACCAGGGGGGCTAGCGGACCTGGGGCTGGGGTGGAAGTTTGTCGTTCGTCCCTGGGGCGAGCGACTCTCTCCAGTGTTGGGTCCGGGCGGGGGCTGCCGAGATGGCTACGCCCTCAAGGCTCGCTCCGCTCAGGCATTCAGCGCTTGGTGCGCTAAGGTCCTGAGCGCTTGGGCTGCGAAGAAGGCCCGTGGCACAAGAATCTCTGGCTGATGGCTCATGCACATCCTTAAACAGGTAGCGGTTAGAATCGCGGATTGTCAAACGCGAGTTTTTCGCCCGCCATGAACTTCACCGCCGATGATCACCGCCACATGGCCGAAGCCCTGCGACTGGCCGAGCAGGGGCGGTTGACGGTCGATCCCAACCCGGCGGTGGGCTGCGTGATCGTCCGCGGCGGAAAGGTGGTCGGGCGTGGCGCACACCGGGTCGCCGGTGAGCCGCATGCCGAGGTGCTGGCGCTCCAGGAAGCCGGGGTGCGCGCGCGCGGCGCAAGCGCTTATGTCACGCTCGAGCCGTGCAGCCATACCGGCCGCACGCCGCCGTGCACGCAGGCGTTGCTCGATGCCGGTGTGGCCGAGGTGGTCGCGGCGATGGTCGACCCGTTCCCGGAAAATGCCGGCAGTGGTCTGGAGGCCCTGGCACGCGCTGGCGTGCGCGTGCGGTCCGGGCTGATGGAGCCGGCCGCCCGCGAGCTCAATCCCGGCTTTATCAGCCGTTTCGAACGCGGCCGGCCGTGGGTGCGGGTCAAGCTTGGTATCAGCCTGGACGGCCGTCTGGCCGGGCCGGACGGGCGCTCGCAGTGGATCACCGGGCCGGCTGCCCGCGAGGACGGACAGCGCTGGCGCGCCCGGGCCTCGGCGGTCATGACCGGTATCGGTACGGTGCTGGCCGACAATCCGCGACTCAACCTGCGCCTGAGCGGCGTCGAGCGCAACCCGATGCGTGTCGTGGTCGATACCTCGGGCCGGCTGCCGGCCTCGGCGCGCCTGTTCAGCCTGCCGGGCAAGGTGATCGTCGCCAGCACGGTGGCCCCACCCTGGCAATCGGACGGCGTCGAATGGTGGCAGCTGCCGCCCGACGCCTCTGGACGGGTCGATCTGGCCGCGCTGGTCGCTCGCCTGGGCCGCTTCGATATCAATGAGTTGCACGTCGAGGCCGGGCCGGGCCTGTCGGGTGCGTTCATGGAGGCCGGCCTGGTCGATGAACTGCTGGTCTACCAGGCCCCGGTTCTGCTCGGCGAAGGCCTGCCCATGCTCGCCCTGCCGGGCATGGAAAAGTTCGACGACCGCCTCCACCTTACTCCGGTCGACAGTCGCCGGATCGGACCGGACTGGCGTTTTGTGTTTCGTCCCGAAGCGCCCTGATCGCACCGCCGGCCCGTCACCGTTTCTCGAGGAATCAGCACCATGTTTACCGGAATCGTTCAGGCCATGGGACGCGTGGTCGAGCTTGACCAGCACTCCGACGGCGCGCGCATGCGGCTCGGCTGTCCGGAGCTCGACCCGGATCAGTGGCGGGTCGGTGACAGCGTCGCGGTCAACGGCTGCTGTCTGACCGCCCTCGAGCCCGATGCCGACGGATTCATCGCCGATCTGTCCGCCGAGACACTGGCGCGTACCAGCCTCGGCAAGCTGCAGGCCGATGGCCGGGTCAACCTCGAGCCGGCGCTGGCCCTGGGCGAGCGCCTCGGCGGCCACCTGGTGACCGGCCATGTCGATGGCCTGGCAACGCTGGTATCGATTCGACCGGTCGGGGACAATCGCGTCATGTGCTTTCGGGTCCCGGCCGAGCTGGCGCGATTTGTCGCCGAAAAGGGGTCGGTGACCCTCGATGGTGTCAGCCTGACTGTCAATGCCGTCGACGATCGCGACTTCGAAGTCAACCTGATTCCGCATACGCTGGCGGTGACGACGCTCGGCGGGCTGGTCGCCGGCGACTCGGTCAACCTGGAAGTGGATCTGCTGGCGCGCTACATGGACCGATTACTGGAGCAACGCAAAGCCGATGAAGTCTGATTCAATCGAAGACATTCTCGCCGACATCCGCGACGGCCGGATGGTGGTCATGCTCGATGATGAGTCGCGCGAGAACGAGGGCGACCTGGTCATGGCCGCCAGCATGACGCGCCCGGAAGACGTCAATTTCATGGCCCGCTACGGGCGCGGTCTGATCTGCCTGTCGCTCAACCGCGAGCGTTGCCGGCAGCTCGGTCTGCAGCTGATGGTGCGCGAGACCGATCGCCACCACCAGACCAACTTCACCGTCTCGATCGAGGCCGCCGAGGGCGTGACCACCGGCATCTCGGCCTACGATCGGGCGCACCCCATTCGCACCGCGGTCGCTCCCAACGCCTGCGCCGACGACATCAACCAGCCCGGCCACGTGTTTCCGCTGATGGCTCAGCCGGGTGGGGTACTGGCGCGCGCCGGACACACCGAGGCGAGCATGGACCTGGCGCTCATGGCCGGTCTCGAGCCGGCCGGGGTGCTGGTCGAAATTCTCAACGAGGACGGCACCATGGCGCGGCGTCCGGAACTCGAGGAATTCGTTGCCCGCCACGATCTCAAGATTGGCACGGTGGCTGATCTGATTCGCTACCGGCTCGGTACCGAGCAGAACATCGAATGCGTGCACAGCCAGACGGTGGGCACGGCGCACGGGCCCTTCGAGTTGCGCGTGTTTCGCGACCGCATCAACCAGAAGCTGCACTGGGCGCTGATGAAGGGCAGGATCGACCCACAGCAGCCGTTCCCGGTGCGGGTCCATGTCCCCGAACTGCTCGGTGATGTCATGGGCATCACCGAGCCGGGCTTCGGCATGCCGCTCGACGCGGCCCTGGCCGACATCGCGCGCCGCGGGCAGGGCCTGGCGCTGGTGCTGGGCTACGATGAGGACGACCAATCGCGCCTGAATAGCCTGGTGCGGGCACCGGGGGCTGAAAACCCTTCGGCCGCGGCGCGCGATCATGCCGCCGAGGAACTGAGAAGTTACGGCATCGCCGCGCAGATCATCGCCGAGCTCGGCATCCGCCGCATGCAGGTCTTCGGCGCGCCCAAGCGCCTGAGTGCCCTGAATGGCTTCGGCCTGGAGATAACCGAGTACGTGGTGCCGGAAGGAGAAAGCTGAAACCTGATGTCTGATCATCCCCAACAAGCCGTGGCCGGCCTTCGTATCGCTATCGTGCAGGCCCGCTTCAACTCGACCATTACCGGTATGCTGCTCTCCGGCTGCCGCGACACGCTGACCGAGGCCGGGCTGGGCGGCGATGCCGTCGAAGTCCATGAGGCACCCGGTGCCTGGGAGCTGCCGCTGGTGTGCAGCAAGCTGGCGGCCACGGGCCGCTTCGACGCGCTCATCGCGCTCGGCGCGGTGGTGCGCGGCGAGACTGCCCATTTCGATTTCATCAGCAGCGAGTGCGCGCACGGTCTACAGCGGGTCTCGCTCGAGACCGGCCTGCCGGTCGCCTTTGGCGTGCTCACGCCGGAAAACGGCGAGCAGGCTGCCGAGCGAGCCGATCCGAAACGCAAGAACAAGGGCCGGGAGGTCGCGCTGGCCGCTTTGGAAATGGTCGCTGTGCTGCGGGAGATCGATCATGGCGGGTAAGCGACGCCAGCGTCCGTCAGATCGCCCTTTCGAGGCCCGCCGCCGTGCCCGCCGTCGTGCCCTGCAGGCGCTCTATCAGTGGCAGCTCAACGATGATTCGGCCCGCTCGATCATCGATCAGTTCATCGAAGAGCAAAGCTTCGATGAAGTCGACCAGGCCTATTTCGAAACCCTGGTGCGCGAGGTGGTCGACCACCGCGAGACGCTCGACGCGGCCATCGCGCCCTGGCTCAAGCGCCTCGATGCCGGGGTCGACCAGATGGAGCGCGTCATCCTCCGCCTGGGCGCCTGCGAGCTGATGCACCACCCCGAAACCCCTTACCGCGTGGTCATCGACGAGGCCGTCGAACTGGCCCACCGCTTTGGCGCCGAGCGCGCGCATACCTTTGTCAATGGCGTCCTCGACCGTATCGCTTCCGAGACCCGCCAGGTCGAGCGTGAGGCCGATTCCGCGCGCCGTGAATGAATTCGGGCTGATCGAGCGCATCCGCTGCCGTGCGGTGACGGATGATTCCGTGCTGCTCGGTATTGGCGACGATGCCGCGGTGATGGCCCCCACCCCGGGCCAGGCGCTGGTGGCGACCACCGATTCGATCGTCCTCGACCGGCATTTCACCGCTGATTGGCCGGCGGCCGACATCGGCCACCTGGCCCTGGCGGTCAACCTGAGCGACCTGGCCGCCATGGGCGCCAGCCCGCGCTGGACGCTGCTTGCCCTGACGCTTCCCGAAGCCGATGCTGCCTGGGTGGAGGGGTTTCTCGACGGTTTCCTGGCGCTTGCGGGTGAGGCCGGGGCCCGGCTCGTGGGCGGCAATATCGCTTGCGGGCCGCTCAATATCGGGGTTCAGGCGCTCGGCGAAGCCGCTCCCGAGCGCATCGCGCGGCGCACCGGGGCGCAGTCCGGTGACTGCCTGGCCGTGACCGGTACCCTGGGTGATGCCGCCGCGGCGTTGGCGGCCGGGGCGGATGCGCCGGCCGATCTTCTGGCCCGGCTGCGTCGCCCACGGCCGCGCATCGAGGCAGGGCAGCAATTGGCCGGGCTGTCGCACGCGATGATCGATCTCTCCGACGGCCTGCTGGCCGACCTGGAGCACCTTCGCCCCGGCGGTCTGGGTGCTCGCATCGAGCTCGACCGCCTGCCGGCCTCGGCGGCTCTTAAGGATCGCTACGCGGCCGGGCCGGAGCGCTGGTCGCTGCAAGCCTCCGGGGGCAGTGATTACGAGCTGCTGGTGGCGCTGGCACCTGAAAATCTCGGGCCGGCACGCGCGGCGCTGGCGCGCTTCGGCCTGGAACTGAGCGAAATCGGCCGCCTCGACGACAGTGGCGAGCTGGCCTGCCTGGACTCCAACGGCGATAGCGTGGCGATGGACAAACTCGGCTGGGATCACTTTGCCTGACAGCGACGAACGATCAAGAGCCTGGCGCATCGCGCTCGATACGCCGACCGGTTTTCTGGCCTTCGGCTTCGGCAGCGGCCTGAGCCCGCGCGCGCCGGGCACCGCCGGCACCGTTGCCGCACTGCCGTTCGGCGTGCTGCTGGTTCAGCTGCCCATCGTTATGGCGGTGGCGGCGGTGGCAGCAGCGTTCCTGATCGGTATCTGGCTATGCGGGGTGACCGGGCGCCGGCTGGGTGTTCACGACCACGGCGGCATCGTCTGGGACGAGTTCGTCGGTATCTGGATGGTGCTGATATTCATCCCCTTCGACTGGGGCTGGTGGCTGGCGGCGTTCGTGGCGTTTCGGGTCTTCGACATCCTCAAACCCTGGCCGATCGGCTGGCTGGATAAGCGCGTGAGCGGTGGCTTTGGCGTGATGCTCGACGATGCCGTCGCGGCGGTCTATGCCCTGGTCGTTCTGCTGGCGGCGCGCCATCTGATCTTCGGCGGCTGAATGCGATCTACATACCTGCCGGGTTAAGGAGCCTCTGATGGAACGACCAAACCGCGCTCGCCGAAGCCACAACGGGCCAGCCCGCAAAGACCCGTCGCGCCCGCGCAGAGTTATTCAGAGGCTCCTTAATGTGAATCCCACTGCCGGCTGAGCCGCTCGACGCGCTCGCGCAGCTCGCGGTCGCCGTCGCCGAGCGCGTCGGACTCGGCGGCCAGCAGCGCGTCGAGGCGTTGCTCTCGGACTTGCTCGGCGGCGTCAAAGCGCTCGAGCCGGCCCAGCACCTCGAACAGGTCGACTGCCAGCCGGGTCGTGAATTCAGACCCGGCTGAAGCATCGGCGTCGATGGCGTTCAGGGTCCGGGTCAGCACCGCTTCGGCCGCCGCGGGCTGATTGGCATCCAGCGCTGCCTCGGCCAGGATGAGTGCGGCGGCCCGGGTGCGACGATGCGCCGGCCCGAGCCGTTCGGCGCGCGCGGCATGGACGTCGGTGATGATCGGCAGGGCCGCTTCCGGCGCGCCGCTGTTGATCAGTGTATTGGCCTGGATTTCACGCGCCATCAGGGTATCGAGATGGTGCTCGCCGAGCTGAGCCCGTCGTTGATCGATCACCGCGCTGATTTTTTCCAGCGCCTCGGCATACTGTCCGGCCCGGCCCATGGCGCTGGCGAGATTGAGCCGCGAGCGCAGGGTTTCCGGGTGGTTTTCACCCATCAGCTCGGCGCGCAGTTCGAGGGTCTCCTCGAGCAGTTCGATGGCCTCGTCGAGCGCGCCGGTCTCGTTGAGCAGGTTGGCCAGGTTGTTCATCGCCCGCAGGCTGTCGGGGTGGCGCCGGCCCAGCGTTTCGCCGAGCAGGTCGAGCGTCTGGCGGGTCATGGCTTCGGCTTGCTCCCAGTGCCCGAGCGCGGCGCGCGCGGCGGCGACGTTGGTCATCGATCGGGCCAGCTCGGCGCGCTCGATGTTCTCGAGCCTTCTCTGGCCGGCCAGGCGCCGTTCAAAATGGGGCAGGGCGCCTTCGACATCGCCGGAGCGGGCCTTGATGTAGCCGACATTGCCGATCAGATCGAGCAGGCTGGCTTCATCGGCCGACCAGATCTCGCGGCCCAGATCGACGGCCTGCTGCGCCAATGCCAGCGCAGCTTCGGTCTCGCCCATTTCGACCAGCGTGATGGACTGATTCTTCATTGCCGGGGCCAGGGTGTGGATCGCATCGGGCCGGCCGCTCAGGGCGTCGATGACGCGGTCATAGTGGTACTGGCTCTGGCGATAGTCGCTGGTGCGGAAATAGGCCTGTCCGAGGTGGCGGTGGGCGTCGAGGACCTCGGGGTGATCGGCCGGGTACTGGCCGATGCGCAGCTCGAACAGACGCTCGGCCAGCTCGGGCAGTCGAGGCACCTCGCCGAGGCCGGCATAGACCGCGAACAGGGCCGAGTACAGGTCGGCCTGGAGCAGGGGCTGATCGGCGAAGTCGGCCTCGATCGTGGCCCGGGCCCGGCCGAGCACGTGCTCATCGACAATGCCGCGAGCCAGGTCCGGGGCGTTGGTAAAGCCGAGCAGAAAGTCCAGGTCATCCAGCCCGGGAGCTTCCGGGCCCGCCTCGCTCATGCCGGCCAGCCCGACGGCCACCTGGCCGCGCACCCGCTCGATGATGCCCACGCCCATGGCCGTGGCATCGATGTCCTCGAGCATCGTCTGCTGAAAGCCGGCGAGCTGTTCGAGCTCGTGCTGGCGCTGCTCGGCGATCTCGAACTGGTGATTGGCCTCCATCATTCCTATCGTGGCCGCGGTCAGGCCGGCTACCAGCGCCAGCACCACGGCGCCGGTACTGCCCGCTGCCACGGCATGGCGGCGCAGAAAGCGCGCCGTGCGATAGCGCCGACTGTCGGGCCGGGCGGAGACCGGCTTGTAAGCCAGCACGTTGGCCAGGTCGCCAGCCAGCTCGTCGGCTGATTCATAGCGCAGGCTGCGATCGCGCGCCAGGGCTTTGAGTATGACCGCGTCGAGGTCGCTTTTCAGGTGCTTGCGAAGACGCGTCGGCGTGGTGCCACGTGCCCGGGCCACCTGCTCGCCGAACTCGCCGTTGATCCGGCTCGAAGGGGTTGGCGGTTCGGCTTCGTTTTCGATGGCGTGCTGCCAGCTGCTGCTGTCGCGAGTCAGGACGTGGTCGCGGTCGACCGGGGCCTGCCCGGCGAGCAGCTTGTAACCGATCACGCCGAGCGAGTAGACATCGCTGCGCGCGTCGATGCTCACCGAATCAAGCCGGAACTGCTCCGGGCTCATGTATTCCGGGGTCCCGACAACGTCGCGACGGCCTTCGTCACGGTCGACGGTGACCGCGGTGGCGATGCCGAAGTCGATGATCTTGGGCTGGGCCGTGCCGTCGACGAACCGGACCAGGATGTTGGCCGGCTTCAGATCGCGATGTACGATGCCCTTGAGGTGGGCGTGATGGACGCCGCGGCAGACCCGGATCAGCAGGGCCAGTCGTTCGCGCGGGTCGAGCTCGTGGCGGTCGCAGAAGCGATCGAGCGGTTCGCCATCGATGTACTCCATGGCGAAAAAGGGGTAGCCCTGGGGCGTGGTGCCGGCATCGTGAATCTGGGCGATGGCGGGGTGCTGCATCTGCGCCAGGGACTGGCGCTCGACGTCGAAGCGCGCGCGTGTCTCGGGGTTGAGAAGGCGCTGGTGAATCACCTTGAGGGCGACCTGGCGCTCGACCGGTTCGGTCTGCAGCGCCAGGAACACCTGGCCCATGCCGCCCTTGCCGAGCCGGCGCAGCACCCGGAAGCGGCCGAGGTCCAGGTCCATGGTCTCTTCGTGGTCCGGGTTGCCGGCTGCCTCCGAGGCGGTGCCGATCAGGGTATCGACGCGGGTTGGCAGATCGTCATCGCCGGCCCCGGGGCCGGGAGGCTGGTTGTTCGAGGCCACCCTAGCGGCCGTTGGATTCACTCGAGTCCCGGCGCTCGTCCGGATGCTCGAACAGGGTGATGACGCGCTCGACGCCGCGCACCGTGCTCGCCCGTTCGCTGGCCGCCGCGGCTTCCTCGGGGCTGACCATGCCCATGAGGTAGACGATGCCGCGTGCCGTTGTCACCTTGACCCGGGTGGCGTCGAAGCCGGGCAGGTCGCGGATGCCGGTCAGGCTGGTCTTGACCCGAGTGCCAAGCCAGCGGTCCGAAGCCGAGGTGCCCGGGCCGGAGCGTTCGACGGGTTCGAGCTCATTGAACAGGCGCCGGACGCCGCTGGTGTTCTCGGCCAGCTCTCCGGCCAGGGCGACGCGGTCTTCGCTCTGCGCCTCGCCGGCCAGCAGCACCCAGCCGTTGTGGGTGGAGATCTTGATGCGAACCTCGTCGTTGAGCAGCCCCTGGCCATAGAAGCGGTCCCGGATTCGCACCCTGAGCGCGTTGTCGTCGACGACC
Organism: uncultured Wenzhouxiangella sp.; assembly: GCA_964417745.1. Lineage (GTDB taxonomy): Bacteria > Pseudomonadota > Gammaproteobacteria > Xanthomonadales > Wenzhouxiangellaceae > Wenzhouxiangella. The sequence continues at coordinate 16,176 of CAYQJJ010000019.1, forward strand.
GTGCCCACGCTGCGGCGGTCGTGAACGGCCAGGCCGGTAGCTGCGGCACCACCGACCACCAGAGCGGCGCAGCCGGCCAGCTGAGCGGCCAGTACCAGGATCAGGATCACGCGCATGGAAGATGGCATCGTTTCACCTCAAGTTCAGTCAGAGTCGATTTCGAAAGCATCGGGCACCCAGACCAGCCGGCCGTCCTGCGGGGCCAGGCCCACGACATCGAAACGGCAAGGGTGGTTGTCGAAGCGGGGATGCTCCATCAGGAAATGGCGCGCGGCCGAGATCAGGCGTTGCTGTTTGGTCTGGTCGACGCTGTCCAGGCTGTCGGCATGAGCGCCGCTGCCGCGCAGCCGCACTTCGGTAAAAACCAGCACTTCGGCGTCGGTCGGGTTGGGGTCGAGCATCACCAGGTCGATTTCGCCGCTGCGGCAGCGGTAGTTTCGCATCACGAGCTTGAGACCGCGGTCGAGCAGAAAAGTCTCGGCGGATTGCTCGCCGCTGTCGCCGAGCTGCTGGCGCAGCGGCGTGCTCATGGCAGTGCTTCGGGCTGGCCGTCGACCAGCCGGATGAACGGAAGGTCGCGTTCGATGACATTGCCGCCGACCAGGCGCAGGCGCCCGTGCAGTCCGGCCATGTAGAGCGCCGGGTCAGCGCGCATGGCATCCAGCCAGGGGACCAGGCCGAGTGCGTCGAAGCCCAGCGCGTGCAGCCGCGACAGGGTTGGGTTGGACAGGTGTCGATACAGCCCCTCGGCGCGCAGGCGCTGCTGGCCCTCGGCGGTCCGGTCAAGAAACCATGGCGGCATCGGCAGGGCCACGCCGTCGAGGTCTTCATCGCGCGCGGCTTGCGGCGCCCCGGCGATGATCTGCGAGGTGGCGTAGACCGGCAGATCGCCAGCCCCGAAAAAGCGCAGCTGCGGACGAATCTGCCGGCCGTCGGTCTCGCGCGCGCCCAGAAAGACGAAGTCGGCGTCGGTGCGTCGATGCGGCTCGGCTTCGACTTGCCGACCCAGCGTAGCCGCCAGGTCGCGGATGCGTCTGGCCGAGTGGTCAAGGTCGAGCAGCACTTCCAGCAAGGTGGAGTGGTCGGCCTGTTCGGGCGAATATTCGGCGCTGCCGACGATCTCGCCGCCACTGAGGGTAAAGGTTTCGGAGAATGCAGCCGCTACTCGCTCGCCCCAGCCGCTGCTCTGCGTCAGCACCAGCGCGCGACGATGGCCGTCGATCCAGGCGCGGACGGCCGCCAGTTCGGCTTCTCCCTCGGGTGGCAGCCCGAAAAAATACTGCGGACCCCGGAACGTCTCGGCCAGCGCCTCGGGTCGGGGAATGTTGAAAGCCAGCGATGGCAGCACCGAATCGGGCAGTTCAGCGAGCTCCTCGACCCGGTCGCGATCAAGCGGCCCGAGCAGGAAGTCGGCATTGCGCTCGCGCGCCTCGAACCAGGCCGAGGTGGCCGCTCCGGGGCGGTCGTCGAGGTAGATGAACTCGAGCGCCGGCCGGCGTGCCGGCGGCAGTTCCAGCCAGGCCGAGACCAGCCCGTCGCGAATCGCCGAACCGGCGCGCGCCAGTGCCCCTTCCCCGGGCAGCATGACGGCGATGCGCCGCGGCCAGTCGCGGGTCTGGCGCCACAGTGCAAGCCACATTTCAGCCTGCTCGGCGCTGTAGCCGGCGGCCGGGTGGCGCTCTTCCCACTCGTTCAGGGCGCGGGTCAGCGCCGGATCGTCGAGCAGCACTGCCCGGGCCGAGGCGGCCAGGTCCAGCCAGGGGGCGATCTCGGGGCGATGGCCGTGTTGCTCCAGCAGGGCTTCGAGCTCGGAATGCGGCAGCTCGATGAGCAGGGCCAGGGCGATTTCCGGTGAGAAATCCGGCTCGTGCACAGCCGAGTTCAGGGCCCGAAGCGCTTCGCGGGCCGGATTCTCGCGGGCTTCTCGCAACAGGTCTTCGAGCATTTCAAAGCGCAGGCGCTGACGCTCGGGAAGCGCGGCTTCGGTCTCGGCAAGCAGCCAGCCGGCCATGGCCAGGTCGCCGTCGAGCAGCGCCAGCTCGGCACGCGCAAGTTGCCAGCGAACGAGATTTTCGCCATCCAGCCGTGCCGGGCCGTGCTGGTCGAGCAGCAGTCGGGCTGACTCAAGCTGCCCGGCGCGCAGCCAGTTTTCGGCCGCGTTCAGCGTCGCGGTGGCGGCCATGGCCGGGTGCTCGGCGGCCCGGGCCAGCCAGCCGGCGGCGGCTTCTGCGTAGCGCCCGTCCCGGGTCAGGGCCTCGAGCGCTTCGGCGCGCTCGTCGACCGGTGCCTCCGGCCGGGTTACCGGCGCGGTTGGCGCGCAGGCGCTTGCCAGCAGGGTGACGAGAAGGGCGAGTGTGAGGAGCCTTGTCATGGGCGAACATGATAAACGATGGCGCTACAGGTGACCGCTTACAATATTGCCCATGAAATCCGATCCTCAGGCGCCCGGGCAAGCCGCACCGGCTGGAACCTTGTTCGTGGTGGCCACACCGATCGGCAATCTGGGCGATCTGAGCGATCGTGCTCGCTCGGTTCTCGGCGAAGTGGCCGTGGTCGCGGCCGAGGATACCCGCGTCAGCCGGCGGCTGATCCCGGCTGCCAACGCCTCGGTGCGCCTGGTGTCGGTCAACGAGCACAGCGAGCGCCGGGCGGTCGAGTCCCTGGTCGCGACCCTGTGCGCCGGCGACGATGTCGCGCTGGTCAGTGATGCCGGCACGCCGCTGATCTCCGATCCCGGCTTCCGGCTGGTCTCGGCCGCCCATGAAGCCGGTGTGCGTGTGTGTCCGATTCCGGGTGCCTGCGCGGCGGTCGCTGCGCTTTCGGCTGCCGGTCTGGCTTCGGACCGCTTCCTGTTCGAGGGCTTTCTGCCGGCCCGGGGCGGGGCGCGGCGTCGACGCCTCGAGGCCCTGGCCGATCAGTCGGCCACGCTCATCTTCTACGTGCCGGCACGCGATCTCGAGCCGGTGCTGGCTGATCTGGCCGCGATGCTCGGCGAGGCGCGCACCGCGACCCTGGCGCGCGAGCTGACCAAGCTGCACGAAACCGTCCGGCGCGCTTCGCTGTCTGAGCTGTTGGCGCTGGTTCGCGCCGACGAGCAGCAGCGCCGCGGCGAGGCGGTATTGGTGGTTTCCGGCAACCCCGAGCCGGCTCCGGGCATATCGGTGGCAGCCCTGGCGCGCGAACTGGCCACGGAACTGCCGCCTTCGCGGGCCGCGCGGGTGCTGGCGCGCCTGAGCGGACTGACTCGCCAGCAGGCCTGGCAATACCTCAATACCGAGTGACTGGTTGATGATCATTGTTCTTCTCGCGCTGCTTGCCGCGTGCATTTTCCTGCCGCAGTGGTGGGTCAAGCGGGTGCTGGCCCGCTACCAGGAACCGCGCGACCGTTACCAGGGAACCGGCGCGGAGCTGGCGCGCCACCTGCTCGATCGCCTCGGGCTCGAGGATGTGCGCGTCGAACGCGGCGAGGCCGGAGCCGACCATTACGACCCCGAGGCGCGCGCCGTGCGCCTGAGCCCGGATAACCACGACAGCGGCTCGCTGACCGCGGTTACCGTGGCCGCCCACGAGGTCGGGCACGCGGTACAGCACGCTGACGGCTATCGCCCGCTGATCTGGCGCACGCGCCTGGTCGGCTCGCTGCAGAAGCTGCAGCGCTTCGGGGTGATCCTGATCGCGCTGATGCCGCTGGTGATGCTGGCGTTGCGGCTGCCGCGCGCCGGGTTGACGCTGCTGGTGCTGGGTGTGGCCGCGCTGGCCTCGGGAATCGTCGTGCACCTGATGACCCTGCCGACCGAACTCGACGCGAGCTTCCGGCGCGCGCTGCCGTTGCTCGACAAGGGCGGCTACCTGCACCCGGCCGACCGCCCCCACGCCCGCCGGATTCTCACCGCTGACGCGCTGACCTACGTGGCGGCCTCGCTGATGGGGCTGGTCAACTTCTGGTGGTGGCTGCGCATACTTCGGCCGTGAAATTTGACTCTGCTCAATTTGTCCCCGGCGCAAGCGATGGACAATTGTCGCAAATATGGATCGAAAGCGAACTTTCGATTGCTTTAGTCAATCGCCGGCGCGGCTCCCAGGTCATTCAGGAGCGACCCGGCAGCCAGAATTTTCAGGAGACCCCATTGACTCAGGTTGACGACGTCCAGGCCAGCTATGGCCGCTGCTTGCGTGATCGCAAGTTCATTTCGCGCTTCTACGAATTGCTTCTGGAGAAGGATTCCCGGATTCGCGCCATGTTCGAAGGTACCAACTGGAACCAGCAGCAGCGCATGCTGCGTCGCGGCATCAGTATTTCGCTGACCTATGCCAGTGGTTCGAATGCCGTTCGGCGCTCGATGGACGAGATGGCCGAAGTGCACAGCCGGACCGGGCGATGCCCGGTGCCGCCTGCCTATTACCAGCACTGGTGTGACGCTCTGGTCCAGGCCGTGTCGGAATTCGAACCG
>CAYQJJ010000020.1:0-3806 GCA_964417745.1 uncultured Wenzhouxiangella sp.
GCGGGGCCGAGGTCGCGGCCGAGCTCGATGCCAAGCGCGCCATCGACGAGGGCACACGGCTGGCCGCGCGCCTCTGATCCAAGGCCGGCGTGAAAAAAATTAGGAGCAGACATGGCAACCGGTTGGGCCAAGGACGGGGCAGTTCAGGACCAGATCGACAGCACCGTCGATGAAGCCGTCGAGCGGGCGCGCAGCCGGATTCCCGAAGGCCCCGGCCGCGCCGACTGCGAGGAATGTGGCGAGCCCATCCCCGAGGCGCGCCGCCGTGCCCTGCCCGGGGTGCGGCTGTGCGTGGACTGCCAGTCCGAACGCGATGCCGAGGACGGGGCCGGGTCGGGGTTCAACCGGCGCGCGAGCAAGGACAGCCAGCTGCGCTGATTGCCGGCACTTGCCCTTGATCGCCGGTGACAGGAAGCCGGTCGACAACCGGTGGCGTAGAATTCTGCCTTTGCTAATCAGATCAGGATGACCGGAATGGCGATTGAACCCGCGCAATACCCGAGCATGATGAGCGAGCTGCGTGGCGCGTTTGCCGACGGGCTGACACGACCGCTGGACTGGCGGCGCGGACAGCTCGATGCGCTCGAACGGCTGCTCGACGACAACGAGGATGCCATTGCCGCGGCGCTGGCTGATGATCTCGACAAGCCACCCCAGGAAGTGTTGCTGGGCGAGCTGGCGCTGGTCTACAGCGAAATCCGCCATGCGCGTCGCCGGCTCAAGCGCTGGAGCCGGCCACGGCGGGTGTTCACCCCGGCCGTTGGCCAGCCGGGGCGAAGCTGGGTTCAGCCCGAGCCGCTGGGCGTGGTGCTGATCATCGGGGCCTGGAACTATCCCGTTCAGCTCGTCCTCAGCCCGTTGATCCCGGCGCTGGCGGCGGGCAATTGCGTGGTCATCAAGCCCTCGGAAGTGGCCGCCAGCACCGCCAAACTGATGGCGCGCCTGATCGAGGAGTATCTCGATTCCAGCGCCGTCAGGGTGGTGCAGGGCGCGGTCGAGGAGACCACCGAACTGCTCAAGCAGCGCTTTGACCATATTCTCTACACCGGCGGCGCGGCGGTCGGCCGGGTCGTCATGCGCGCGGCCGCCGAGCATCTCACGCCGGTGACCCTGGAGCTGGGCGGCAAGAGCCCCTGCGTGGTCGATGCCGGCGCCGACCTGAAATCGGCCGCGCGGCGGCTGGTGTGGGGCAAGTGCCTCAACGCCGGCCAGACCTGCATCGCGCCGGACTACGTGCTGGTCACGCCCGAGCAGCGCGAGCCGCTGATCGCGGCCATGGCCTCGGAACTCGATGCCATGTACGGAGACGACCGGCTGGCCAGCGCCGACTACTGCCGCATCATCAACGCGCGCCATTTCGAGCGCCTGCAGGGTTACCTGGATTCCGGCGAAGTCGCGCTGGGCGGGCGCTACGACGAACAGTCGCTGCGCATGGAGCCGACCGTGCTGACCGGGGTCGGGCCCGACGATGCGGTCATGCGCGAGGAGATTTTCGGCCCCATCCTGCCGGTGCTGACGGTCGAAGATCTCGATTCCGCCATGGATTTCATCGGCGCGCGCGACAAGCCGCTGGCGGCCTACCTGTTCACCCGTAACCGCCACAGCGAAAAGCGTTTCATCGATGAAGTCAGCACCGGCAACCTGTGCATCAACGATGTGCTGATGTTCATGTCGGTACCCGAACTGCCGTTCGGCGGGGTCGGCCAGAGCGGCATGGGCCAGTACCACGGCAAGGCCGGTTTCGATCGTTTCAGCCACCTCAAGGCGGTCATGAAGCGCGCCCGGTTCCCCGAGATTCCGGTTCGTTTCGCGCCCTACAGCGCGTTCAAGATGAAGCTGCTCAAGTGGCTGGGGTAGGATGGGCGCATGACGATTCCAACCACCCCCTATCCACGCTTTCATCTGGCCCTGCCAGTCACCGATCTGGACGCCACCCTGGCGTTTTACACCGACCGGCTGGGCTGCTCGACCGGGCGCCGCTCCGACCAATGGGTCGATCTGGATTTTTTCGGCCATCAGCTGGTGCTGCATCGCGTCGATGCCGAACATCACCCGGCCGCGCAGACCAATCCGGTCGATGGCCACGAGGTCCCGGCCAGCCACTTCGGCCCGATCCTGGAGTGGGATGACTTCGAGCAACTCGCCGAGCGCCTGCGCTCGGCCGGCAGCGATTTCGTCATCGAGCCCTATGTCCGCTTTGCCGGGCGCAAGGGCGAGCAGGCCACGCTGTTCATCGCCGACCCGAGCGGCAATCATCTCGAGTTCAAGGCTTTTCGTGACATCCAGATGCTGTTCGCCACCGACCTGGACGCCTACCCTTGAGTATCCGGCACGTTGGGCGCGATGAACTTGCCGTGCATTCCGGAAGTCCGAACAAGCTGATGAGCCCCTTGAGCGAGACGCTGTAAAACAATGAATCGTTTGATCGAAGGCCGCACGCCGTTCGTGCTGGTACTGCTGGCCTGTGTTGGCCTGCTCGGATACGCCTACTACGCCCAGTTCGTGCTCGACCTGGCGCCGTGCCCGATGTGCATGCTGCAGCGCTTCGGCTTCATGATCATGGGGCTCGCCGCGCTCGGTGGCGTGATCGGCAACCCGCGCCGCTGGGGCCGCTGGCTGGTCGCGTTGCCGTTTTTCGGCGGCGCCGGCTGGGGCGTGGTCACCGCCGGACAGCACGTCCATCTCCAGAACCAGCCACCCGACCCGATGGGGGGCTGCGGGGCCGACTGGGCGACCATGCGCGAGTTCGACTACCCGGTCGCCGACATCCTGCGCGAGGCGTTCACCGCCAGCGGCGACTGCGCCGAGATCGACTGGACCTTTCTCGGCCTGTCGATGCCGGCCTGGACGCTGGTCTGGTATCTTTTGCTCTCGGGCTTTATGCTCTGGGCTCTGATTGCCCGAAAACCCTGATTTCAAACGCCTGTTGAAGACCATGACCGATACGCTCAAGACCATCACCCCGGCCCGTGGCTGGCGCCCCGATTCCTGGAAGCAGCAGCCTGCCGGCCAACAGGCGAGCTATCCCGATGCCGGCGAGCTCGAGCGAGCGCTCGCCGAGCTGGCCGACATGCCGCCACTGGTGACCTCGTGGGAGGTGCTCACGCTCAAAGAGCAGATCGCCGAGGCCCAGGCCGGCAAGCGATTCTTCCTGCAGGGCGGGGACTGCGCCGAGGTGTTTTCCGAGTGCGAATCCTCGATCGTGGCCAACCGGCTCAAGGTGCTGCTGCAGATGTCGCTGATTCTGCTGCACGGTCTCGAGAAACCGGTGCTGCGAGTCGGTCGCTTTGCCGGGCAGTACGCCAAGCCGCGCTCGGAAGACACCGAAACCCGAGACGGCGTCACCCTGCCGAGCTACCGCGGTGACCTGGTCAACGCGCCGGCATTCGACGCGGCCTCCCGGCGGCCCGATCCGGCCCGCCTGGCGCGCGCGCATGCCTGTTCGGCAATGAGCATGAACTTTGTGCGCGCCCTGGTCGACGGCGGCTTTGCCGACCTGCATCATCCCGAGTACTGGGATCTGGGCTGGGTTGAGCACTCGCCGCTGGCCGCCGAGTTCCATCGCATCGCCGACAGCATCGGCCACTCGGTGCGCTTCATGGAGACCATCACCGGCCAGCAGCCCGGCAGCCTGCGGCGGGTGGACTTCTTTACCTCGCACGAGGCGCTGCACCTGCCTTACGAGCAGGCGCTGACCCGCCGGGTGCCGCGCCAGTGGGGCTGGTTCAACCTGTCGACGCATTTTCCGTGGATCGGCATGCGCACCGCCGAGCTCGAGGGCGCGCACGTCGAACTGTTCCGGGGTG
>CAYQJJ010000020.1:3816-8717 GCA_964417745.1 uncultured Wenzhouxiangella sp.
GGCATCAAGGTCGGGCCGGGCATGAGTGCAGACTGGCTCAAGGGCCTGATCCGCACGCTCAACCCGGATGACGAAGCCGGCCGCATCGTCCTGATTCACCGCATGGGCGCCGGCAAGGTCGGCGATCACCTGCCGGCACTCGTCGAGGCGGTCAAGGCGACCGGCTCACCCGTGCTGTGGGTGTGTGATCCGATGCATGGCAATACCGAGAAGACCGACAACGGCTACAAGACCCGGCGCTTCGAGAATATCCGTGCCGAGGTCGAGCAGGCGTTCGAAATCCACGCTGCCTGCGGCTCAAGGTTGGGCGGGGTCCACCTGGAGTTGACCGGAGAAAACGTCACCGAATGCATCGGTGGCGCGCGCGAACTGCGCGAAGACGACCTGGCGACCTGCTACAAGACCACCGTCGATCCGCGCCTGAATTACGAGCAGGCGCTGGAAATGGCGATGCTGGTGGTGCGGAAGCATCGAACCCTGGCTTGACGCCATTTCAAGGTTCAAGGCTCAAGGTTCAAGGTTCAAGGGATAAGGGACAAGGCGAAGGGGCGAATACTTTGCCCCTTGCGCCTTGAGCCCGTTGCCTGCTTTTAGAGCAGGTCTTCGACCGCGGCACGCTCTTCGCGCAGTTCCTGGTCCGAAGCGTCCATGCGCTGGCGCGAGAAATCGTTGATTTCCAGCCCCTGAACGATCTTCCACTGGCCGTTTTCACAGGTGCAGGGGAAGGAGTAGATCACGCCCGGCTCGATCCCGTAGCTGCCATCGGACGGCACCGCCATGGAGACCCAGCTGTCGCCGTCGGTGCCCTGTGCCCAGTCGCGGATGTGGTCGATCGCCGAGGAGGCGGCCGAAGCGGCGCTGGAGGCCCCGCGGGCCTTGATGATGGCCGCGCCGCGCTGCTGCACGGTGGGAATGAACTCGTCGACGTACCAGTCCTGCCCGACGGTATCGAGTGCCGGCGTGCCGGCAACCAGGGTCTGGTGCAGGTCGGGGTACTGGGTCGAGGAGTGGTTGCCCCAGATGGTCATCTGCTTGATGTTGGTGTGGTGCACGCCGGTCTTTTCGGCCAGCTGAGCCAGGGCACGGTTGTGATCCAGGCGGGTCATGGCGGTGAAGTTGGCCGCTGGCAGGTCCGGCGCGTTGGCCTGCGCGATCAGGGCGTTGGTGTTGGCCGGGTTGCCGACGACCAGCACCTTGACATCGCGGCTGGCCACGGCGTTGAGAGCCTTGCCCTGCGGGCCGAAGATCTTGCCGTTCCCGGTAAGGAGGTCCGCCCGCTCCATGCCCGGCCCGCGCGGCTTCGCGCCGACCAGAATGGCATAATCGGTGTCCTTGAAGCCCTCTTCCAGGTCGGTCGTGGCGACCACGCCGTGCAGCAACGGAAAGGCCGAGTCTTCCAGCTCCATGACCACGCCCTTGAGCGCGTCCAGGGCCGGAGGAATTTCCAGCAACTGCAGGATGACCGGCTGATTGCGGCCGAGCAGGTCGCCGGAAGCGATCCGGAAGCACAGCTGGTAGCCGATCTGACCGGCGGCGCCGGTGATGGCAACGCGAACGGGTTCGTTCATGAACATTCTCCGATTGGGTGGATGGGATCAGCCGCGTATTCTAACCGCTCGGCCGGGTCCCCAAGGCCGGCTCAGTCTTCCCAGCCCCAGGGTGCCGGCGGGGCCTCGACGGTTTCGGTCAGGTCGAAATCGACCTGGAACACGCGCGGCGTGCCCAGTCGCCACAGGCCGTAGGTGAAGGTCTCGCCAGGGTGCACGCGCATGACCCAGACATTGGAAAACGCATCTTCGATGACCTGGCGGGTCTGTTCGTCGGCCGGAAAATACTGTTCCTCGGCGCGGCCGGCGTTGGTCGAGGTGCCGCCGTACATGGTCGTCTGCTCGGGCGTGCCGTCTTCGTGGCGGTGGTCGTGCTTGAGCTCGATGCGATCATCGCTGCGGGTCAGGACCCAGGTCCGCGACAGGTTGTCGCCGACCACGAACGGGATTCGAATGCGCTCTTCGCTGCAGTCGCGCACGTGCATCACCAGGCGCTGGTCGACGAACCCGGTCTCGCCCTCGGGGTGGGTGATCAACTCGCCTTCGTAGGCATTGCCGCACAAGTCCTGAAGATTGGCCCAGTAGTCATCCAGGGGAGAGGCCAGGGCGGCCAGGGGCAGAGTCAGCGCGACAGCGCCGCATACAAGTGCTTTCATGGTCGTTGCTCCTGAGTACGTAAACCCCGAATCATACCGCAGTGCCTCACTCCGGGCTATCGCTGTGCGGGACCAGCCAGTGCATGCTGTACAGGCCGTCGGGGTCTTTCCAGACCTTGGTCGATTCCAGGCCGGCGCGCGCGGCGAGCTGCCGGAAATCCTTGACCGAGTACTTGTGGCTGTTTTCGGTGTGGATGGTCTGCCCGGTGTCGAATTCGAAGCGATGCTCGCCGATGACGATCGTCGTCGGGCGGCGCGCGACCAGGTGCATTTCGATGCGATTGAACTCGGGATTGAAGCGGGCTTCGTGGGCGAAGGCGTCGAGCTCGACCTTTGCGCCGAGCTCGTCGACCATGCGCTGAAGGATATTGAGGTTGAATGCGGCGGTCCGGCCCTCGCTGTCGTCGTAGGCCGCGCACAGAATGTCGGCTGACTTGAGCAGGTCGACGCCGATCATCACCGCGCCGTCGGGCCCGGCGATCCGGCCCATGCGACCGAGAAACTCGATGGCGTCCTGGTGCTCGAAGTTGCTGATCGTCGAACCGGGAAAGTAGACCACCCGGCGATTGGCCGGCGGGTCGAGCGCCAGGCGCTTGGTGTCGATCGGCTGCAGGTAGTCCGCGCGCAGCGGATCGATCTCGATTTCGGGAAACGCCGACCGCAGTTCACGCGCCGAAGCGGCCAGCGTTGCCGCGGAAATCTCGATCGGGGTGTAGGCGCGCGGGCTGTCCAGCCCGGCGAGCAACTTGCGGGTCTTGATGCCCTCGCCCGACCCGAACTCCACGATATGCGCGTTGGGCCCGACCATCTCGCTGATTTCGCCGATGTGTGCTTCGTGCAGGGCCAGGTCGGCGCGGGTGACGTAGTAATCGTCGGTCCGGCAGATGGCCTCGAAGAATTCCGAGCCCTGGGTGTCGTAAAGGTATTTGCAGGGCAGGTTGCGGGGCGAGTCGGAAAGCCCGGCGATGATGTCTTTTTCGAAGTCCGGGTCGTTATTTTTCGGGGTCATGTTTTCAACAGTCTCGGGCAAGGCGAAGACCGCTGAATTGCCAGCGATCGACGGGATAAAAGAAATTCCGGTAGCCGGGGCGAATATGCCCCGCGGGAGTGGCGCAGCTGCCGCCGCGCAGAACCATCTGGTTGGCCATGAACTTGCCATTGTATTCGCCAACGGCCCCGGGTGCGGCGCGAAAGCCCGGATAGGAGGCGTAGCTCGATGCCGTCCACTCCCAGATATCGCCAAACATCTGGACCGGCCCGGTGTGATCGGGGGCGCCGGTCGGGTGCATCAGGCCGCGGTCGGCGAAATGGCCCTCGACCGGGAGACCGCGCGCGGCGATTTCCCACTCGGCCTCGCTGGGCAGGCGTGCCCCGGCCCACTGGGCATAGGCAAAGGCCTCGTAAAAGCTGATATGGCAGATCGGCTCGTCCGGGTCGACCGGCCGCGTCCCGGCCAGGGTGTAGAGCTGCCAGTCATCGGTCTCGCGGGACCAGTACAGCGGCGCCTCGATGTCGTTGGCGCATACCCAGGCCCAGCCATCGGCCAGCCATAGCTCGGGGCGGCTGTAGCCATCATCGTGCATGAAATCGAGATACTCGCCGCAGGTGACCGGGCGCCGGGCCAGTTCGTAGTCCTGCAATAGAACGCGGTGGCGCGGCGTCTCGTTGTCGAAGCAGAACCGGTCGTCCGGGCTGCCGATTTCGTGGATGCCACCCGGGAAACCGATCCAGGCCGCTCCGGCGATCCCCTGGGCCTTCGGTGCCGGGTCACGCCAGGCCGGTGCCAGCGGGTTGAAGCTGAAGCCGTGCTTGAGGTCGGTCACGGCCAGTTCCTGGTGCTGCTGCTCGTGGTTGAGCCCGAGCACCATCAGCCCGGCGAACTCGGCGAGCTGGTCGTCGGCGATTGTTCCAATCAATCGTTCCATCGCCTGATCGACCCAGGCCCGATAGTCGCCGACCTCGACGGTGTCGGGACGCGAGATCAGCGATCGCTGAGCGCGTGGAAACTGGGCGCCGATGCCGTTGTAGTAGGAGTTGAACAGGTAGGCAAAAGGCTCGTTGAAAGACCGATAGCCTTGCATCCACGGATGCAGGATGAATTGCTCGAAAAACCAGGTGGTATGGGCGCGGTGCCACTTGAGCGGGCTGGCTTCTGGCATCGACTGGAGGTTCTGGTCCTCCGGGCTCAGGCCATCAGCCAGCGCCTCGGTCGCTTGCCGCACGCTGCGAAACGAGGCAAGGAGCTCATCGCGGTCGAGACCGTCCAGGGGGGTCCGATTGAACACCGGGTCGCGCCCCGGGGGGGTCGGATCCCGGGAAATGGCTGATGAATCGTTCATGGCTGAAGGGTGATCTGGAACTTTGGGTCCGAATCGTTGGCTAAAGCTAGGATAAGTGAATTGTCTCACACCCCGGTGAAAATCGCCGGGCGGCTGTTTTACCGACGCCTAACTTCCTGTTTCCGGGGAGCTAACGGCAGGGCTGCGACCATGCCGCCGAATTGACTGAGTGACGTCTCGACCATGATCAAAGGATTTCTACTGGCCCTGGCTCTCTGCCTGCTGGCCACAACGGCGCATGCCGGAGTGCTTGTTGCACTCAATGACCAGACCTTTTTCCGGCCCGCCCTGCTGACCTACCAGCCCGGCGACCGGGTCATCGAGGTCAGCCTGCCGGGCGTGACCGAATGCTCCGACGG
>CAYQJJ010000020.1:8817-20490 GCA_964417745.1 uncultured Wenzhouxiangella sp.
TTTGTAGCGTAGCGACCGGAACGTGATGCCGAGTTGCCGGGCCGCTTCGGTCTTGTTGTAGCGGGCCTCGCGCAAGGCATTTTCGAGAATGCGTCGCTCGACGTCTTCGATGTAGTCGTCCAGGCTGCGGTCATCCGGGCGTTCGCCGAGGCTGGACTGGTCGGGCATGACGTCGCTGTCGAGGCTGAGGTCCTCGCGCGTGATCTTGTCGCCCTCGCACAGCGTGACGGCGCGCTGGAGAATATTGACCAGCTCGCGCACGTTGCCGGAAAAAGCGTGTTGTTTCAGTGCCTCCATGGCATCGTCATCGACCTGGCGCGCGGGCTCACCCCATTGCTCGCCGATCGATTCGAGAAAGTGCTCGGCAAGCAGGGGAATATCGCCGCGCCGGTCGCTCAGTGCCGGCATCGGGAGCTCGATGACATTGAGCCGATAATAGAGGTCATTGCGGAAATTGCCCTGCTCGACCTCGGGCTTGAGCGGTTTGTGGCTGGCCGACAGAATACGCGCGTCGATGCGCGTCTCTTCGCGGCCGCCGATCGGGCGCACGGCCTTTTCCTGGATGACGCGCAGCAGCTTGACCTGCATCGGCAGCGGCAGGTCGGCGACCTCGTCGAGAAACAGGGTGCCTCCGTTGGCGGCCTGAAACAGGCCTTCCTTGTCGGTGTCGGCGCCGGTGAAGCTGCCCTTGATGTGGCCGAAGAACTCGCTTTCCATCAATTCCGAGGGAATCGCGCCGCAGTTGACCGCCACGAAGGGCTGTTCGGCGCGCGGACCCAGATCGTGGATCAGCCGGGCGGCGAGTTCCTTGCCGGTGCCGGAATCGCCGCTGATGAGCACCGGGGCCTGGCTGCGCGCCAGCTTCGAAATGGTCTGGCGAACCCGCTTGATGGCGTCTGATTTGCCGATGAGGCGCTGTAGCAGCAGGCTCTTGCCCTCATCGGACTCGGCGTCCGGCTTGTCCTTCTCGGTCGGCGCCGGCGCGGGCTTGCCGCCGGCCTCGGCTGGCTCGGGGGCTTTCTCGCGGTCGTCTTCGCGCAATTTCAGGGCCGTTCGCACAAGATTGCGCAGTGCTTCGAGGTCGACCGGCTTGGAGACAAAGTCGAAAGCGCCGTACTTGAGCGCCGTGACCGCGTCTTCGACCTTGCCGAAGGCCGTGATCATGGCGACCGGGATCTGGCTGAAGTCGCGATTGATCTCCTTGATCAGGGTCAGGCCGTTGCCGTCGGGCAGGCGCATGTCGGTCAGGCACAACGCATAGTCGGGATTGTCCGACAGCAATCGCCGCGCCGCGGCCAGGTCTTCGGCGGTCTCGACTTCCAGCCCCATGCGGCTCAGCGTGATGTCCAGCAGCTCGCGCAGATCGGGCTCGTCGTCGACTACCAGGGCGCGCATCTGACTCATTTGGATTCCTCGAACGTCTTGATCATGCGGCAAAGTGCCGGTGAATGGTCAGGCCGAAAGGCCCTGCTTTTCCGTGCCGTCGGTCTCGCCGGAACGGTTCTCCGCAGCCTCCGGCCGCCGGAGCAGGATACGGAAACACGCGCCGGCATTGGGCACCTGAACGTATTCCAGCGGCGCCTGGTTGGCGTCGCACAGCTGACGGGCCAGGTACAGCCCGAGCCCCGAACCGAGCTTGTGGGTGGTGAAAAACGGCTCGAAGATCTGCGAGCGCTTCTCCAGCGGGATGCCGGGGCCGTTGTCGATGATATCGAGGGCCATCTCCCGGTGCCCGCGGATCGGGCTGACGCGCAGCGTGATGGTCGGCAGCTCATCGTCTTCGGTGCGCGCGTGCTTGAGCGCGTTTTCCATCAGGTTCCAGACCGCCTGGGTCAGCTGGCCGGGGTCCATCAGCACCATGATCGCCGCCGAGGGGACCTCGAGGCGGACCTGTTCGACCGGCAGTTTGTGGTAGCGCCGGAATTCGTTGGCAAGCTTCTTGGTCCAGGTGACCAGGTTGACCGGCTCGAGCCGGGCGCGCTCGCGGCGCGAGAGCTTGAGCACGTTTTCCACAATGTCGTTCATGCGCGCGCTGTGATTGAGCACCATCTTGACCAGCTTCTGGTCGGCCGGCACCAGGTCCTCGGACTCTCCCAGCAGCTGCCCGGCGTGGCTGAGCGCGCCCAGCGGATTGCGGATTTCGTGCGCGATGCTGGCCGACAGGCGTGCCAGCGAGGCCTGGGCGAGGTCGCGCGCACGCCGGCTGACCACCGAGGTGTCTTCGAGGAAGATCAGCGTGGCCTCGCTCTTGATACCGGGCATGGCCAGCATGCGCGGCACCACCGCGACCTGGGTGGCCTGCAGCAATAGTCCCTCGTCCTCGGTGCGCCCGGTCTTGCGCCAGCGCTCGAGGCGTTCGGCCAGCGGCGGCGAGACGACCTTCAGGTCGCGCTGGCTGACCGGCGGATTGCCGAGCAGGTACCAGGCCGCCTCGTTGATCTGGCGAATCCGGTTGTGCGAATCGACCACCAGCACGCCCGAGCGCATGCGGTGGATGATCAGTTCGTTGACCTGCTCCAGGTTGGCCAGGTCGACCCCCCGGCGCTCGGCAAGCAGTTGGTACTCGCGCCCCCAGCGCCCGAGCAGCGAGCAGCCCAGGGCGGTGACGAATGCCGCGATGCCGTACAGCGCCGCCTGGGCGGCGAGCGAGGCGCTGGGTTCGCCGCGCGCGGCAATGAGGGCATCGAGAATCAGCCCCAGCGAGACCAGTGCCGCGAACAGTAGTGCGGTCTTGAGCGGCAGCAGCAGCCCCGAAATGCCGACCGTGAACAGCAGCAGGATGACCAGCCCGCTCTCGATACCGCCGAAGCAGTGCAGGGTGATCGAAATGATGATCAGGTCGGTGGCCAGCGAAAACGAGGCCAGTTCCTGGGCCGGAATGGTCCGGCGCAGGTGAAAAGCCAGGAAAATCAGCGTCGCGCCGATGTAGGTGAAAGCGGCCGACTGGGCCAGGAAGGTCTTGTACGGCGGCGTCAGGTCGGTGGCCAGCGGGCTGAGCGCCACCAACAGCAGCACCGGCGCGACAATCAGCCGGAAGCCGTTGAGGTAGTGCAGGGCACGACGAACGATGTCGTCGTCGGCGACCAGTGAGCTGCGCGCTTTCAATTCAGCCTCCGTTCCAACACTATCCAGCGTTTCCGCTCCACGGGACGACAGGCCGGCCCCGACTCGCCCGTACGCATTCGGCACCCTTCAGGCCCAGAGTATACATTCTACCGGCGCTTTGATAATTCCGCCGGGCTGTTAGAATATGTCGGCTGCGGCGCATGTCCGCCCCGTATTGGCTCGTTCACGCGAACCCGAACCATCCTTACAAGCAAGGGATCAATCAATGAATTTTCATGAATATCAGGCCAAGGAACTGTTCGAAGCCTACGGCATTCCCGTACCGCGCGGCGAACTGGCAACCACGGCCGAAGAAGCTGTCGAGGCCGCCCGCAAGGTCGGCGGCAACGAGTGGGTCATCAAGGCCCAGGTCCATGCCGGCGGTCGAGGCAAGGCCGGCGGGGTCAAGCTGGTCGACAGCCTCGACGCAGTGCGCGCCGAATCCGAACGCATGCTGGGGATGTCGATCGAGACCTACCAGACCGGTGGCCGGGCGCTGCCGGTCAACAGCGTCCTGATCGCCGAGGCGACCGACATCAAGCACGAGCTCTACCTTGGTGCGGTCGTCGACCGCAAGCACAAGGCCGTGGTGTTCATGGGCTCGGCCGCCGGTGGCGTGGATATCGAGCAGGTCGCCGCTGACACGCCCGAGCAGATCATCACCGCGGCGGTGGACCCGGCTGCCGGTTTCATGCCCTACCAGGCGCGCCAGCTCGGTTTCGGGATGGGCCTGGACGCCAAGCAGGTTCGCCAGCTCACCAAGATCATGGCCGGCCTGCACAAGCTGTTTATCGAAAAAGACATCAGCCTGATCGAGATCAATCCGCTCATCATCGACGGCAAGGGCGATCTCAGCGCGCTGGATGCCAAGCTCAACGCCGATGACAACGCGCTGTTTCGCCATGCCGATCTGGCCGAGATGCGCGATGAGTCGCAGGAAGACCCGACCGAGCTGGCCGCCTCCAAGCACGAGCTCAACTACGTCACCCTCGATGGCAATATCGCCTGCATGGTCAACGGTGCCGGGCTGGCGATGGCGACCATGGATGTCATCAAGCTCGCCGGCGGCGAGCCGGCCAACTTCCTCGATGTCGGCGGCGGCACCAACGCCGAGCGTGTTCGCGAGGCCTTCAAGCTGATCCTGTCGAGCGACAGCGTCAAGGCGATCCTGGTCAATATTTTCGGTGGCATCGTGCGCTGTGACCTGATCGCCGAGGGCATCATCAGTGCCGTCAAGGAAACCCATCCGGACGTGCCCGTGGTGGTTCGCCTGGAAGGTACCAACGTGGACGAGGGCAAGAAGCTGCTGGCCGATAGCGGTTTCGCCATCATCCCCGCTGACGATCTCAATGACGGCGCCCGCAAGGCCGTTGAAGCCGCCGCCTGAAGGAATTTCGAGCAATGAGTGTACTAATCAACAAGAAAACCAAGGTCATCACCCAGGGCTTTACCGGTGCCCAGGGCACGTTTCATTCCGAGCAGGCCATCGCCTACGGAACCCGCATGGTCGGTGGCGTCACGCCGGGCAAGGGTGGCCAGGAGCATCTCGGCCTGCCGGTGTTCAACACCGTTGGCGAGGCGGTTGACGAGACCGGCGCCGATGCCTCGATGATTTTCGTGCCGCCGCCGTTTGCGGCCGATGCCATCCTGGAAGCCGCCGATGCCGGCATTCGCATCATCGTATGCATTACCGAGGGCATCCCCGGGCTCGACATGATGCGCGTCAAGGCTGCACTGGCCAATTACGACGACGTCACGCTGATCGGCCCCAACTGCCCCGGTATCATCACGCCCGACGAGTGCAAGATCGGCATCATGCCGGGCCGCATTCACAAGGCCGGCAAGGTCGGAATCGTTTCGCGCTCGGGCACGCTGACCTACGAGGCGGTGTTCCAGACCACCCAGGCCGGGCTTGGCCAGTCGACCTGCATCGGTATCGGGGGTGATCCGATTCACGGCATGAGCTTTGTCGACTGCCTGTCGCTGTTCCAGGAAGACGAGGCCACCGAGGGCATCATCATGGTCGGCGAGATCGGCGGCAGCGCCGAGGAAGAGGCGGCCGAATTCATCGCCGAGCACGTTACCAAGCCGGTAGCCGCGTATATTGCCGGCGTCACCGCGCCTCCGGGCAAGCGCATGGGCCATGCCGGTGCGATCATCTCGGGCGGCGAGGGCACGGCCGAAGCGAAATACAAGGCACTCGAAAAGGCCGGCGCCACCACGGTACGCTCGCCGGTCGAGCTCGGCGCGGCGATCGCCGGACGATTGAAGTAAGGACAAGGGTTCGGGGTTCAGGTTTCAGGTTTCAGGTCGATCGGATCCTGTCATTCCTGAACTCTGAACCCTGAACGCTGAACCCCTCCCATGCTCAATATCGCTCTGGTCCAGGACGACTTCCTGGTCGGCCACATCACCGGTAACGGGGATCGCATCCTTGAGCGCATCGCAGAGGCGCGCGACCGGCACGGTGCCGATCTGGTGGTTTTCCCCGAGCTCGCCCTGACCGGCTACCCGCCGGAAGATCTGCTGCTGCGTCCGGGCTTCATGCGCCGGACCGAAGCCCTGCTGGCCGAGATCGCCGCTGAAGTCCACGGCATCGATGTCATCGTCGGCCATCCGCGTACGCAGGGTGAGCAGCGCTTCAACTCGGTGTCCTGGCTGCGCGATGGCAAGGTCATCGGGGTTTACGACAAACAGGACCTGCCCAATTACGCGGTGTTCGACGAGCGCCGCTACTTTGCCCCGGGCGACAAGCCGCTGGTCATCGAAGTCGCCGGCGTGTCCGTCGGCGTGATCATCTGCGAAGACACCTGGACACCGGAGGCGGCCGCGGCGGCACGCGATGCCGGAGCGCAGATCATTGTCTCGACCCACGCCTCGCCGTACTACCAGGACAAGCACCGCGACCGGGCCCGTATTCTTTCCGAGCGTCACGCCGAAACCGGTCTTCCCGTCCTCTACCTCAACTGTGTCGGCGGGCAGGACGAGCTGGTTTTCGACGGTCACTCGCTGGCCATCGACGGCAACGGCGAGCTTTCCGAGCCCGCCGCGTTGTGTGAGGAGGCGCTGTTGCGCGTCGGCTTCGATCCGGGTTCGGGTCGGCTGGAGTATCAGCACTGGCCGGCTGGCCCGACCGATTCGCTGCCGGTGACCTACCGTGTGCTGCAGCGTGGCCTGCGCGATTACGTCAACAAGAACAAGTTCGAGTCGGTGGTCTTCGGGCTCTCCGGCGGTATCGATTCGGCACTGACCGCTGCCCTGGCCGCCGATGCGCTCGGGCCCGAGCGGGTGCACGCGGTGATGCTGCCCTCGCGCCACACCTCGGAGCTGTCGCTGATCCTGGCCAGCGAGCAGATCGACCTGCTCGGCGTGCACTATCTCAACATTTCCATCGAGCCGATCTACCAGGCCCAGACCCGTCAACTGGCCGAGGCGTTCGCCGGCATGCGCGAGAATTTCACCGAGGAAAACCTGCAGGCCCGGGCGCGTGGAAACATCATCATGGCGCTGTCGAACAAGTTCGGGCATCTGCCCCTGGCGACCGGCAACAAGAGCGAGCTGGCGGTTGGCTACTCGACCATCTATGGCGATATGTGCGGCGGCTTCAGCCCGATCAAGGATTGCCTGAAAAACCTGGTGTATGGCCTGGCGAACTGGCGCAACAGCCAGTCACCGGCGATTCCGCAGGGGGTTATCGACCGTCCGCCGTCGGCCGAGCTGGCGCCCGATCAGCTCGATCAGGACAGCCTGCCGTCCTACGATGTGCTCGATGAGATCATCACCCGCTACGTCGAGCACGACGAGTCGATCACCGAGATCGTGGCCTCCGGGGTGGATGAGGATACCGTGCGCCGAATCGCGGGCATGGTCCTGGCCGCCGAGTACAAGCGCCGCCAGAGTGCGCCCGGGCCGCGCGTCACCCGCAAGGCGTTCGGTCGCGACCGGCGCTACCCGATCACCTCGGGCTGGCGCGACAGCGGGGTCGTCGACCACGGGTAACGGCTGTGTCATCGGTGGTCGCTAATCTCGGCTACCTGATTCACAGTGCTCCCGAGGCCCGTTCGTGGCGCGATTCCAGTTTGTCTTGTTGTTGCTCACACCGTTGTTGATCCAGCCGGGGGTATCGCAGTCGAGCTCTCCGACGGACGATTCGCGCGTCGACCCGCAGGTGCTGCGGATGTTCCAGCACCAGTCAACCGTGCCGGTCATGGTGTCGGTCGACGGACGTCTGTCCGAGGCGCGTGCGGTATGGCGAGAGGTTTCGCGAGCCCTGGGGGGGCGCTATGGTTTGGCGGATTCACCGCCCAACCTGCGAGGCGAGTTCTTCGTCGAGGTCAACCGGTTCGGTTTGATGATCATTCTTGGCTTCGAGCCGGTCGCGGAAGTCTACCTGCCGTTCGAGGCGACCCTTCCGGGGCAGGGCTGAGCTTACTATTCCAACCGCAAGTATTGCCTCCTTCCCAGTCCCTGAAAGTTTTGCCTGCACGGCACGATTTCATGGTTTTCCCGGCAAGTCGAAGCGCTCGGCCATGGCCTGCTGGCGTTGCCGGGCCGATCCGACAAGGGCGGTCCAGCCCGGATGCTCGAGCAGTCCGGTCAGCTCTTTGTCGTTGTCGAGACAGGCCGCGCAGAAAAATCCCGAGTCGAGTGAGCGCTCGAACATTTCGATCGCCCGGTCCGGTTCGCCCGCCTGCGCCAATAGCCGGCCGAGCTGGAACAGGGCCTCGGGGTTGATCAGCGGCGAGTCGCTGCTCGTCGAGGCGAGCTCTTCGACGATCGCCACGGCCGCATCGGGCCGGTCGTCGAGGATGGCCAGAAGCGCCTCGCTCATGCGCGTTGCCCGATCGGTCGGGTCACCCCGGGTGGCCGGCTCCAGCAGTACCCGCGCGGCCGGCTCGTCGCCGCGGCCGAGGCTGGCGACGGCCCGGTAATACCGAAACAGGGGGGCGTCCAGGCTGGGTGCGGCATCGAGAAAGTCGTCCAGTCGATTCTGGTACAGGTAGGCGGTCGGAAGGTGCGGCTTTTCGAAACTCAGAAACAGCGGGTCGCTGGCAACCAGCGCGTCGAGGTAGTCGGCCGCTGCCTCGAGAAATCCGGCGTGGGTGAGTGCGTGTGCCAGGCTGAGGCGTAGCTGGGGCGAAGTGGGGTGTTGATCCAGGGCAGCCGCGGCGCGGGCATAAGCGGCCTCGATCCGGCCGCTCTCGATTTCGATGAGGGTATTGATCAGCAGCGCGACCGGATGATTGGCGTTGCGGGCGAGCACGATCTCGAGCTGCTCGCTGGCACTCACCAGGGCCTGCGGGCTCTCGCCGCAGTTGCGAAACTGGGCGTAGCGTACCCAGGCCAGGGCCATTCGCGCATGGTCAAACGCCGGATCGGTGTCGATTGCCCGACCGAGCAGGTCTTCGACGGTCTGGCTGTCGCACTGCACGGCCCGTACCGCGCGAATGGCGGCCAGCAGCAGCCGGAACGCCTCCGGGCTGGCGGTTCCGGTCTGGTCGCGATCAAGATCGGGCTGCAGGGCCGGAATCAGGGTCTCGGTCAGGCGCTGGATAATCGTGTCGCGCCGTGCCATGAACTCCGACAGGGACTCGCTGGACTCGGGGAACGGTAGCGAAAACCGGCCCAGCGGCGTGGCTTGCAGGCTTCCGCCCTGGTGATGAATGAGTTCCAGCTCGAGCTCGCGCCGGTCGGCGGCCATGGCCGGCTCCAGAGTCCCCGAGAGCAGAAAATCAACCTGGGCCTCGGCGATCAGCTGTGCAAGGCCGTTGTGGTTGTCGGCAATGATGTCGACGATGCGCGGGGAGCGGATTTCGATACCGGAGATACTGGCCAGGCGCATGTGCAGGGCCTCGGTAAGCGATTGTGCCAGCGCGCGATCGCGAACCGAGGAATGGTCGTGGAAAAACGGCAGCATCGCGACCAGAACCGGCCGGTCCGGGGTGGCCGAGACCGGGTTGAAGCCATGGTTGCCGCCGGACCCCCAGGGCCCGAATAGCGCGCCGGCGCCAAGTGCGAGCAGCACGACCAGGCCGATAAAAGCGCTCCAGCGCCGGCCCGGTGCCCACGAGCCGCGACGCGGCTTATCACGGGTTGATCGCTGCCGATAGTCCTCCCGCGACCCGGTCTCGATGCCGGATTCACCCGCTTCGAGCGGATCGGTGATCGTGGCCACGAACCGGTAACCGAAGCCGCGGACGGTTGCGATGGTCGCCTGGCGGTCGCCATCGTCGCCGACGGCCTTGCGCGCCTTGCGCACGATCTGGCTGATGACGGTATCGGAGATGACGCGGTCGGGCCAGAGCGCTTCGGCCAGCTCGTCCTTGCCGACGGCGCGCTCCCGGTTGATGATCAGAAAGCGCAGCAGTTCCAGCACCCTCGGTTCGGCGGCGACAACCTGACCGTCGCGAGTCAACTCGCGCCGCTCCCAGTCCAGGCAATGTTTGCCGAATCGAAAAGAACCGTCGTTCAAGTTCGGGTACCTCCCCGCAAATTCTAGCAGGGCGGGAAGTGTCGGAGCGCCAGGTTGCCGCTGATGGTGGTGTTGATGATTTCGAGATCGCCCAGCGGACGGGGTCGCCGCGCACGGCAACGAAAGTCATCCAAAAATCACCGCCTCGTCAAGGTTTCTCCCGCTGCCGGCGCGACGCTGTAGGCAATTGCGAAGCATCCATTGGGAGAGTTGATGATGAACAAGCCGATCCGGCAATGCCTGCGAGCCAGCCTGTTGTTCATGCTGGTCGGTCCCGTGCTGCTCAGTGTTCCGGCCACGGCGGTACAGGCGCAGACCGATCATGTCTTCGAGGTCAATTCGCTGGCCGACAGCTCGCGCCAGTCGGGCGCGCCGGAGGGGACCTGTGCCACCGGCGCGACCGTAAGCTGCCCGAGCGGGCAGTGCGCCGAGTGCACCCTGCGTGCGGCCATCGAGACGGCCAATGACCTGAGTTTCGGTCAGAGCGCGACGATCGCCTTTGCTGACTATATTCCGACCAACTCCTCCAATCCGCCGGCCTCGATGTTCGAGCCGGTCAACGGCTACAACAGCCTGGGGCGCGAAGTGCGCATCGAGGGCACCACCCATCCGGACTGGGATCCCGTCGACGGGATTCCGGCGGTGATCATTCGCGGCGACGAGGCGATCGCCACCGCGCACGGACTGAACTTCGGGCCGGGTGCAGCCGGCTCGGTGGTCGACTCGGTTGCCGTCTACAACTTTCCCCAGGCCGGCATCCGCATCAACGCCGACAACGTGACCGTGAGCCAGAGTCACATCGGCGTCAATGCCGGCGGCACCAGCGCGCGCCCGAATGCCGTGGGCGTCCTGGTGCTCGGAGACGGCAACGTCATCGGGCACCAGGCCGTGGCGCCGTTCGTCGCTCCCTGGCCCAACGTGATTTCCGGCAACGACGGTCACGGTGTGATCATCGAAGGCCACAACAACCTCGTCGGCGGCAATCTGATCGGGCTGAACAAGGCCGGGACATCGGCACTCGGCAACGCCGGCTCGGGGATTCGGGTCGAGGGCACCAACGCGCGCATCGGTGATCAGAGCTTTAGCGGGGGAGACTTTCCACTGCTGCAGACCGCGCCCAATGTCGTGGCCGGCAACACTGGAGATCAGGTTCGCTTCGAATCCGGAGCCAGCGCCGGCGAAGTCGCCTGTACCGGGATCGGCACCAACGCCTCCGGCGATGCCCGGGTCGGTTTCGGCACCGGTATCGCGCTGCGCCTGAACAGTTCATCGAACCAGGTCGGCAATGATCAATGCCGCAATCTCTTCGCCGGCCAGGTCGCCATGGGGCAGGGCGGCGACAGTCCGATCACGGTCAATTTCAATACCTTCGAACACAACTTCGTCGGCACCAACGTCGACGGTGCTGATCTGGGTGAAGACCTGGTGGGCGTGTTCGTCAACTCCGGACAGGGCCATCAGATTCGCAACAACACCATCGGCAATGGCCTGACCGGCATTGGTATTGGCACCGGTGTGGTCAATACCATCATCCAGTCCAACCATATTGGCGTCGACGCCAACGGCAACGCCCTGCCGCTTTTGTTCGATGCCATCCGCAATGGCGGCAGCGGGACGGTGATCGGCGGGTCCGACCAGGCGCTGGGCAATCGCCTGGGTCATGCTGCGCGGGGCATTGAAAACACGGTCGGCTCCAGCGCGGCGATCATCCAGAACAACCGCATTGGTGCGCTTGCCGACGGCACGGCGGCGCCGGTTGGCACGGCGGTCCGGGTTTCCGGCGAAAACCACCAGGTCGGCATCGCTGGCAGTGGCAACCGGATTGCCAACGCAGAGCAGGCCGGCATCGAGCTGACCGGTAATTCCGCCGATGCGCTGGTGCGCGGTAACCTCATCGGCAGCACGTCGCGAACGGCCGGCGGGTTCGGCGACAACGCCGTCGGTATCCTGGTCTCGGGAAGCGATCATGTCATCAGCGACCAGAACCGCGTCGGCAGCCAGCACACGGCGATTCTTGTCGAGGAAGGCAGCCACCAGATCATCGATAACCGGATCGGCTTCGACGAGGATCTGACACCCCGGCCCAACAGCAGCTT